>JBAWWJ010000074.1:0-31370 GCA_037146815.1 Planctomycetota bacterium
AACTTCCTCCTCGAAGTCCTATGCGGCAAAACAACTTAGTGGGCGCTGGCCCTGCATGGCCACCTCGTCTCCTCACTCAGACACCAAATAGCGATCGCGTTGCGGGGTCCGCGAACCTCTCTGTCACAAATCGACTCTTACATTTGCGTCGGTTCACGCGAAGTCGCTGGTTGACGCTGTGGGCGACAGTCCGTATAAACCGATGGCTTCGCCCCGAAGTCAGTGGCGTGCCAATACTTTGGTTTGTTTGAGGATTGCCTGAAGCCATGCTTTCGATTCGCCTGCCGGACGGTTCCGTTGTCGAGCATCCAGAACACGCAACTGCGATGGATGTCGCTCAAGCCATCAGCCCGCGGCTCGCCGCCGCCGCCGTGGGGGCCGTCGTCGCCGGAACGACTGTCGATCTGATGCGACCGCTCGCCGAAGTCACCACCGAACGGCCAATTCCCGTTCAACTGCTCACCGAAAAAGACCCGCAGTCGCTCGGAATCCTGCGTCATTCCTGTGCTCATATCATGGCTCGCGCCGTCATGCGGCTGTGGCCGGGAGTCGAACTGGCGTTCGGTCCGACCACCGGACATGGCTACTACTACGATATCGCGTGCGATCACAAGATCAGCGAAGACGACTTCCCGCGGATTGAAGCGGAAATGCAGAAGATCGTCGAAGCTGCAGAGCCCTTCGAACGCTTCATCTGCGACCGTGACGAAGCACTGCAACTGGTCGATGGCATGTCGCAAAAGCTGAAGGTCGAACACATCCAGACCGGGTTGGCGTCTCATCCGACTGTCAGTTTTTATCGCCAGGGCGAATTTGTGGACCTGTGTCGAGGCCCCCATATCCCCGATGCCAAGCGGGTCAAGGCGTTTAAGCTGTTGTCGATTGCAGGAGCCTATTGGAAGGGTGACGCCAGCGGCAAGCAGTTGCAACGACTGTACGGAACTGCCTGGTTTTCACAGAAAGATCTGGATGCCTATCTGGATCAGGTGAATGAAGCGAAGCGTCGTGATCACCGTGTCCTTGGAAAGCAATTGGGCTTGTTCACCATCAGCCAGGAAGTCGGTCAGGGGCTTTGCCTGTGGTTGCCCAAGGGAGCGACCATCCGATCGATTCTGGAAGACTTCATTAAGAAGGAACTGGTCGCTCGCGGATACCAGCCGGTCTATTCCCCGCACATTGGCCGGGTCGAAATGTACGAGACCAGCGGTCACTTCCCGTATTACCGCGATTCGCAGTTCGCGCCGTTGTTTGGGCACGATGGTGGACAACTGGTCGACTTCTGGATTCGTAAGCTGCGCGAAAATGACCTGAGTTCAGAACAGGAAGCACATCTGCTGGCCAGTGCGCAGTTGACCGGTGCTGACCTGTCGAACTTTCCGGTCACAGGCTCCAACGAACAGAAGATCGAAGTCCTGCGGACCTGGGAAAAGCAGCAGGAACGTTATCTGCTCAAGCCGATGAACTGCCCGCATCACGTGCAAATCTATAAGGCTCAGCAACGCAGTTACCGAGATCTGCCGGTCCGGCTGGCAGAATTTGGAACCGTTTACCGTCATGAGCAATCGGGTGAGTTGAACGGAATGCTTCGCGTCCGTGGATTAACTCAGGACGATGCACACTTGTTCGTCACTCCTGATCAGGTGACCGAAGAATTCAAGCAGACTATCGAACTCGTCAAGTTCGTTCTGGGTGCCGTTGGCCTGAATGACTATCGAGTGCAATTGTCCTGCCGCGATTCGAAGAACAAAGACAAATACGTCGGTTCGGATGAAGGCTGGGAAAACGCCCAGAATTCGTTGCGGCAGGTGCTGCAGGACATGCAGATGACCTTTGTCGAGTGTGAAGGAGAAGCAGCGTTTTACGGTCCGAAGACCGACTTCATGGTCCGCGACTGTATTGGTCGTGAATGGCAACTGGGAACTGTGCAACTGGACTTCAACCTGCCCGAACGATTCCAGTTGGAATACGTCGGCGCTGACAACCAGACTCACCGTCCGGTGATGATTCACCGTGCTCCGTTCGGTTCGATGGAGCGGTTTACCGGGATGTTGATTGAACACTTCGCCGGAGCATTCCCTTTGTGGCTGGCTCCAGAACAAGTCCGCGTGATGTCGATCAGCGACAAATTTGAAGGTTACGCGAAGCAAGTGGAAGCTCGCTTCCGTGCTGCAGGGTTCCGCGTGGCAACAGACTTGCGAGGGACCAAGATCAACGCCAAGGTTCGAGATGCCCAGGTGGAACTGATTCCGTACATGGCGGTCGTCGGCGGTAAAGATCAGGAGAACGGGACCGTCAGCCTGCGTGACCGGATTGACGGTGATCTGGGAGCAATGTCGATCGACGAAGCAATCGCCAAACTGCTGCAGGAAGTGAACGAGCGTCGGATTCGTCAGGTCAGCGAAAAGAAGTTCCAGCAGTTCGACGACGCAGGTGGGGAAGCGAACGAGTATTGATCGTCCGTTTTGGCAACCTCACCTAGCTAGTGAGGTTGCAGTTCCGACGAATCTGAAGTGGCTCCCAACAGCAATTTCGAAGACGCCGATTCCTTGTTCCAGTTGGGGCAAGGCTGCGCGGACGGCTGCCCGCATTGGGGGACTGCCCGCATTGGGGGACTGCCCATATTGCAGGGACTAAAGAAAATTGACGTGATCCCAGATCCCTCGACCGCTGATTGCAACCGGCTGAAATCCGTCGTCCGACGGGTTATGATGCCATGCGATTTTCGCTCAATCCCAGGATAACAAATGAATCACAAACTGCTCCTGATCGCGATGTGCCTGATCTCGCTGGTCAACGTTGCTCGCGCGGTCGAGCCTGCCAAGCAACGATTTGACATCTCGCGACGTGCCAGTGAAATCGATTCGCGAACGCGCGAGCATCCCGAGATTGGGTTTGTTTTCAAGGACGATAAAGGAAAGGTCCTCGACCTGCAGCACGCGGTCGTCGATACGCGAGTTGCCCAGCAGGGCAAACTGGTGATCTGGCTGATGGATCATAATGCCGGATTGTTTGAACGTATCTCCGGCTACGGTTTACATGGTATTCAAGTCAGTTATGCGAATCGCTGGTTTTCAGGCCTGACCAAAGAGCAGCTGAATGATGGCCAGAGCCTCGGTAAAATCCGACTCGAAGCAGCCACCGGAGAAGATCACAGCCCGATCGTTTCAATTCCCAAACCGGACGGCATGTCAGAGCGAGCCTTTCAGTTCGTTAAATGGTTGTCGAAAGAGAATCCCCAGGGAAAGTGGCAGCAGTTTGTTGCTGCCGATGGAAAGGGGCTGAATTGGGATAAGGTGATCCTGGCAGGAATCTCACACGGCAGCACGACCGCCGCACGATTCGCGATTCATCAGAAAGTCGATCGCGTCGTGATGTTTTCGGGGCCACGGGACAATACGGAAATGTGGCAGGGACTACCGTCGGCCACTCCGTCATACCGCTTTTTTGGATTCACACATGTTCTGGATGGTGGTTGGGTGGCAGATCACTACTGCCGTTCATGGCAGTTGCTGAAACTGCAAGAATACGGCCCCATCGTCAACGTTGATGAAATCAAACCGCCGTATGGCAACTCGCGTCGACTGATTACAACGAGCGACGTGAAAAACGACGCCAATCGAGCCCATACAACCGTCGTCCCGGGTGGCTCGGCGGGAAAAGATGCTGCCGGAAAGTTCATCCACGAATCAGTCTGGAAGTACGTCTTCACTCATCCCGTAGACCAAGTCGGCCCTTCGGTTCCGATTGACCCGGATTGCAAGATGGATCAGCGGAAATAGTGCCGACAATTCTTAAGCAGCAAGTCACGTAGCTCAGATTATTCACCAGCTTGTGCCAAGTGCCGTCAATATGCGTGCATTTATCTGCCAGGCGCCCCCTGCATGTTGTAGTTGGTGCCATTACGAAATGAACGATTGCCAATCCTGTCGCATCCGCCGGTGGGACGATATCCACTGAGCGCAGGTGCACAGGCTTCGCATACCATTCCGCCAATTCATCACTGATCAAATCAATTCGGAAATTGGCTTGGCAGCGTCTTCCACCAGATACTGCGGACGACCATTCAGGTCTTGGATCGTCGCGTGCGAGGCATCGATCCCGAGGTTATGGAACAGCGTTGAGTAGATTTCGCCAAACGTGACAGGTCGGGACACCGCTTCGCCAGCGAGGCGATCGGTGGCTCCGATCACCTGACCATGCTTCATGCCACCTCCGGCCAGCAATGCACAGTTCACTTGCGGCCAGTGGTCACGCCCAACCTGAGCACTGATTTTCGGCGTTCGTCCAAATTCACCGGCGATCAGGACGGAGCAATCCTGGTCGAGTCCCCGCTGGTGGAGATCTTCCAGCAACGCGCTGACACATTTATCGAAGACCGGAAAGTCTTCTTCTTCACGCAGAAAGATCGAGTTATTGGCGCGTCCTTCGGCATTGAGGCCACCGTGCCAATCCCACTTGCTATAGTTGAGTGTTACGACGCGTGCCCCCGCTTCGACCAGGCGTCGGGCCATCAACAGGCTCTGAGGCACCCGAGGTGCGCCGTTGCCGTCCATGAAGACCTTGGGGTCTCCGGTTCCATACCGAGCGACCGTCCGCGGGTCTTCTTTCGACAAATCAAGAGCTTCTGCCAGCTTTGACGAAGTCAACAAGCCCATGGCCTGCTCAGAGAAATGATCCATTCCCTCCATCATGCGCGTGTGGTCCGCATCCCGTCGGAACTGGTCGAAACTTCGCATCAGCGACCGGCGGTCGCCAAGTCGTTCCAATGTCACACCATTCAGGACCATGTCACTTTTCGTCGGCCCCATCGGCCGAAACGGAGCCTGCGCCGCCCCCAGGAAACCCGGCCCAGGTTCATTGTAGGGGCCGTGAGTACACTGGTAGCAAAGACTGATGTACGGCGGGGTCGCGATGTTGGCCGGTCCCATCACCTTGGAAACCATCGAACCAAACTGTGGCCACCCTCCCGAGGGCTTCGGGTTGCGAGGATGATGCCCGTTGAAGACCTGAATCGCATCGTGATCGGCCTGATTCCCGACCAGCGAACGGATGATCGAGAACTTGTCTGCCATTCCTGCCAGCAGCGGGAATGCTTCACAGATTTCGAACCCGGGGACATTCGTTTCAATCGGACGCCACGGACCAGCCACTTCCCGGGGTGCCTGAGGTTTCAGATCGAACATGTCCTGGTGAGGAGGACCGCCCACCAGGTAGATCATGATGACGGACTTCACCGAATTTCGGCTGCCAGATCCTGATTCGGCTCGCAGCAATTGAGGGAGTGTCAGGCCGCCCAGGCCAAGCGTTCCGATCTGCAGGAAGTTTCGACGACTTAATCGGTCACAGAACGAACCGTTGTCTGGTCGACCTTGTACTGTCAGCATGAAACGACTCCCCTTCTGAGGGCAGTGCCCTCAACCCGATTCGAGCGACCGCTCAAGAACTACAACTGCCGCCCCTGTTGGTCGCTCACCAAACATTGCTTGCAAACCAATGTCACTACAGAGTTTGCGATCAGTTTCTTGTAGCCCGTGAAAACAGGCAAACTCAGCAGACGCAGTATATCAATGAATCGGCATGCGTTCGATCCCAACTCTGTGTTTTTTGCAGCATTCTGCGGAAGTACGAAGTTGGCCGGGTGTCCCAGCGTATCACGGAAATTCCACCGAGTTTGATGTGCCGCTGTACGGCGGCTTTGAGAATTCAGTGGTGAGTGCCAACCAAACGTTGATTTCGATGCACACATCATTGGGTTCACCCTGAATCTGCGGGTACGCGGATGATCGCTACAGGACAGACCTCTTCCTCCGTGTCCCCTGTGGTTGAATCTCCTCGTTGGAGCAGGAGACTCGAGGTCGGGCGTTTCAGTGCGGTCGGGAGTCGGCAACGATTGCCGCACCCCTTCGGCATCCAATGCCGGTGAGTCCGAAAAATGTCGCCGTCGACTGTCCCGCATTTCCGGAAAATGCCGATTGCTCTTTCGTGGGTTTCAGTCGTCCGTCAAGATTCAAAGTCACCGAGCGGCGTGGGACGGATTGTCGAATTGTTCCTGTTGTCGAATCCACGCCACTCGCCACTCAAGGAAGAGTGCATGCGTTCAGAGCATCATTTTCGGGAAGTCGTTGACTCAAAACACGAAGGGATCATTCGCCGACAGTTCCTGGCCCAACTGGGACTGTCCGCCTCCGCCGTCTTCGGAATCGCTCACTGTGGATGTCGTCAAACACCCATCACACATCGTCGCCAACTGACGCTGGTCCCTGAAACTCAGGAGCAGCAGATGGGGCTGACTGCGTTTGAAGATATTCGCAAGAAGAACACTCTCTCCACGAACAAGGCGTACGTTGAAATCGTGGAGCGGGTCGGTAAACGGCTAGCCGCGGTTTCTGAACGTGGGGACTATGCGTGGGAATTCGCCGTCATTGCCGATAAAACGCAGAATGCGTTCTGTCTTCCCGGAGGCAAAGTGGCTTTCTATGAAGGAATCGTTCCTGTCTGCGAGAATGAGGCAGGCGTTGCAGTGGTGATGTCTCACGAAATCTCTCACGCTCTCGCCCGGCATGGCGGCGAACGCATGAGCCAGCAGATGGTGGAGGAAAAGGTTGGAACCAACGGAATTGCTCTCGCGAAATACCTGGGCGTGAAAATGACCGCCGATCAGGAAAAGTTGGCTTTGAACGCCTACAACGTCGGTGCCGAATATGGGGTGATGTTGCCGTTCAGCCGTTTCCACGAATCGGAAGCGGACGAGATGGGAATTCACTTGATGGCCAAGGCGGGATATGACCCCAACGAAGCCCCAAAGTTCTGGCAACGGTTCAGCGGAGCAAAAAAAGGGGCAACACAAACGCCCTGGTACGCATCAACTCACCCCTCCGACGAAACTCGAGCTGAAAACCTGGCGAAACTGCTTCCCGAAGCTATCAGCGAGTACGAAGCAGCGGCGACGAAATACGGCGTCGGAGTAGCCGTGTCGTAATGTTCATGCTTGCAGGAGTTAAAATTCATGAATGTAGAATATCTCAATCCCCCGCTGCTTTGCCCGACCTACGGCTGGACGCATGTGGCAAGTGTCACGGGTGGGAAAACGATCTACATTTCCGGGCAGGTGAGTATCAACGAGCGAGGCGAACTCGTCGGAAAAGGTGATCTGAAACTTCAGACGGAGCAAGTCTTTCGCAATATTGAAATAGCGCTGATCGCCTCCGGCACCACCTTTCGCAACGTCGTAAAGACCAGTCTGTTTGTTGTCGGATTGCGACCTGAACACGTACCGATTTTACGCGAAGTCCGCAGCCGTTTCGTTTCTGCCGAGACGCCACCAGTCAGTACGCTCGTTGGAGTTTCGGCTCTCGTTGGCCCCGACTGGTTGATTGAGATCGAAGCTGTTGCCGTAATCCCGGCGTGAAATGAACTTTGTTCCTGGTTCTTCGTACTTGGTTCTTTGTTCCTGGTTCTTCGTTCGGCGCGGGTCTCCCGACCCCGCCGAAACGCCCGACCGAAGGTCTCCTCCTGACATCCGATATTCGTTGCATTGCTGACAAAATGATCAGAGACGTATCGCAGCCGCAACATTTGGCGGATCCTTTTCAGTTGGTAGTTGATTCGTGACGATAAATGCCGTGACGAAGTTCAGAACATGGGTGATGCGCCGGGGGTGATGGAATTCCGCTCCTGCCCAACTCTCGCATCATGGTGGCCGCCGACGCTGCTCTCAGCGTTGCCAGAATCGTGCCCTCGGTTTCTTTCGAAACGAGGTCAAGCCATGCAATTCGACAATACCCCGTTGGAACCTGGTCGTTCGTATTTCTACCGGATCGAGACCGTTGAGCGACGTATCAAGGTCCGCAGGATCCGTAACCGCCTCGGCCGCTGGTTTGTCACGGGAGTCGATCTCGACCAGCAGACAGCGTGTGCGCTCTGGATCGACAACGTCCAGGCATTACGTCCCGTACATGCGGGATAAGCGAGTAACATAGTACGAGTTTGCCGTCGAGTAAACCAGCGAAGACTCGCCCGAACCAATCCTCGCGAAACTGGTAATTTCACGCACGAGAACATTGGTGCGAGGAAAATGCGATGTCGATTAGGCCGAGATGTTTTTCGATCAGAACGAGATCCTTAGCCCGTCATAGGCCAGTTCTACACCGGCCGGAAGTCGAGCATTCGTCTCCGTATATTCCAGGTAATGCGAAATGTGAGTCAAGTAGGCTCGCTTTGGTTTGACCCGCTCAATCGCTTCGAGCGCTTGTGGAATTCCAAAGTGAGTTGCATGCGGTTCGTCCCGCAAGGCGTCGATGATCAGCACATCGACGCCCTCCAGCAGTGGCCAACTCTCATCGGGGATAAAGCTGACATCCGTACAGAACGCGACATTTCCCACCCGAAATCCCAGTACCGGAAGCTTGCCGTGAATCAATCGGATCGGTTGAACTTGAACGCCGAGCAGTTCAAAGGGTTCCAATCCAATCCGTCGGAACTCCAGTTGTGGCAGGGCGCCATAATGCAGGTCGGGCGATAGAGGAGTAAACGCGTAGGAATATGCCGCGCGAATCTGGTTTTCAACAATTTCCTCACAATAGAGGGGAATCGCCCGCTTCAGCCGATATCCGAACAATCGCAGATCATCCAGTCCGAAAAGATGATCAGCATGACTGTGCGTGTAAATGACCGCATGCACCACGTCGATTCGTTCTCGCAGCAGTTGGATTCTCAACTCAGGCGACGTATCGATCAGGAAGGTTCCCTCCCCGGTGCTCACCGCAACGCCCGTCCGGGTCCGATTGTTGCGTGGATTCGTCGAACGACAGACCGGACAATGGCAACCAATCAGCGGCACACCATGACTGGTTCCGGTCCCCAGCAGGATCATCTCACGCGAGTCATTTGTAAGAACAGACATCAATCAGACGCCGATGAAATGACAAGGAATTGAATGCGATACCACGGATCGTCCGAAGAATTACACGCCATAGAGTTCGCCGAACTTTGTTTTGAGATGAGTCACCAGCGGTCCGTGGGAAAGCGATTGTCCAGTCACGATTTCCACAAGTCGTTTGGCGGGATATCGCTTGCCATGGCAATGAATTTTTTCGTTCAACCATTGCTTGAGCGGCCGGAACTGGCCCTTGGCGAAAGCGGCATCCAGATCTCCCAGATCACGTCGCGCGGCTTCGAAGAATTGAGCGGAATACATGTTCCCTAATGCGTATGTCGGGAAATAGCCCAACAGTCCTGCACTCCAATGAATGTCCTGCAGGCAACCTTGCGAATCGTTCGGGACCGTCAAGCCGAAATATTGCGAGAACTTTTCGTTCCAGACGCCTGGCACATCGGCAGGCTTCAAGTCGCCAGCAACCAGCAGTTGTTCCAATTCAAACCGCAGCATGATGTGCAGGTTATAGGTGACTTCGTCTGCTTCGACTCGGATGAACGAGGGACGGACGTCGTTGATTGCAAAATAGAAATCGTCGAACGGCACGTCACCCAGCGCCACAGGAAAAGCTTCCCTCACCGTGGGAAACATGTAATTCCAGAACGACCGGCTGCGGCCAACAAAGTTTTCCCACATTCGCGACTGCGATTCGTGGATGCCGAGTGAGTCGGCTTGACCAATTCCGAGTCCAAAGCTGTCCGTCGGCAGGCCTTGATCATAAATGCCGTGCCCTGATTCATGCAGGACACCGAAAAACGCTGAAGGAAAATGGTGATCGTGGTAACGCGTCGTCAAGCGGCAATCGCCCGGTCCGAACCCACTGCAGAAAGGATGCGCCGAAGCATCAATGCGGCCTCGCGTAAAATCAAACCCGATCATCCGCGACGCAGCTTCCGAAATCACGATTTGCGGCGTCTTCGGATAATGTCGATTCAGAATTTCGATATTGGGATGCTTCGGCGAATGCTGGATCGCGAAAACGAGTTTGACCAGTTCGTCACGCAGAGGTCCGAAGACTCGGGAAACCTCGGCGGCAGTCATTCCCGGCTCATAGTCATCCAGCAAGGCATCGTAAGGAACGCCGTCTCCGTAACCGATCGCCTGGGCTTCTTCACGCTTCAGGCCGATCATTTTCTCCAGCCAGGGAAGAAACACGGGAAACTCGGCGTCTTCGCGAGCTTTCACCCAGGTCTGTTGTGATAACGGGACTGTGCGCGACAATTCTTCCACGAGACGTCGTGGAAGTTTCGTCGCCCGATTGTAACTTCGTCGAGCTTCGCGGACGTTCACCGCGCGATCGTCATCGGGGTCACCCAGATCACCTGACGATTCCAACTCCGACAACAATTCGCCAATTCGGGGTGAGGTGGCTCGTTCGTGCGTCAGTCCAGCGAGCATTCCGAGTTGTTCAGAACGAAATTCGGCCCCGCCGCGGGGCATATATGTCTGCTCATCCCAGCCGAGAACATTGCTGCAAGACCCCAGAACTGCCGCTTCGCGCAACAGTCGGGTCAGTTCGGAATACAAGTCGTCAGTCCGTGACATCTGAAAACTCCGGGAACTTCATCATCAGAAAAGAAAATCAGCGGCTGCCATGTTCGCGATTCGGCCGACTACGTCAAGGAAGAAGCGGTGTCACATGTTCACTCTTCAATTCGTCGAGCGGTCTTAGGTTCGATTCGAATCGCCCACGCCTCGCCCCCCGTCGTAAAGGAATAGGTCAGTTTGCGTATCGCATCGTACATCCAACCGGCCCCGTAACCGTCGGGAACAGGCCCGGCATCGAGCAGGAAGTATTTATTGGCAGTGCAATCGTAGATTCGCGTCAGCGTTTTGCCGGTCTTGGGATCACCCCGCTGCACATTGTGACCGATCAACAACCAGTCAGCATGATCAACGTATGCAAGTTCCCTGGCACAGTTCGTTTTGCCGAGTTCCGGATTCGCGGGAGAAATCACCTCCAGCGCACGTGTCTTGAAATTGAAACTCATCAGAGTTCCGTTGCTCGCCTTGCCATAGCTGCCGCCAACGCTACTGATCAGAATGCGATCACGTTTGGAATCGTAGACCATCCCATGCGAATCACACCACGGGACGAACAGCCGTGATGTCGGTTCCAAATCAACCCAATCACTCCCCTTGGCAGTAAGCCACAGACCAGCGTCTTCACCGGAAGTCTTTCTGGCCCAGGCGACAACACCATGCGGTGATGAGGCAAGAACTGTACTACCCCATTCGAAGCGATAGGGTAACGGTTTCTTCTCGAGTCGCTGCCAGTCCATCTGTTGCGGGTCATACAGATAACCGCGGCCAGAGACCATCATCCCCGAGGTCGGATCGTAGGCATAATGCTTATAATTGTGGACACTGACCCACGGGCGATTGAGGAGCGACGAATCAAACCCGCCACCACCGTTGGCTCCATAGGGTTCGTCGGCATCGAATCCTTCGACAGATCGACCTGAGACGGGCGAGTAGTGCGTAACGGTACTGGCCGAACGGACACAATGGCCCCCACCCCACAGCAGAATCTGCTCTCGGACAGGATCCCAGACCGAAGTTCCCCAGTCGCGGCCTCGACACCCGTAACAGGGATTGCGTGGTGGCGAGGGCAGCTTGACCCATTGATTGACGGGAAGTGAATCCAGTCCGGTCGCAGCGGGCGAATCCTCCACTTCACAATAGTCGGCACGGAACAATTCGGTGCGGTACAGGCGTTGGTTAGATCCGGCGACCAGTTTTTCGCGGGAATCCGTTTCGGACTTTGCCGGGTCTAACACGAATCTCCACGTTGCAGACCCCCGTTTGTCATCACGGGCATGGGAAACCAGCAGCAGTTCGTCAGCCTCATTCGATGCCAATGCCGGTGGCGAATACCATTCTGCGGCATAGCCATCAAAGTGAGCGGTCGCTCCTGGCCCCGTCGGTTCTCCCTTGGCTGGTAATGGCCAGGTCCGATTGAGTCTCCACTGATTGGACCTGACGTCGTAAAGCCACAATTGGACTGGATTGAGTGGAATCCAGGGACGAGCGCCGTAGTCGGTGTTGTTCGAGGCGATGTAACCTTCGTACATCGCGATCTGTCCGCAACCGGCAAGGTATTGCAAAGCATGGCCAGCCCGGGGGCTGGGGCTTTCTGCGGGTGAAACTCGACGCCACGATGCCTTATCGAGATCCAGCAGCCAGGTGTCATTCATCAGATAGTCTTCATGATCACCACCAAACAGCAGACAGACATTATTCTTCGGGTCAAAGACGAATGGCGAATTCCGGCGCGAGCACGGCACAGGATAGTTGGCTTCAGCCGATTCCTCGACCTTGCGCTGTAACGATTTGGCAGACCGCAAGCCATCGAGAAGCCGCTTTTCGGCGAGCAATTTCGCGAGTGAGTCCAGTTTTTCAGCATGCGGCTTCAGGGCAACGGTCCCCTTCAACCGCCCCACCTGCTGAACAAGATCCGCTCGCTCAGCCTCAGTCCCTTCACCCTTCGGATCCCGGAACCAGACCAGACGAATATGGCCAATTAGTTTTGCGACCGATGCGATCGCTTCAACGGCCTGCCGATGTTCTTCCTGCAATTTGCCCTGGGGATCTGCAATACGCTTCCACTTTCCAGTCGTCAGGTCGAGAACGACTGTTCGCATCCAGCCCAGATTGTCGACTCGCTTGTCAGAACCAACGACAATCAACCTTCGACCGACCGGGTCGCACGCCACACTTTGCCAGCTCAGGTCGGCGAGTTCATCGACCGGATCACTTGCAACCCACTTTTTGTCTCTGACATGAAATTCAAAAAGTGTTGAACCGCCACCAAGACAGTAGACAACATCGCCAACGGAATCATACGCCGTCTGATAGTACGGATGGATCTCAGGTATTGCGGCGGGACCTTCGGCGAAGTCTGACCAGGCATTTTTGACTGGATCGAAAACTTGAACGAAAGCTCCTTTTCGCTCTGTCCCTTTCCATTCGCGTTGGCCGGGACCGACCAGCAGGAATTGTTTTGTCGCGGGGAGATGGATCAGGGTCGCCCCATCGTGTGGCCCCGTCTGACCCTGATTTTGCAGCGACCAGTCAACGTCGGCAGCCGTGGCTGTCAGCCCCTGTCCCACATATGAAAACAGCAACGCGCCAATGATCGTGAGAAATCGCATGCTCGCCTCCTGACTTCGGGAGAGAAACGGGGAAAGTCCTCCGACGACTTTTGACTCCATCAACAACCGTAATCGGCAGGCTCAATTCCGCAATTGTTCGCGCATCCAGCCGGGCCGATCCGTTGTCAGTCCCTGGACGCCAGCATCGATCATCAGTCGAGCCAGTTTGGGATCATTCACTGTCCAGACAGCCAGCTTCAACCCCGCGTCCCGAATTTTGGAGGCATAGGCAAGGTCGATTGTTTCGTGCGCGGAAAGATCGAGACCATCGACCCCGGCCGCTTTCGCGTCACGGATCAGATCTTCTGACTTGGCCGCAAGCTTGCCAGTCTTGGGGTTGGGTTTGATGTCGACAATCCAGTAAGTTTCCAGTTCAGGAAACTGCTTTTCCGCCGCCGCCATCACCTTGGACGAAAAGCTGATCAGAACCGTTTGTGCCGCAGGGCGATTGGCCGCAGCAAGCTCGCGCTTCAATTCGGGAAGGATCTCTTCACCACATTTGATCTCGATGTAAAGACGCTTTCCGGTTGGGATCGTCGCCAGGACTTCGCCCAATGTCGGAATGCGAGTCCCCGTGAAGCGAGCATCTTTCCAGCGACCGACATCCAGGCTGCGCAGTTCCTTAAAGGTCTGTTCGACAACCGGACGGTCGACTCCCCCCAGTCGCTTGGTGTCCTTGTCGTGGATCACGACGATCTTGCCATCCTTCGACAGCATGATATCGAGTTCCACGGCATCGGCCTGCTGCTCCCATCCCAGTTGAAACGAGGGCATCGTATTCTCAGGGGCGTCATGCGATGCCCCTCGATGGGCAATGATCTCAATCCCCACCGATTCTGCCGCGATCATCATTGTGTCCGCTTTCCACATCAGAGACAGACAGATTGCCACCATCATTCCTGCACGGCACAACACCATGGTTCGGCTTCCGTAGTCCAAAGGAGAAAGAGTTACAACCGGATCATTTCCAGACGCGCTGGAAGAATTCGACAAAGTTGCGCCACATCACTCTTTCGACGTCCTGACTCGAATAACCACGCGCAGTCAGCAGGTCGGCCATCTTATGCAGATCGGCGATGGTATCGAGATCCGAAGGCGATTGCTCTTTGCCAAAACCTCCATCGAGGTCCGAACCGATGCCGCAGTGGTTGGCATTTCCTGCCAGCTGGCAGATGTGGTCAATATGGTCAACGATGTGCGTCATCTGCACTGTCGAAGGATCAGAAACACCGATTTTCCAGCCGGGGCGAATCATCCAGTTATCGAACGCCGCACCGATCACCGAACCGCGCCGAATCAACTCCTTGATCTGGTCATCGGTCAGTTGGCGATCCGCTGGGACGAGCGATCGGCAGTTATGATGGCTGGCGATGCAGGGACCCTGGTAGATTTCCATCGCATCCCAGAATGACTGGTCAGCCAGATGAGTCACATCGAGCAACATGCCGACTCGATCCATTTCGCGCAGCAACCGCTTGCCGTCCTCATTGAATCCCCCTTCGCTTCCTGTTCCGAAGCAATAGGGGGCCGGCCCATAGTGAGCGGGGCCGAGCAATCGTAAACCGGCTCGGAACCAGTCCTCAATCTGCTCTGGATAAAGGATTGGCGTACTTCCTTCCATACTGAGGATGAACCCCAGCGGAGGCTGACCGATCGCCGGTTCCCCTGGGGGAAGTGCGAGCCATTCTGCCAAATGCTGATCGAGTGTCGCTTTGTTGTGGACCTCACGCAGGACACCGCGAGCAATCATGGCTCGGTAGTAAGCAAGTTGCCCGTGCGCCATCGCGTAGCAGGCTTCTCGCGATTGAGGAAACGTCAGCGGTTTGTCTTTACGATGATGTCGTGGCAGCAGTGTTGCGATAATCAGGCCAACCCGACCTCGCTGCAGTTCCGGCCACGATACGGTGCAGGGCCCGGGAATGATCTTGTCGTAATGCTGTTCAAACTCGCGGATCTTGGCGACCGGAAGCATCAGGTCACGAACCCATTCGGTTGCATTCCAGGCCATGTCGAGATGGGCGTCAAATATGAACATGCAGGCGTCCTTGGTATCGAAGGCAAACGGCAATCGTACGGCCGAAAAAACGGAACCGCGATTCCGCCAAAATTAGCCAACTTGGGTTTCAGTCGGAAGGGACTGAGGCAAGATTACGGGAATCACTCGCCACTTCGATGGCAAGAGCCAGCCAACCCACGAGGAATGCCACGCCACCAATCGGGGTGATCATCCCCAGTTTGGTCACCCCCGTGAGCGTCAGCACGTACAGGCTGCCCGAGAAAAGAAGAATTCCCAGCGTGAACGAAACGCCAGCCACAGTCAGCGACTTTGACGGCCGACGCTGAGCCAGCAATCCAACGGCCAGCAGTGCCAGAGCGTGATACATCTGGTATTCGGCCCCCGTTTTGAAGTCATTCAGAAACTTTCGGGAAAGGGGAACAGTCTCTCCCGCAACGACTCGAGTCTGACCTGAATATTTCTCAACAAACACCTCGTCCAACCCATGAGCAGCAAACGCTCCCAGACCGACAGACAATCCACCAAAAATGGCACCGAGCAGCAACCAACGGGATGAGGACATCGCACGCTCACAAACAAATGAACAGACGTCCAGACGTCGGCTGACCGCCAAATCAACTCCGAATTTGCAACGCCGGACTTCAAGCGGATCGTACCTCGTGGAGAAACACCCTGCCACTGATTCGGCAGACAGTAATGCATCGGTAGCGATGTAGCGGATGCCCCGACAAAATATCCCGACGCGTCAATGGCTGCCTGCTTCTCGCCATAGTCCCGATCTCGAAAAACGGGACGAACCGTCTTTGGCATCGTCACCGAAACGTCAGCGTGCCAGCAATGTCAGGTGATCCGAGTGCCCTAATCAGGCTGACGGCCCCCGGCACACCAAGGCTCCAAGTGTTCCCCGATTTACGGGGCCGTGGTGAGTTAATGCGAAGGCCACGAGTGAATCTGTCCCGCAGAATCCCCGGCAATGATCGTTGATCCGTCATTCGTCAGAATGACTTGAAGCGGAAGAACACGCACGCCTGATGACGTTGCGTTCTGACTGGAATCAGATGTCACCCGAATTGTTTTCAGTGCGTTTCCATCGGTTCCCCAGATCCGCACCGTTTGATCTCGTCCGCATGTCACCAGTTCACCTTTGGGGCCAAACGCCGCGTCGAGTACTCCGTTGGGGATGCGACCAAATAGGCCCGCAGGTCGAATGGGAGGATGAGCGTCGGCCTTCGTCATGGCGGGCCAACCCTTGGAAATCTCCCACCAGACGACGAGACCATCTTCGCCACAGGAGGCCAGGATCTGACTGTCAGAACGCCAAGCGAGAGCCCGAACGGCCCCTTTATGTTCGGAAAGTGGCAAGACGACTCCGCCACTGGTGGCGTCCCAGAGATGGATGTTGCCGACGCGATCGGCCGATGCCAGTAACTTGCCGTCGGGACTGTACGCCATGGCTGTGACCCAGTCCGTATGTTTGACGAGCGTATGCAGTAGCGAGCCATTGGCCGTCGAGAAAATCTTGACGACTCGACCAGACCCACCAATCGCCACAAATCGCTCGTCGGGCGAAAGATCAGCGGCGAGGACCGAATCAGTTTCGTTGCCGATTTCCGCCAGTCGCTTCCCGGACTTCACATCGAACAGCACTGCTGATCCGTTCTGGACGGGTCGTCCGCCTGCTGCTAACAGCACAGCCCCGGAACGGCTGAACGACAGGACCTGCGGTTCCCCTTCTGGAAATGGCAATGACCCAATCAATTCGCGGGTTGCTGGATCGAGGAAATCGACCCGTTCGTAAGTTCCCACAGCGATCAATGGTACGCGTAGACTGCTGGCGAGTGCCAAGACGGGAAACGGCCGTTTCGTCACTTTTCGTTCGATGGATGGCAACTTGTCGGGCATCGGGGGAGGGCCATCAGTTTTGCCAACTGACGACGGGACGAAGGTTAATGTTCGTGCAGGGGTCGCCGCGCTCCCGGCATTCTGCTTCAACCCGGTGTCGATCCAGGTTTTGATCATGGCGATCTGCTCTTTCGGCAGCGGATCGTTTTCAGGCGGCATTCGTTCGGCCGGATCTTCGGCCGTGATCGCCTGAAACAACCGACTGGAACTCGATCGTCCCGCGACCATCACGGCACCACCGCTGCTTCCTTTTGTCGCTGCTGCAAACGTGGCAAGACTGAGTCCCGCCTCCTGCTTCGATTCGCCGTGACACTGCAGACAATGACGTTTAAAGATCGCAGCGATGTGATCGTCGTACGTAACCGACTTCACATCGTGCTTCACATCATCTGCCGACGTGACGTCTGAAACAGTGAAAAACGACACGAGCGACAACAGTGCGAACAAAAGCGAACGAGGCATATCGGTCTCAAAAAAGGCGGCGAAGTCATAACGCAGATGGCCGGATGTGATCGGCCCCAGCGACGTGATATGCACGATGGGAACGATTACTTGGCAGGCTTCAACTCTTTGATGACTGTCGGGACATCGGTTTCGTTGACGGAACGGTACCCAAAGCTGGCCGTCACTTTATTATCCTGGACGACAATTGCCGTCAGATGCGCATCGGCATTAATTCCCCAGCCGGCTGGGCCTCCCTTGTCGCCAGGATGAACGCTCCACGTTGTTTGTGAGAGCTTTAAAGATTCCTGCGCCTTGGGAAGGTAGTCCCTGGATTTCATCACATCGTCAGTCAGCCAGACGGCGATGATTTTGACATCAGTACGATCCTTCGCCAGATCGACATCCAGCGTCCGCAGGAATCGTGCGACGGGGCGATCCCATTTATCCGCCTGCACAAACACAAAGACCGTAGGCTTCCCTTTTCTGTCCTCGGCAACATCAGTCTCCTTGCCGACATTTTCACCTGCTGCAATCACAACTTTCAGCGGCTCCACTTTTGTTCCAGCAGCGGGGCCCGACGCAACTTGAGCCTGAACGACACTTGGTACGATGGCGATTATCACTGCCAGTAGAGCCCAATTCCTGGATGAGCAGAATCGGTTCGTTTTCGCGATCAAAAAGTTGATATTCATAAAAATCGTCCCTTATTTCTGGACTTCGTTCCACGACTGAGTCGAATGATCGCCAGCTTTTCAGTTCAAACTGATCACAGGCGACTACACCATACCCGCCTTCAGTGACTGTCGCCAACGAAAACGGATGGAACCAGCCCTTGTGATGGAACCAAACCGGCATTGGTCTTCACGAATTTCGCCCGGCGGGATAAATTCCCTCTCACGCCGGACTGATCCGGACCGTTCCAGGGAAGGAACTTGCCATGCGAGTCGTTTTGTTCGAAGACAAATTTGCCAGAGATTTTGCTCCGATTGCTCTGCTGCGCCCGGTGTTTGAACTCCTCTGTGGCCATTTCGGGGCTCGTGAACGTGCTCAGGAATTCCTTCCGGTTCAGGAATGGGGTGTATTTCTGCGCGATGAGTTGGTCGATGTTTACCGAGAAGAGCATCCTGGTTGCCGCGTTAATGACGTGAACTGGTTACGAACCGGGCCAACGTTGCTGCTGAATGGTCGATGGCTGGCCGATCCGAAGGCTCTTTCCCAGATTTCGTCGGACGCTGTCGGGATTGTTGATGGAACGGTCGTCTACCTGACACTTGATCCTCTGGAAGTCCCACTACTGACCGGTGACAACTGGGACGAAGCGTTGCCACAAATTGCTCGGACCCGTCGCCGGGTCGCCGCATCCGGGAAACTCGCCCGGTACCCTTGGGGCCTGGTCCATCACAATCCAGAACAGTTGCGAGCCGATTTTGTCGCCAGGGATTTTGACTTGTCTGCTGCCGATGAGCTTGGTCCGCAAGTGGCGATTCTCGGTAAGCCGCAGCAGGTATTCGTCGATCCAACGGCCAGCATCGATCCATTCGTCGTCATCGATGCTCGAAAAGGGCCTGTTTCCATTGACGCCGGTGCGATGATTCAGGCATTTACACGGTTGGAAGGTCCCTGTCACATTGGTCCGAAGTCACAACTCTTTCGTGCGAATATCCGTGAAGGGACGAGTATTGGCCCCGTTTGCCGCGTTGGAGGCGAAGTGGAAGGGGCCATTCTGCATGGCTTCGTCAACAAATATCATGACGGGTTCCTGGGGCATAGTTACGTTTGTCCCTGGGTGAATATGGGAGCCCTGTCGACCAACAGTGATTTGAAAAATGACTATTCTGCCGTACGCGTTCCACTGTCAGGTCACTCGATCGACTCGGGCGAAATGAAAGTCGGCTGTTTCATCGGAGACCACACCAAGACGGCGATTGGCAGCCTGTTCAATACAGGAACGGCAGTCGGGGTCATGTGCCTGATCCTTCCCGATGGCGAATTGTTGCCAAAGCATGTCCCGTCGTTTTCCAGAATCTGGCATGGTGAACTGATCGAGGGCTTCCCGATCGAAAAGGGGCTGGCGACTGCTCGCGCGGCCATGGGACGCCGGAACCGAACGCTGACAACCGCACAGGAAACACTGCTGCGAAAAGTTCACGCGATGACTCATGCGGAACGTGAGAATGCGATTGAGCGCTTTGCCGAAAAAGCAGTCGCGTAATCCGCACGAGTTCCGGGTCAGGACTGCGAAGTTCGATCGCCATTAACCGTTTTGCGGTGCTTGAAAAAGATTGATCAATTCCACGAACGCATTCCGATCGACACCGGAAAGCAGTTCGACAACCGACTGGATCGATCGAGCCCCCAGGCAGACCTGGTTGATCACGTCCATGGTGACACATTTCTGCAGGCCGGCCCCGACAGCTCCGGGATTCGCCGAGATTGCTTCTTTGAGCCGCATCAGTTCTGCAGAGTCGATCTGAGTTTTCTCCTGATTGACGGCGTCGATAAACGGCTGTTTCATCCACATGACGAACTCGAATCTCTGCACGGCCGATTCTACGATCAGCTTGTTGAAGGTCGTCGACATCGATTCGACGCTGGGCAGAAAAATGGAATGCTTCCCACGAACACGATTCAAAAAATGTGACTTGAACATCACGCGATAGTTCGTCAAATGAACCATCCCGCCGATCGCTTCCTTCCCTTTCATACCGACCAGTCCGAGCAAGTCGTCAAACGCAAATCGCGATAGGCCGCTTTGCTTGACAGAGATCACCATGTTGGCAGACTGAGACAGGATGCGTCGTTCGCCAGCGAGAAGATCTTCTTCCGACAGAGCCATCCCCATTTCTGATTACTCCATTGATCCGATCTGCGAAATCCTTGGATCATTGCGTCGAATATGCGAAACTGACACGCATGTTTAACGCAAAATCAGGAACCATGCTTTCAGGAGAAGTCCCATTCAGCCATTGATTGAATACGAACAAAGCAGCGGACTTGTTCGCGAAGTCTATGACGACATTCGAGCGACGCGCAAGACAACAGATATTAACAATTTCTGGAAGGCACTTGCCAATCATCCCCCCACGCTGCAACGAACATGGGAAACCCTCAAGCAGGTCATGGGGGGGCCGGGGGAATTGGACCCGCTGGTTCGTGAACTGATCTATGTCGCGGTCAGTGTGACGAATGGCTGCGACTACTGCATCGCGTCGCACCGAGCGGCCGCAGTGTCGAAAGGTATGACCGACGGGATGTTCGGTGAACTGATGAGCATTGTCGGCGTGGCCAATATGAACAACAGACTGGCGAACGGTTTTCAAGTTCCCCTGGACGACAAGTTCAAGTAACGAGAAAATCAGATGGACTCAATCGCATTGACAGCAACATGAGCCGGAAGTGATGCCACACTCACAAGCCCTGATCGCGACGGCGGTCAATCATGTGAAGCGAGTCGATCCGGTCATGAGTAACTTGATCGATCAAGCGGGACCGTTCACTCTGAAACTCGACCGGAACCGATTCGGGATGCTCGTCCGGTCGATTCTGTCACAGCAGATCTCGACCAAGGCCGCTCGTTCGATCCGCCTGAAGCTCGAAGGATTGCTGGCTCCGGGCAAGATCTCACCCGAATCAATTGCGGCGGTGACTGACGACCAGTTGCGATCCGTTGGCCTGTCGGGCCAAAAGGTTTCGTATGTCCGCGATCTTTCAGAACGAAGCCTGGATAATCGATTGCGCCTCTCCAGAATCGGACGATTGTCCGACGAAGACGTGATTGAACATCTGATTCAAGTACGCGGAATTGGCCGTTGGTCGGCCCAGATGTTTCTGATTTTTTCGCTCGGTCGGCTGAATGTCTTTCCGCACGATGACCTGATCGTCCGGTCGTCGATTCAGGAACTTTACGGGCTGCCGCAATTGCCCGACAAACAGACGAGTCATGAAATTGCCGAGGTCTGGGCGCCGTATCGCAGCGTTGCGAGTTGGTATTGCTGGCGCTGGATCGATGTGAAAAGCCGTTCAATTCCAGACGCCAGCCAGTACCCGGTGTGACGTATCGCAAACTCAGACGAGTTGAATACCTGCCTACTTAACGCGGACGGGAACCAGCGTCCCCTGTTCGAACGAAGATTCTTCAGTCGAGGCTCGCACGCCCAATGGACTGAACAGCAAAGCGGTGAACGCGGTTGTACCGATGACGGACTTTGCGAAGAAGGGAATTGCCGCGACGTAGCAGGCAAGCAAACCCGCTGACGTAAATGGATAGAGAACGGGAGTCCGGCTGGAACTGTTGAACCAGACTGCAAAGTTGGAAACGACGAAGAACAGGACTTCAAACGATAGGCCCAGCGCAATCGCACGTCCCATTACCCCGCGGCGCCCATGGCTTCGCGCAGGATTTCTCAGCAGGAATCCCAGCAGGGTCGCAGCGACAAATGAAACATAGGTGATTTGTGAAAAAGCCCAGTCAGCTCGACCTGACAATGCCCAGATTCCCAGATCGCTGACAAACAGTGTTGTCAGCGGAATCAGCAGTGCCATTCGGCGATCGGCGAGATATGCACCACCAAACAGGCATGCGGCAGCCAATGGATTGAAGTTCCATGGATAATACAGGACCGACATGTCTGTATGGATTTCACAATTCATCAGCAGGTAAGGCAGCATTCGCAAAACCGCAGTGTATACCAGCAGACAAATCAAAAACGGTGTTTTCGGTTGGGGCATGATCTTCCTCAAAATGGGGCGTCCAGAATAAGCGTGGACGTCATGAACGTTTTAACGAATTCGCGAGGCATTTGTCGAACGACTGGCTCAATTACTGGCGATCATAAAGTTCGTCCTGCTTCGTTGGGTCGGCCAGATTTCCGTCACTGACATAGCCCAGTCGCTTCTGCTCAATCTTTCCAGCCTGCGATGAACTCATGAAATTGCTCCCCGGAACGCTGATTTTGAAAAACCGCGACCGTGATTCGACGTGGCCATCCAGGAACGCGACATTCACCGTGTCTGAATGCCGGAAATGAGTTGTCGGAAAATTCTGGCTGGGAGGTTCCAGTAGCCATGTTTCCTGAAACGTCAGGGCAAAGTCGACTTGAGCCGCATCGCCAAACGCGATCGTCTGAGTCAGTTGCTGCACATCGCGCAGGCTCTGGAATGTGGCCATGGGAGTGGCAGTGGGCCAGTTTGACCAGTCGTAGTTGATTCCGTACCCGAGATACCGTGCGTTATAGCCGTATCCGCAGGCCATTTTTCCGAATCGGACGGAATCGACCTGGCCGCTGCCGAAATTCGGGCACTGGTAAGCCGCATAGTTGGTTTCCATGAAGGGAGCGAGCTGCCCCTTAGAAAAATCGAGCTGCTGAGCTGGATTTGGCTGATCGTAATCAACATTTCCAAACCAGAATCTTGCCTGGCCAACCGACGGATACGCGGCGGCATTCGTGATGAATTTTTTGTCATCGATCCGGTAACACGGCAAAACACCCGAATACGTTTCCGAATAATTGTGCAGAGCCAGAGCCAGTTGCTTCAGATTGTTCTTGCACTGCGTCCGCCGCGCCGCCTCACGTGCCTGCTGCACCGCCGGCAACAAGAGCGCAATCAGGACGGCAATAATCGCGATCACCACCAGCAACTCAATCAGCGTAAAAGCTTTTCGTGGTCTTGGATGGCTGGGGACATCACAAGCGTGAGGAGACGGGGCGATTGAAGAGAAGGCAAATGTAAATCGGCGCAGGCAATGGGGCATGACAATTCTCCGTTGTCGAATGTTGACCGACGGAGATCGCGTTGACGAAGACGTAGTTTTCGACTGTGTCGCGCCACAATGACCCAGCATCCTGGATCAATTGGGGACGTACTTCAGCCAAAGCACCACGACTCGTCCAAAGCGAGCACCGCAGGCCATCAGGTCACGACATCTGGGCAGGTCTTCTGGCTCCCGGATCAGTCTACTCACCGCGCCTTCCCGAGTACGATACTCAGTGGCATCTGCGGCTTTTGTCCCCGGTTACAGCGGCGGGACCGCGACGGATTCACACCGTCTTCCCTATTCTCTCGCACAGACAACAAGTCTCACGAGCACCCAAGTCGAAGGGCATCGTACCGATCCCGGAAAAGAATTCAACCGTACACTGCATCCGGCCGCGACATGCACGGAAGAACGAAAACTCTCGGCGTCGCAATCAAGTCTCTCCGCATGGAAGGCAGCGGACAAACCGTTCCTCACTTGGATTCGACAGGGTGGCGGGGCGCACCCGCTTCGGGGAAGCCCCCGTTCCAAGTCATTCCATTTCCAGGACTTCTACAAAGCCAGTGCGCCCACGCCACCCAAACTCTGGCACGGCCAGCGAGCCGAATTCGTTATTTGATGCCTTTGTCTCTGCGGTTCTATGAACATCACGTCTGGAATCACACGAAAGAACACTGGATCCGCGAGGACTGGTAGCAACTACGTTCGTCACCAGCGTCTGGCGGGGGCATCGTCACCAGGCTGTGAACGAGAAGTCCATAGGGGCTGGCTTTCGGTACGCCGATTCGCAGAATGCCATCCATGCCTGTCGATCCATTGTTTCTACGTGTGTGACTTGCCGAAGCGAAATGGCGGATTCCATGGCTGAGTTTCCGGACATCGGCTGCAGGGCAATCTCTTTTCGCTTTTGGAAAAACTGCGACGGGGAACGAAGCATCTCCCCCGGACTCGGAGACCAGGGGTCAATGATCTGGACGACTTCTGCCAACACGACATGACCACGTTGAATTCGTACGACACGTCCGCCCATCTTCGACTCAATACCGGATCCCGGGTCATCGGTGATGACCAATAACGATCCCGCTGGAATCATTGGGGGATCTTCTGTGAATACAAAACGGCAATACTGCCCCACCTTCAGTTGATCAGACACGGATTCAACCTGGGATTCCGGCAATGTCTTCGAATCCAAGCTCGCAAGATTCTCTGCGACCGTGTTACCAGCCGCTGGCAAAGACGTACAACCGGAAGAAACTGCGAACAGCCATAGAGACAGAATTGATTGAAGGAAAGTACATCGCATGGATGTTGATCTCGATGACTGAGCTTTGAACGGCCCGGGGTGAGATAGGTTCTACCAGCGAACCACTGCACGCATCAATATGTCCTTACAGAGGACTGGATCGCCCGTTCAACGTCTCCTGGAGAGTATTCCAAAATCGGCGGATTCTGCACGGTCCGCACATTATCTTGCCGGGAGACACCTTTCCGTCCGTTACCAAAACAGACCGAAACAGCCGAGTCATCGGTCACTGATTCGGGCCGTTCTCAGAATTCCCCCTTAACAATTGACAACGAGCGACGATGCCGTCATTTTCATCAACACTTAACGCTTAGCGATCTACTCTACGACGCCGCCTCATAAATATTCAGATCTATCCTGACTGAGCTGAATCTCTGGAGTAGTTCGTAGCAGCGACCTGGCAACACAACCCTTTCGACGGTTGCGATCAAATGCAAAATCTCAAATCTACGACAATGCCGCGACGTGGGTTTACGATCGTCGAATTGCTCGTTTCACTCAGCATCATCGTTTTGTTGCTGTCGTTGATCGCGCCGGCGATCATGAGAGCCAGAAGTGCGGCACAACGGGTGGACTGTCAGAGCCGCTTGAAAAACATGGCGACGGCCATGCAGGGATTTGCCGGTGAGCATCAGCGGTTTCCTGCCACCGCCTTATTTGGAGCGACCGGCGACTTGCAGGGGAACTGGGTGGTTCAGCTGTTACCCTATATCGACCAGACCAATGTCAGTCACAAGTGGGACGCGAACCGTCCGGCGAGCGATCCAGTGAATCGGCTGGCGTCGCGCGTGTCGATGCCGGTGCTCGCCTGCCCCAGCGATTCGTCGGCGGAACCGGGTCAACCCAATTTGAGTTACGTGGTCAATGGTGGCATCGGTTGGACCGAGCCGATCGATTGCCCCGTCGGATTGCACATTTCATCTTCGCCTGCGTTTCAACCTTTGGATTTGAACGGAAACGGCGTGACATGTCCTCCAGCCGGAGTCGCCGATGGACAACCAACGGACCGCGAACTCTTCCTGATGCTTGGCGTCTTCTTTGTTGAGAACTGGCCGATCGGAGTTGGTACAGTTCGGCATCATCGCATCGAAGACATCTCGGACGGTACCAGTCAAACCCTGTGTCTGGCAGAAAACGTTCGCTCGGGATTTGATCCTGCCACCGGAGACAACTGGAGTTCTGCCAATCTTCGCAGGATTGCTTTCTACTTAAGCGGGTATATCTGCACGAACGGCTCGTGCTCTCCCGGCAACGTCGACTACACACGAGGGAATGATCGCATACAGATGCCGAACCGCCTGGAGTCGATCAACGCGAGTCTACGACAGGCTGAAGGAGAGGCCCCCTGGCCATCATCCTATCATTCAGGGGGCGTCAACGTCGCATATTGTGACGGACATGTGCAGTTCCTGTCAGAACAAGTAGACGGTCGAGTCTACGCGCGGTTGATCAGTCCCCAAGGAGGATCGATTGTCGGCCCGCTGGCTCAAGGGCCACTGTCGGAGCAATGAGCCATGGAAAAGACAAACTTGACCGCGAAAGCTTCTACAGCAGCACGAATCACGGACTGTGTGTGGCTTAATACCGTAATGCCGACATTCTGCTTCAGCGCCCACCTGGCGCAATAGATCGGACGATTGACATGGCATCACAATGGTATTGTCAGGTTCTCGGCGAGCAGATGGGGCCAATGTCCTGGTCAGACTTGGTCGACCTTGTAGGCAATGGCACTGTTGGTGAATCCGACCTTGTGCGATCCGAGGGGCAGAACGCCTGGGAGCCAGCGGAGAAAGTCGTTGGACTCTTCCGAGCCGCTCGTCTGGCCGAGGGTGACACTCCTGCTGAGTCCAAAACCGCGCAGAAGCCTGATAGTAGAACAGAAAACCCGTCGGGAAAAACCGTGAAGCGGCGACGTAGTTCGCAGAGCGCCGCGGCGGCCGCTGAAGCGATCGCCAAGTCGATTAGTACCACCGAGGAAGATGATGACAGTCCGCCGACTGGTGTGAATCGGTGGTTCCAAATCAGAACCGCGCTGGTCGCGTTGGTCGCTGTGGCCGTGGTCGCGGTCTGGTGGGCGAATCAGGACCGTCGTTTTCCGGAGCACCGCTTGACCGCAGCAACGGGTGCAATTCCTACCCCTCCTGTATTGCTGCATGTTCCAGCCCCTGCGAATCCTTCAGCACCCAATCTGATTCCAGAGGTAGCAACTCTGTTACCCGGATTCGAGAAGGTGCCGAACCTGTTTTCACCCACACTCTCTGCCGACCTGAAAACGATCGTCTTTGCACATCTGGCAGATCTGGTGACAGGTTACGATTTGTATCTAGCGACCCGTTCTAGCGTTGACGAGCCATTCGGTCCGCCGAAGTTGATTGCCGGTTGTCAGTCGACCGAATGTGATGCGTACCCGGCACTGTCGCCCAATCTTCTGGAACTGATTTTTGTGCGATCTGATGACAAGCCGCAACTGATGCGGAGCGTACGTGCGACTGTTGATGCCGAGTTCGGCGCTGCTGAACATTGCCTTGCGCCGTCGGTGATCGATGCAGACGAACTAGTGGCTCTTCCGCAGTTCATCGACAGCGGAACACTCAGTTTTGTGCGTCAACGAATTGACCCGCCCAACCGTGCGTTCTGGTTGGCGGCTAGAAATCCACAGGGACAATTTGAACCGAAGCTTCTTATGGCGTGTACCGATCCATGGCCGCTCTGGTTTGTTTCGGCTAACGGTCTTAGGGCCTATTCCAGGGCAGAAACAGGTGTCATCATGGCCGCGCGACAATCTACGGGGCATCCGTTTGGACAAAGCATCGCATGGGCTGATGTCGTTCAGACGGGACCAATCGATGGCCCGCTCTGGATGGCTCCTCAAGAAGACGTGATTGTGTATTCCTCAGCCGGCCCAGGAAAGCGGCTGGGTGATGGACGCCAGCTTTGGATCTGGCGCAAGGGGGCCAATGGTGATGCTGCGGGTGGCAAGCGCAAATGATTTGTTGCCAGACTGCTGGCTTGATCTACGCTGAGCGCATTGAAGGGTTTGGTGCGTCTATGCGAAATCCTGGGTTTCCTCCCTCGTGAATTGGTGTTGGAAGCGATACCACTCTCTGTTGCTTCTGACGGTACGATTTTCCTGGCTCTGTATTTTATCGTTCTGTTTTGCATTTCTATTCTCCGGCCTGGGATCCGGTATGCGTTTTGCGTCGAGCCGCCAGCCATCCTGCCACGAGCACAACGAAGGCCAGATTGACACCCCACAACAGATACCGCGAGGCACGACCTCTTGGCCCTGTGGTCGAATTCTTCTTTGAAGAATGCAACTCATACCCGTCCGATGTCCGTTCCCATTCACCTTGTACGGTTTCCAATTCGGCCACGATTCGCATCGCCGAATGGAGAGGCCCCGCAAAACTCGCAGCATCAGCCAGAAATAAGTCTGCTGATGTTTCCCCTCCGACACGCACGATGACGCCCGTGTCTTTTTGCATTCGTTCCAGCACGACGCCCAGCAATGGTTTCGCAAACTGCGCCGAAAATAACACTCGTAATCTGGGATCACGTAATAATTCCTCTAATGTTATCCGTCCAATTGGCAAGGGATCATTCTTCCAATTCGATATGCCACGCCAGGAATCTCGCATGAGCTTGTTGGTCGATTCAACTTTTGCTCTTCCGTCAAGCTTTCGAAACCACCCCTAAAACCACGTGAAGTCAGGAGTATCTAAAGTTTGAAAGTCAATGTTGTCCGCTCTTGCACGGTTCAGTGTTGACATTGCCAGTGTAAGAATCTGTGGCGAATGCTTTCCATCCTCTCCAAACTCATTCAAGTATTCGCGAACTTCTGACCACAACAAACTGAATTTGAAGTGTGCCGCATAGAGTTCAATCAACATTCTTGACAGGTCCTGTCTGCCTTCATGCCAAACAGCTTTTAGTTCTGCCCCAGGGTTATTCTTGGCGATTATTTCGAGCGCACGTTCGCGGACATTCGATAGAAGCGAGACCCGCTCTTCAAAAGAGTCGAGCAACAGCAAGCTGTCGCGAGTGAGAGAAACCGTGAGTTTATCGGGGCCTGCCCATAATTGGCGCACGGCTTCTCGAACAACCAAAGCATCCCAGTCTTCACGCCCCGAATTCTTCAGGTCGGCTCGGTACATCGTCAAGCGGGTTGCAATCGCCTCTGCTTGCTCAAAGTTCAGGCGCTCCCACGAGCAAATTCGTCCAAACTGCGAGACATACGCGTCTTTGGCGGGAATCAAATCGAAAATCACGTGTTGCGCCATTCCGATCGCAGTCTGATGACGAAGCGATCGTCGTGAGTAGCCATTTAAGGCCTCAGAAATCTTATAGAGTTTATCTTGATCTTCGAGGATCGCAGCGTGAGCAATTTCCAGAAAGAAAGGGTTCAAGGACTGAAGCACGTCTTGATCAATGTCGTGAGGAGAGCGGGGAATATCACCATTCCCGAGCGATCCAAGTTTTTCAATGGACTCGTCAGACTTGGAGACCGAGACGGGTACACCCTTAGCCGGTGGATTTGTAAAATTAGACGGTGGAGTCGTAGAAGGGGGCGATGGATTCGCAAAACGGGGCGAAGGGTTTCTGGAGACATTGGGATCATCTCGTTCCTGCCCAATCGCCGACGAAAGTCCAACTGCGATTACAACGCCTACCAAAAGAGGGGGCCACCCGTTCATGCGTCAATTACCCGACTGTGGAATTTCGGTTTGTGGAATTTCGGTCAGAACCCGCTGAATAAAATTCTCCGCCCATTCTCGTAGCGAACGTTGCGAAACACTTTCTTCGTCGAACTCGATGACGCATTTGTCAAAAGTCAAAAACAGACTCATTCTCGGAGCCGGAGTTGCATTTGATGCATACGCGACAGCTCGCATTTTTTTTACGGAAGGCACATGTAATTCCGTCGACTGCTTTTCTTCGCGTCGAGAGAGGGTGTCAAAAAGAACGCTGCAACTTTCGGCAGTTGAGAGCTTGACAATCGCCACGGACTGTTTTTGCGAGCCCGCTCTCCAGCCACTCTCGTAAGTGCTGCAGAATTCTGTCCGGCGAGGAAACAACGACAATTCCATTGCCAGTTGTCGGAAGGATATAAAATCCGTCGGCCTCCAAATAGCCGAAGGGTCATCCGTTATCAAAACGTCGGGACGCAAGGAAGGTGCTTGCGGATCGATTGGCGGCAAATCCGGGTAGGCGATCGTACGTTGTGTAATCGTTTCGTCGCATAAAACGGCCTCGACCGAAATCTTTTGGTCCCGCGCGACGCGATAGTTCCAATACCGCAAACCGTCCTGATAAATGAATCGCGATTCGACCTCGTCCGTTGTCTTTGGATTTGCTGAATCATATGACGTGCGACGTTGGGTAAGTCCGTTTCTCTCGGCATACCGCAGGGAAACCCATTGCGCGTGACCCTCGAGTATTGCATGTAATACCATTCGATCAATGCGACGCTCCTTTGGCATGTTCGGCAGAACCTTTTCGTGCTGCCAGGCATGAGCCAATTCGTGTGCAAGCGTTACACGGCGCAACAGTGGAATCTGCCGCACCGACAATGCAGACTCGCTTCCAAGTTCCTCGCCGGTACGAACGATGATCTGATTTTCTTGCGCAAGAAAGAAACACAGCTGCCGATGATGAGGGGACCCCATCTGTTTTGCCAATTTCTCCATCCGCGTTCGATCCATCCGAACGACAATTGGAATTTTCGAGACATTCGACTGCAGTATCCCGTCAATATTTTCGGCTACGGCCCGGATCTCGGCGGTCAACTCGGAATCTACTGCAGGTTCATCGCCCGCATGAGTTAGCTGACATGCAGTTGCAATGAATACCACACTCAACCAAACGCTAAAACGTCCAGCTACAGTCATTGCTATCCTGAACCTGACAGGTTCATTCCTTTGTTTTTGGAAGAAGTTTTCGCAAGTCGGCAAACCCGTCTGGCAAATCCACGCCCATTTCTTCAACTGGAAGTCCGCCGGTGATCGGGCCGGTTGTCATTAGTCGTTTTCCATCGATTTTGAACTCGGCTCCAAATTCAAAGCGTTTGAGAGTACGATCAATCGCCCCCTTCAAAAACACTCGTTTTCCTATCTCCATCACGGCGGATCCTTGTTTGGTGGGGATGGATTCCCGATGATCAAACAGGGCCTGGGTAATCAGCCAATCCGTTCGGAGACCCTCAATGAAGATGGCATATGGTGTGCGGTCGATAAGAACATTCGGCAGCGAATTCCATTGCTTTTTCAAGATCTCTGGGTGCCCCGAAATCTCGGAAATCTGTACCCGGCTTCCTAGATTGCGCAGCACACGTCCGGCCCTTGCGACACCCGCCTTGGCAATCGAACCATCGGTTCCTAACAAGTCACTTGCAAGGGCGGAAATGGCTGCTGATTCTTCATTAAAAGAGCCTCGAAAAACCAAGCCAATACGTTGCGAGTCGGCAGCCTGGTCCATTGCCCACAATTCCTTTGCGTGGCTTTCAACAAATCGTTCCAACTGCCAACCGAGGATATAGCGATCAAATTCATACTCCAACCAAGGTGCGATACGTCCGTCTTTAGCAGGCGGAAAGCACTTCGCGGCGATAAACCTGTCCCCGGTACCCTCCCGTTGCATCAGGGTTATGTCGCTATTCGTAAACTGCACCTTCGGAAACGACATTCCGTATTGCGTCAGCAGGTCCTGGGTCGCGCCTCCCGCCAGCATTTCGAGATCAATACGATTACGTTCAGCCATAATCTCGGAGAGGGAGTGCAAGTACATGCGACGTGACACTCCCTGGCGAACCGTAACCGTTCACACCCCATCAGCAGTGAGTGAAGGTCCCTGCTTGTGATTGA
>JBAWWJ010000075.1:0-31113 GCA_037146815.1 Planctomycetota bacterium
TAAAGCGGCGTGGGGGTCAAACCCTACCGGGGGTTCGAATCCCCCCCTCTCCGTTCTTCTTGCAAGCCCTCGCCATAACGTGGCGAGGACTCTTGCTTTGTGATCTGGCCATTTCGATCAGATTCCTTCCTGTGCTTAAAACTGTGCTACTCCGTTTCGGCACGCGCCGCGGAGTCGCTCTTGGTACAGCCCGCTGCCGTGCTGGCAGCTGTAAAGCGGCTGACGTAACTCTTCGACACGTCGTCACTGATATGCGTGTATAACCGGAGGACGTCCGGGTCGACGTGTCCAACCCAACTCCGAACAACCGCTTCCGGAACGCCAGCCGACAATGCCTGGCTGATGAACGTGTGCCGAAACGTATGCAGGTGGCCTTTGAGCTTCAGACGCTTGAGTACCCGCTTTAATGCCAGCAATGCACGGCGCTCCGAAACTTGCCGACCTACATCCGGATGCAGTCTCGTTGGTGCGGCTTGAAAGACCCAGCGTCCGTGGCGCGGTTGCGATTGCAACAGCGCGGCCAGTCGTGCGGTTAATGGTACCCTGCGTTGATCGCCAGTTTTCGGCTTCCACTCGTCTTTCGGCCTGATCAAGATCTCACCGCGTTTGAAATCAACGTCACTCCAAGTCAGGAATTTACCTTCACCTGCACGGCAACCAGTTTCACGTAGGAACGTGAAATACGGTCTGTAGGCTTCAGGGGTGGCCTGAAGAATCTGTTCGGCTTCCTCGGGAGTCCAGCACGGTTGGGGTTTCGCTTTTGGCTTTCTCAGTTTGTATCCAGCCAGAGAATCGACGTCAGTCAATCGACGACGCAGCGCGAACAATGTCAACGATCGCAAGATCACGGATTTGCCGTAGATCGTCTTCGGAGCCTGGTGCTTCTTGCGTAGCGCCTCGCGCCACGTATCCGCGAAATCCGCATTCAGTTGCGTAACATTCGAGATGTTGCACTTTTCGGCCTGGGCCTTGATCTGTTCCACGACGTTTCGATATTTCGCCAAAGTCTTCGGTGCGCGGCCTTCGACCTCGGCCGAACGGATGAATCCTTGGCAAATCTCTTCGAGCGAGGCGATGCGGATCTGATCGGGAATGGCTCCGCGATCGAGATCGGCCTCGATCCGTTGCGCTCGCAGGATGGCTTCTTTTTTGTTCTGAGTGCTCAAGGAGCGACGAATCTGGCGACCGTTGTGCTGATAGTTGCAGTACCAGGTCCGACCACGCAGAAAGATTGAGATTCGCTCCCCGGCGGGAGTAAACTCTTGTGGCCCTTTATCATTTGCCATTACGTTGAATTCCTTCGTTGGCGATCTGCGCCAGAAACCGATCGCGAAAGATCCGGAGATGCTTTCCGACCTTTCGCGCGCAGCCGCGCAGTAGTTTTCGGCTTGACCATTCGTAGATGGTCGCCTTGGGGACCTGGATCAGCAGAGCGGCTTGATCCACCGAGAGCACTGGAGGGAATTCTGCTGCCCAGTGTGGATCCTCAAACGCTGCCCGGATCTCAGCGGGCTTCATATTGAGGGAGTCGTTGCGATCCATCGCGAAAGTCCGACGTCAAAGGAATGATTGGCGGCACAGTTTTGTGCCCCAAATCATCGACGTCTGGTCTCGATGTGTCTAAGGACGGTCCGTGGATCAAACTGTGGACGGTGAGATCATTTCCCAGCAAATTCCATCTCCCGTTCCGTCTGATCGGAATCGAATCGCACGCAGCCCAGAATTCAGTTTGCGGATCGCATCGCGATGTACCATTCCAGCGTTTGTTTTCAGGATTGGGCTATCGATTCTTTCTGGCCAACCATCCTCCTCGAAGGCGTCCAAGATCTTGGTAATGTGTATGCCGACACCCGTCCGAACACGACGAATAATCTCACCTTCGAACATCAATTTGCCGCTGTCACGATTCCAAACCGGATGCGACTTCCGTGACTGAAGAGAATCCTTTGGAACGAGCTCGCGCATGAGCCAGTCGTGGGTTGGTTCGTCCATCGCTCCCAGGGATTTGCTGATTTCGAGCACGGCCTGTTCGTCCGAAACGTCGGGATAAAGAACACGCCACCAGTCAATTGTGCTTTGGTGATGAGTGATGGCGTCCTCAAAACTGGCTCCGAGTTTCGTCCGATCTTCGGTTCGAAGCACGCGATCCCATACCCGCCTGGCGATAAACATCAGGTGCACGTTGCGGAAATGCTTTTGGAACTCAACAAATGCTACTTCTGAGGGCTTGGTTTTCATTGGGCGACCTCCGGTCGTCATGACAGATTCGAATTGGACTATCAGAGAAGTTCGTGTCCAACATCGAAATTATCGATGCGTTGTTGCATGTCTTGCAAGCAGAACGGGGCAAACAGTCTGCTGTGGACACTTGGGTTGCCTCGGACTGAATTCGCCAATGATGCATAAACATTGGCGAATGTTTGATTGCAGCCCAATTACAAACCAAACCGAACCGAAGCCAATCCAAGGCTAGCCTTTGCCAAGGTCTCCAAAGCGATCACGCAAGAACTCGATCATATCCATGGATTTGGGCCTAACTTGGGGAGGAAACTTTGTCTGCAATTCGAGCTTGGGTACCTCTGTCGGACAAGGCAGCCGCCTCACATGATTGAAATAGGTGGCACGGCACCCGTGACCACCCTTGACAAACGCTCGGACGCGGTCTTCTTCAGATTGAAACGAACGATCCGCCTTCAATTGAGCGACAATTCGGGCCCCACCCTCCAAGCACTGTGCGAGAACTGCCGAATGCCAGTCCATGCTGGCGGCCTTGAGTTCCCAGGCGCGAACATACAGGCGCAACGAGTGTTCCTCCAGCAACGACAGGTGATTGGCGACAAAATCAAAGACGTCTTGGTCCCAGAACCACTTGGCACATTGTAGATGGATCTCCAATGGAGTTGGTTGAAACACCAGCAGATGGACGCGGTCTTCAATGGCGGCCACATTTGGACCGAGTGTCTGCCAGTCATTGGCGATCATCGCAACGGGACTGGCCGTCTGGAACTCGTGCGGGATACCCAGCTTGTCCAAATCCCGAGCCTGGGTGTGCCAGCCGAGCGTGCGAATGGGATCGGTCTGGCACAGGGCTTTGAGGAGGCGGACACCCTGGGGATGACGGTAAAGATCATCGATGTCATCGAGAACAATCGGCTCATTAGCGTGCTGGTAGGCCTTGAGATAAATCCCGAAGGGGCTGGCGTTCCCCGCGATCCAGCACACCTGATTGCCGAGAACATTTCGAATGGTGAAGCTCTTCCCGACGCCCGGCGGACCAATCAGCACCAGACTCCTCAGATAACCGTCTGCGAATGCTCGAGCGTAGGTTTCCAACTCTGAATACTGGCGTAGGACGAGAGCGTGACGAGGTAGACCTTTAGACTTGCCGGGCATTTCCAGTTCCTCTGGCAGAACAACTGTCGGCCGCGTGGCGATGTGGTCTACCAGTCCAAGCCCAATTGGACTGCCTTAGACTGGAAACCGCTGCATCTGCGGCTCGTTACTTCATTGCGCATTCGACGGTCAAAACCGATCGATGAAGTTTCCATCCATCGGACGACTCCCGTCACAGGCTCGTGTGCGATCCGAATCATCGTGAGTTTACGGGAGATGTCTAAGGACGGTACGTGGACGGAACTGTGGTGGGAAAGATTTCCAGAGAATTCCACATCCGTTCCATCCGAATGAAATCGAATCGTCGTCTGCAATTCAGCGGGCGGGCTGCCGATAGACCAATCAGCACCAGATTCTCAGATGAAGCTCCGAAAAAAAGTTCCGACGTAGGTCCCCAACTGCATACTTGCGTAGGATGACAACGTGACACGGTAGACAAATAGATTTACTGGGCATTTCCGTCTCTTGCCTGCCAGAACAACTTCGGGATTCGTTGCTTTGCGGTCTACCTGTCCAGACGCAACACAACTGCCGTTAGACTGGCGTCGTTAACCGGAAGACGTGGAACTCGACCGTCATTCTCCAACGGCGAGTTGGAGAAGAGTGCAACCGGCCATACAGAGAATGCTGCCCTCATCAACGCGTGGAAAGGGAAACATGGTGTTGATGGCGGACGAGTCCCCAAGCAAGCAACGTAGCGGCGATGGATGGTGTGTCGGTCCATGACCTTCTGCAGGTCATTTCAATCAGCTATTGTTCTTTGTGAGACGGTGGTGACGGGCCGTTCCTCCGATTTGTTGACGAGGTTGCCGCTTGCTCTTCGATCCAGAGCCGAGCCAGTTCCCGGCCGACGACTTCGGCGAATCTGAGCTGTGCGTCTGTCAGCTGGCTTGAAGAGTCGACGGCATGGCCTGAAGTTGAATCTGATGTTCTGCCTGGTTGTTGCATTTGATGGTTCCTGTCATGGGGCTTGAGGCTACGTCAATCTGAGTAGATGCAGCTATCAAAGACACTCGGCAGATAGCTGTTGAAATGAGTTTGACGCGTGCGATCCAAGCTGCAGAAATTCGGGCTCGATTGAACGGGCAGCCGGCTGCAACCTGCAACGGCGGTTCAAAATGGCCGCGGCCGCGAGAAATGGCGGGTTCGCAAACCTAACCACTCACACCAAGTAGATATGACGCAAAAAACGCTGAAGTTTAGGCGTTATCGGCACTGGCTTTACCTTTAGAATTCGCTGGTTATGTCGCCCGGCCTTCACGCCCTCCCGCTAACAGATCTGTCAATGCGCCAGCGCACGCTTCGCTTCGTCGACATCGAGATACTCGTTGGCGATCGTGATCAAGAGATTGTCGTCGTTCACGTATTGATCATATTTCCGAAGCTGCCTCGGTTCTTGCTGTGCTGCCAGCGCCAGTGGATCAATTGGTTGCGAAGCGAGCCTGCCAAGTACTTCCGTCAATTCAGAAGGATTGAGAGCAAATTCAAGAGCGATTCCTTCATGGTCACTGCATTCGAACCCTGCGTTCGAGGCAATCAATGCCAATGTGCGATGTGCTTTGGTGCCAGTCCACGTAAACCACAGAGATGCAGAAGGTCCGTTTGGAATTATCGTACTATTGGTCAGACCAATATCCACCGCCGTTTGACGGGCTTCATCGAGCATTGCCTTTGCTTCATTGTTCAAATAGACAATCGGACTGGGATTGAGCAAGACATCGCGCATGGTTTGCCGGACTCTCGGGTGAATCGTTCCCGAAGCCCCCTGAAACTTCGGCCGCTTCCGTCCTTTGGCGGGTAACACCACAATCTCTTTTCGTCGATCGTCATGTGACATAACCTGCCAACGTCGTGCTGCAAACAGGATGTGATCACCGGGGGCTGGCAGATATCGAACCGGCAATGTTCCCAGTCCAGTTCCTTCGTGAACAACTCGATATTCAGCCGGCGTTGCGAACGCGCTGTAGAATTCGTGGTGACGAACGATTTGCTCCCCGGACAGACCGAGAATCAGCTCGCCAGACGGCATCTGTTCCAGCAAATCACAGTCGCCCAAGCTCCGCAATAATGAAGAAAACATTGCCTGTTCGATGCTGCGAAAGGCGCCGTTAGTCACAAGTCTTCCAAACAATTCCCTTGCCGTGATACCACCAGTCTCAGCGATAACGCTTAGCACCTGTTGCGTCAGGGTGCTGAAGTCAAAACGAGCAATCGCCGGAGGCTCCACCCACCTTTGAATCATTAGCTCAGAAATCGCAATCGACCGGAGCAAGTCAGGATAGAGTCGATCACACAGAGTGGAATGACTTCCCGGTTCGTCTTCAAGGATGTACAACCGCATAGAATGGGGTTGGTCCTCGTCGCGTCCACTCCTGCCGAGACGTTGAACGAGTGATCCGACGGACCAAGGGCATCCGATTTGGCCGACAGCATTCACATTGCCAATGTCGATACCAAGTTCGAGTGTTGCTGAACAAACAGTTGTGTAAGGCGTATGTCCCTGCATCAGCAGTTCCGTGTGCTCGCGAATCTGACGGCTGAGTGATCCGTGATGAACGAGAAACCGTCCGGGGATTCCGTCCGCCGCTGCATACTGGTTTAGCTGATCGCCGAACCATTCGACGTCGGCACGGGCGTTTGCGAAAATGAGATTGCGTGTGTCTCGAAATGCCGTGAAAATATTTTGAGTCATCTCGCGAGGTGGAGCCGCCAATGAGTCATCAGGATCGGCAAGTGATGTCGTCCCAGTTCCAGCATTCGGCAATGGACGCCGGTAACCGTAGATTCGAAATCTGACCGACTTCTGGGAATCCAAGTCTTCCAGTATCGCGACGGCTTCTGGAGTCTCTGGATTCATCCAAGCGGCACTCATTGGCATATCTCCCAGCGTGGCTGACAGCGCCACCATGCGAAACGGTGCCAACGCGAATCGTTCCAGCCGATGCAATAGGCTTCGTAGGTGAGTTCCCCGTTCACAGCCAACGAGTGCGTGAAGTTCGTCAATCACAACAAACGAAAGGCTGTGAAACAGCGACCGAAGAGCTGTGCTTTGGTTCACAAACAGTGATTCGATCGACTCGGGTGTGATCAGCAAGACCCCCCCAGGACGCGCGAGAAGCTTTCTCTTCTGGTGTCCGGAAATATCGCCGTGCCAGCGATGCACTGGGATGTTGGCATATTGGCAGAGTTCTTCCAGCCGACGGAACTGGTCGTTGATCAATGCTTTGAGCGGACCGATATACATTGCCCGAACTGAAGAAGTTGGATTCTCACAGACCCGGGACAGAATCGGGAGAAACGCGGCCTCTGTCTTACCGGCCGCCGTTCGAGCCGAGATTAACAAATCGCGGTTTGATTGAGTGATGATCCGAATCGCCTGAATCTGTACTGGCCGAAGTTCTGTCCAACGCATGTCCCATAAGGCGCGTCGGATCGGCTCTGCAAGTAGTGCGAAGGCTTCGTGACTCATAGACGAAACTCAGTCAGGTCGTCCCCTGAAGATTTCTGCGGAGGCGCAGGAATTTCGCTCGGAGGTCCAGAAGACTTTGTAGAAGCCGCGAAATTCTGCAGGAGGTGCTTCCACTCCGTCTTTGGGTTCTGCTCCAATACCTTAAGCAGCCCCACAAAATCCTTCACAGTGTCGCGCGGCGTTTGAAAGTACGTGGCTCCCATTCGATCATGACAGTTTTTGAGAAACGCATGGATGCCGTCGTCCGTGATCAGGTGCTTCGCAGCATCACCCGCGGCAAACACGTTTCGAATGTTGTGCAGCAGCACGAAACAGTCCTCCGGTGTCAGGCTCTCGAGCTTGACGACGGGGCCAGACAAATCAACCCTTCCGCCGTGGGCAAATCGATTCGGCGCGAGCCGCGTTGCCAGCGCTTCGTAACTGAAGAGTCCGCGACGCCGGTCTTCGAGGCATTCGTCAGTACCGGCAAACAGAAACGCGAGTCCCTCGGTCTGCCCCTGCAGACAATCATTCAAGATCCGCAGAATTGCTTCGTAGTTGTTGTTTCGAGAAACCGTGTTGTTGAGCCGATGTGACAGGACGACCAGTTCATCAAGCAGAATTAACAACCCATTGTATCCTGCCAGCCGGACAAATGCAGCGAGCAGTTTGATTGAATCGTAGAACGATTCATCGTCAATGATGTTTCGAACCCCGAGTTCCTGCCTCGCTTGCTGCTTAGAGGTATATTCCGCACGTAACCAGCGCAGCGCCGATTGCTGAAGTTCTTCGTTATGTGTGCGATACCCATCGTAGTACTTCACGATCACCGAGGCGAAGTCATAACCGTTCACGAGATTCTGAAGTTGCCCGGCCTTCTGGCTAATCTTCTGAGAAACATCGTCCTCGGTCCCACCGCTGCTGAGGACCTGGTGTTCGAGGTCGCTGACCCAGCGCTCGACGAGATTCTGCAACGCACCTCCTTCGGGCTTTGATGGCGTCGCAAGGTTCTTCGTCATTTCGCCATAAAGTGATCTCGCTTGTCCCGTTGATCCGTGGAGCCTTCTTTCTGTTGTGATGTCGGCCTGAATAACCACGAATCGGCGACTGAGTGCGACATTCCGAATCAGATTAAGAAAGAATGTCTTCCCACTGCCAAACCGCCCGACAATGAACCGAATTGCAGCCCCACCCTGTTCGACAAGCTGCAAGTCGTTCACCAGTGCCGCGACTTCAGCTGCACGTCCGACCTGAATGTGTTGCAAGCCAATCGACGGCACGACGCCTGCTGATAGTGACTGAATGATGGCGGTTCTTTCGCGTGGACGGATTGTCATTGAGGAACCTGATTCGGAGATTGCATGTCAGTTGATTTGAAGCAACGAGCGTTGAACGATCACTTGAACACCAGAATCGTCGACCAACAGATCGCCAAACTTCTCGCTGGACCATTCGTTGACCGATTCTGCCGCGCCCCGTGGCATCAGTCGATGCTGCCTCGCGAGCAACTCGAATTCCGAAGTTGTCCATTCTTCTCGAGTCACAAGGTCTTGCAAGAACAGATGGTAGCGTTCCGGGAGGCCATCGAACAACGCGTGGGAAACCGGCCGAATTCTGCCGTCGGCAACCATCGGTGGGACAGCAGACGCAGTCGGTGGCGTGGATGATACGTGTTGCGGCGATGTCATCATGGGGGATGGATTAGATTCAGCTTCAATGTCGGCCACCTCGAATTGACATTCCTCGCCCTCATCGTCGTCTGTCAGCATCACGCTCTGTAACAAGTCCGCAACCTTCTCGGTGTCGGCGAGAATCTGGCGGATACGGATCGGATCCAGGACCAATTCATCCGTTTCATTATTGGCATCCTCACTAGCGAAAACACGACCGGAAGCAATCTTCTCCAACATTGCTGGGTCAAGCCCAAGATTCCGGTAGGTCTTGCGTAGCGTTTTCAGTTCCTCTGCCGTGATCGTCTCATCGGCAGCGGCCACTGCAACAAGAAACTCTCCAATGACTATGCGTTGTTCGAGGGGAAAGTGCTGAATCTGCTTACCGATTCGGGAATCGTCACTGGGATTGCGGGAGAGCACCTGCGATAGATGCTCCAACCGAACGGAGGCTTGCGGTGTAAGGTCAAGCCGCTGTTCCAAATGGGACCGAATTGCCGAAATCTCTATTTCGTCCACAGTGCCATCCGCAGCAGCTACTGTCATACCAAGTCGCAGTAGGATGGAGGCAGCGTGATAAGTCTTGTCATCAGGTTCCAACCCGTATTCTTGAGGAAACACGCTGACAATCTCGTCCCAGCGGTATGTCTGGCGAGTCATACGGGCATCTGGCTCAATTGACATGTCCATCGCATCCGCTGACTTGAGCAGGTCCTCACCCTGAGTTTTCGTCAACCTTGCCCGTGTTGGGATTCCACGGATTGCAGCCAGTTCTCCAATTGGCACCAGTGCCCAGCCCGCATCGTCAATATGGCGGCTTAGAGTTGTGTACCAGGCGTCGTAATCAGGGTGGTCCTCGCAACGCAATTCCACGGGGAGGGATTCGTACATTGCAGCAGTCATGACCTGACCGGCAGCCTTGCGATGAGCCCTATCAAATTTTTTCAGATCTTCGATTACGGAGGCCCAGATTTCGACCAGTGGCTTGAATTGGGACGGAAGGCCCAACACGTTGGGAAGTGTTAAGTGCGACGATGGTCCACCTACATACTCGTAGCCGAGGCTTGAACTTGCGGGCGAGTACAAAAACCGCCTCGGTTTCTTTGCCTCACGAAGGACCAGTCCACCAGCGAATTGTTCGGAATAACGATGCTCGAACAATTCTCGAAACCTCTCAGGATGGCGACGGACAACCACACTCCGCTGTGTTCGCTGGTCATGTTCCGCAACGAGAAATGCCAGTTCCTTCGGAAGCGGAATCCCCTGCGTACAGTAGTTTGAAAGCAACGCGGACAGGTTTTCTTCGTTCCAATAGGCTGTTTCCTGAATCACTTGGGACAATACATCTGCCGACAGGGTGATGCGATTCGCCCCAATCACGACGATCGTCCAAATGAAATTGGATGCATATCGCCGAAATGAATTGTTCGATCGATAGATCAGAAGGAGACGCAGCACTTCGCGCAGCACGGCTTCATGGTCGCAACCATCGACCAGCACGCGTCGCTCAAGACCATAGAAGTAGATGAAGACGTACCCTATCTCGATACTTGGTTGACATCGACCACTGTTCAACCAAGTGAGATACTTTAGTCGTTGTTCAGGTGTAGCTCCACGATAAGTTGGCCAGTAAGGCAATTCACCATCGATTCCACGAACTCGCTTCGCGACTGGCAGAGCCGATTCAATCAGCGAGGCGTCGTACGGTTCTCGTAGTGTGCCTTCGACGTGGTATACCAACGGAGACTCGATCGCGTAGCCACAAATCTGAAGAACTGTCCGTGAAGAATAAAACCGAATATCACTTACAGAAGGCCCACGAAGCCATCCGAAAACGCTTTCCAGCGAATTCCCCTGAGATGGACGGTTCACAGAAGATGCTTGGACTGGCACACCGATCGCCACGAGATCGTCGGTCGCAGCAAACGCCTCCGGCTTAGTAGAAGCTAGCGATTGCGACGATGAGCGAGGAATCGGAAAACCAACAAGGACCGTCTTCCTATCTGGCTGTAACGCTATCTCCGCATCGAGCTTTTCGGTCGGAACCGCGGAATCGGACGCCGATTCGAAAGTTTCTGGTGAAGCGTTGGCACATACCAAGTTCTCAGATGGGGCTGATGATTTCGCAAAGTTGACTGACTCCCGAGTGGGAGCCGGAGAAATGCTACCGTCTTTCTTAATCCACTTCAGAATTGATTTGCGCTGCCAAATTGCAACCACGAACGTGGCAGCTAGAGTGGCGAGCACAAGACTCCGGCCCCATCCTATCCATAGGGACGCAGGCAGGAACACCACGAACAGGCCAGCCCCTATGCACAAAGCCCCAAGCCATGAAGGAAAGTACTCTTCTTCTGCAGATTTGGGCAGCGAAATTATCGCAGGAGTCTTACAGGATGGGCATCGCACTCGCCGACCTACAAGTGCGTCGTCTATTCGCAATCGCTTGCCGCAATGGTCGCAGGAGATACGGATCATGGTGAGAATCCAGGGGGAGGCCGCCTCATACTTTCAGCGAGGGCACTGAATATAACAAACCTTAACAGCAAAAGCAGGGTCATTCCTCTAACGCAGTTACGGCCCGCTTTGGACAGCCCTTTGGACCGAAATCGACGTATAACCCACTCTACCTCAGAACTATGGTCGATCCAAATCTGTAGAATGGCTGGAAGCAGCCACACCATCATCGTTGCGGAACGCTTTACGGCGGCGCAGCTTAGGCGCCTGCCGCAGGTCTCATCGCCGTAAGTCATCTGGCAACGAAGTAAGTAGATGCGAGAAAAAACTTGCTCCAATATGTCAAGCCAGCGCCCATCGACATAAACAACTCGGGGCATCGCGCCATCCCATGGGTGCCTTGTTAGTTAGGAGCATCTTGCCAGAACTACCGATTCAGATACTCACGTTTCGAGATGCAGAGACGTTATTCGGAGCTCTCACTTCTCAAGAACGCGCCTCTTAACCAACTCCGTCGCAAGCCTGGGCCAAAAGGCCAGGCCGCAGTCGTAGCAGTCGAAGTTTCGGCTTCGGGCTGTGATGGATCTGCATTTGGGACTGATAACGACAGACTGGGGATTTTACTAATTGATCCCTAGCTTTGCTTTGGCGTCCTTCACCATCTTCTCAGATCCAAACTGCATGTCCCGTTCGTATTCGTCTCGGAGCCAGAGGTACAACCTCTGCGGTACTGTGGGCGAACACTTCCGCCGATCAAAGAGTTCGTCCTGAAGTCGTCGAGATTCTTCCAAAAACAATTCTGTCGGAACCGTCTCCTTCAGGCCCCTGTACCAGATTGACTCCAATATCGATTTTGTTCGCTCGGAGACAGTCGCAGAGTCCTGATGCTTCTGGCATTCACGCAAAAGCTTCAGGCCCGCTGGCAAAAGCGGCAACACGAGCGAAATCACGATATGGCTGGCTTCCCACTTCAGATACATGGCAAGGGCAGCAGCTCCGATCACCATCAGAACCAAAATGACGATAAAAAAAACACTGTAATATCGGCGAAGTGCCGCATCCCATCGCATGTTTGCCCGCTGGCAGACAAGCCGACCGTACTCGATTGGCAATTCGCTGGCCGAAACCGGATACCAGTTCATGAGTCGGTCGGTCGTTTCCTTTTTCTTGAACTTCGCCGCCAAATGGTTGATCACTTCTGGATCGGGTCGTGAATGGCAGCGATGCGAATTCCAAGGAATTCTGAAAAGATCCGTGTCGAACTCTTCTTGAATCCTGGCGCCCAACTCTTGATATCGCTTGATCGCAGGATCAATAAAGACGCCATCCAACAAGAGAACTGCGACCGCGTACAACGCTGCCCAGCCCTTCGCATCAGGATACGCAAAAGCAACGGATGGCCCGAGGATGGCCGCCGAGATCACGAGAAGCGACTGCAATCTGGCGATAGATTTCACGATCCCATACGCCTGGCTCGACGCAGCGATCTTATCAATGTACTCAGGAAGCGTCTGGCGTTCTGAGATGTCGTTCAACATGCGAGTCATCCGTATGCCGGGAAATAGTTACCGAAGATGATCCGCCACTTGCCAAACGCAGACTCGATTTGATTCTTGCCTGCATAGTCAATTGCTTCCGTTGCCTTTTCGTACGCAGTCTTCATGCGCGATGTCACTTCATCTTTTTTCGTTTGAGTATCAAGGTACGAGCCCACGTTCCCGCCAAATCCGGCCGGATCAAGAACGCCAAACGTGATCTTGCTTCTCGCATTGTTGAAGAAGTATTGCGCAGCAGTTGCGTAGTCACTGATCGTCGTGTTCTGGAAAATGTCATATGCCAACGTTTCGAGATGGAAGGAACGCAAGAGTAGACTGTGAGCTCGATTCCAGCACTTCAGCATCTTCACCAGCGGAACAAATTTTCCGTTTCTCTTCGCGTTTAGCGCTGACCACAGTTCCACGTGCTTCGTTGGATCTGTGGATATCCAACGCTTTTGAATCGTATCGGGGATGAGAAAACCGCCACCTTGCCTGTCGAATCCAGGAACCACGTCCACCCAAAAATCGGTGAATCGAATCGTCACAGCCTGTCCGTCGCGGCTTATTTCCGAGTTGTTGTATGCCTTGGCCAGTGCCCGTTTTACCTTGTCTAGCAATGAGGCTTGTCCGTCTTGCGAGAAGTATTTGGAATTCATCACGAGGAAGATATCAATGTCGGCAGCGCTCAATGGCGCAATCATGGTGCTTCTGACATACGATCCCGTGAGAAACGAACATTCAACCGTCATTTCCTTCGTGACATTGTCTCTCACGTTCTGCTGTCGAGACGAAGTGGTCGCAGCCTGAAGACCGGAAATCTCTAGGTTCTCTTTCAGTTTTTGGAATCCCGAAATGATCGTCGTCGCCATGCTTTGGCCTCTGCAATGTACGGTGGCCCGAAATCGTTTCTGCGAGGCAGATGCAGGATCATTGGACCCTGACGCTTGCGTATTCGCAAGTCATCGCAAGCACAAGAGTTTGAACGGTAGTAAGTTTGCCGCCTCGTTGTTTCGATCGCCAACACTGTGAGTTACAATCTCATCCCAAAGCAGGCTTCCATTTCTTTCAGGGTTAAGACATTTAGGGTGATGATCGCTTCGCCGTCCGATTTGACCGAAGAACGGCAGGCGGCGACCGAGGCAATCACCTACCCATCGGACCATCCGCTCGTGGGTGAACTCGAAGAGCAAATGACGCCGCTACTGTGTTACTACACTGGAGAGGAAATAGGACGTGACGAGTTGGGTGAATTCAAATTGGCGGCGTTCCAGCTTTAGTATCGCATTCCCAATCTCCAAGGCTATGCTTGCAACGCCGCCTGCCGCGGCTTCCCAGGGGCGTCTAAGGGCAGAGGCAATCCCTGCGACAGCCATTGAGTTTTGAATGAACTTCGACGAAAAAATTGATTCCAATACAGTCGCCTTCAAATCAAATCCGAACTTTATCGTAGCCTCATTGTGCTTTTCCATGCGGGAAATTCGGTCGTGCTCAACAAACGTGGCATTCTTTCGCACGTATCACTGAGGTGCTGGCGATTTCACGGACAGTTCAACTCCTTAAACTGGCCAGTCCAGAACGGAACCTCGAATGTCCAAGAAGAATTCATAAGTCAGCAAGCCAAGTCGTTGATCGTTCTCCGATGAGGTTTAAGCGCGAAGCGGTCTCGCGGTTGCTTGATGATCATTTCGCGAGTTCGATTGCGGAGCATTTGGGGCTGGGCAGCGTGAATTTATTGTATCTCTGGAAGCAATCACAACTCGAGAAGTCTGGGCCAGCGGCAGAGTCATTGGAAGCACGAGTCCATGAACTCGAAGGCGAACTCCAGCGTGTCAATCGGGAGCGTGACATACTAAGCTAAACATTGGTCATTTTCGGCCGCAACGAGTGACGGATCTCTCCGCGGTGGAGAGCATCGAATACCCAATTCAACAACTGAGACAAAATGAGGCTGAAGGGCAGGATACAAGCATCCGTACAGCTGTATCACCGCACCTCGCCCCTCAACACGTTGCGATTTAAGTGATTGCGATACTACACTGCTTGGAATGTCATCGGCATGGTCGTACCTCGCTGCGGACTTCAAAATGACGTGGTGCCTTTGCGTTCGGTGGTCTCGGCCTCAATCTCGCCGCAGCCAGCGGTAAGAAATAGCCCCGCACCGGATCGTTACCGTCGATTTCGACTGTTCGTTTTTTTGAACGGTTCGCACGTCACATAATGCTGACTGGCAAACGCCAGTGCCAACCGAAGTTCCGAACGCCCATCATTGATCGTCAGCAACCAGCGCGGGCTCAATCCACTGGTGAACGCCCCCAACGGTTGCAGTCCATTCTTGCCCGTGAACCCTGGACTCCGGACGAGTTGCACCTCCGCTTCACTCAACCTGTCAACAACAATCGGGCTGACGGTCGTAGATCAAAGCGCCTGAAATTCATGCGTCTTCTCAAGTGCTGGCGATGTCGCCGCGACCGAAAATCCCACCAGCAGTGCTCACACCAGATCGTTTCGAGCCATCGAAAACACGGGTCTTCCTGTGCGCCGGGCGATTTCCACAGCCTGCTGGTCATCACTTTCGACGAATAGACGCAAGGCAGGATCGGCCGCGTATGCTGCCGCCTTTCGCGCGGAGGCATCCTGAGCCTGGTCACGACTTGAAAATGTCGTATGCGGCGACATTGTCAACGTCCCGAATTGAATCCCATGTCGTCGCAGCCAGGCTACGGTTTCCGGGCGGTGACGTTCCAGGCGGTTTGTCACAATCCCTTTGAGTGGCATTGAGGGAATGCGGCGAGGTCGAACGTTGTGCAAAAAGTCCTGATACGCGTCTGGATGCTCGTCTTCGTTGCCGCCATTCCAGTCGTCGCAGAGGACGCCATCGAGATCCGTCAGCAGATGATGATTGTTGTCGTCATGAAACATCGTCCATTCAAAGAACTGTGCGACGCGAGGCAATTTTGCGTAGTATAAGTCTGCCGCGATGACTGGGCGCTCCTCTACGTAGATTGCCGCCATCTGAACGGGAACCGAGATCAGTTCTCGCAACCGCTCAAACTGCCGACCGCTGGCACTTGTGTCGTCGACAACCAGAATCATTCCGTCCTGAATGCGTCTGTGAAACCCTCGTCGAGGGAGTGGGATTTCGGGATGCGGGTTATTGATCAGTAATTCCAGAGCGATCATCGGAACGTTGAGTTCCAGTGCCATCAGCGATGCAGGGATCATTCCACTGCGGGGGACACCTGCAATGGCTCGTATGCCCGGCAGCTTCCGTGCGAACGCCGTGCAGTCGCGTACCAGTTGAGCGTAGCTGATGTAGTTGAATTGGTGCGGAATGTACTCGAACACTCCGGGAGATCTCAGCGATCGAAGTGGCTGCAGCCGACGCGGGACGAGTTCCACGGGCATCTTTTCAAATTGCAGCCAGTTCCCGCGCCAGCAACCATCCGACTCCAGCTTCAGTTCGCAGATCTCGCCATAGTCACCGAGTATCATCAATCGACGATCAGAGGGTGATTCACGTAGTTCCCAACGTCGCTCGGCCCCATCCGCCCCGAGTCCAATCGTTCCATCGGCCAACAACACCATCTCTCGCTCGTCATGACCGATTCGGTGGTAGTGATATTCACCGGGAAGCGTGTGCATCGGTTTCAATCCTGAGAAATGCGACGTGGTTGATCCCCTGCGAACACGATACAGCACGATAGCCGCTAGACATCGGCAATTCAAAATCGGATTTCATCATTTTCGCGCATTGCGAAGGCAAACATCGCTACAGGCAAGCTGAATGCGATGCAGTGAAATACGTGGCAAGAGACAATGTGCGAAGTTTGCGTTGACCAAGGCTCGCCACAAAATGCAATTTCCCCGAAACGTCTGAATCGCGGTGGAATTATTTTGACGGATGCTCCAGAGATCGGTAGACATATTCCCACGCAAGTCTGCGATTCTGTGAAGCGACATCGCTTTTTGATCACTTCGCTACTCTTCTCGTTCGTACCGTTCTGACACGGTCTGCGTTCACCGCCTGCCAACTCTGTCCAGATCGTGCTGCTGTTGGATCTGACCTTTCGGCTGGGAGGGCCGTAAGTTGAGGAAGATCATTCTGCGTTCTCACCAGTCGCCTGGTGACATCCTGATGCTTACTGCCGCTGTGCGAGAGCTTCACACGGCGTATCCCGGACAATTCCAAACGGATGTGCGCACTTCAGCCAGCGACATCTGGGATCACAACCCGTTCATTACACGGTTGCAGGAAGGGCTTGGTGTTGAATCAATCGAAATGCACTACCCGCTGGTGCATCAGAGTAATCAACGGCCATTCCATTTCATCCATGCCTACACCCAGTATCTGGAAAAGCAACTTGGCCTGCCGATCCCAGTCACTCGGTTCTCGGGCGATATCCATCTGAGTGCCGAGGAAAAGTCGTCGCCTCCGCTGAATGGCCATTCTCCGACCGAACGGTTCTGGATTCTGATGGCGGGAGGGAAACACGATTTCACGGCGAAATGGTGGAATCCGGGCAGCTATCAGCAGGTCGTCGACCACTTCCAGGGACGAATCACGTTCGTGCAATGCGGTGAGCAGGGGCACTGGCACCCACCGCTTCAAGGAGTCGTAAGTCTCGTCGGCAAGACGTCCCTGCGGCAGTTCATTCGGTTGATGCACCATGCCGAAGGAGTCGTCTGTCCGGTGACATTCGCCATGCACCTGGCCGTGGCTGTGGAGACGCGCGCGGGACTCCCCAGGATCCGCCCCTGCGTCGTTATCGCAGGAGGTCGCGAATCGCCGCACTGGGAAGCCTATCCGCATCACCAGTTTCTCAGCACAGTCGGAGCATTGTCCTGTTGCCTTGAAGGAGGTTGCTGGAAATCACGCTGCCAACTGGTTGGCGATGGTGACGAGAAAGACCGCCGCAACGTCTGCGAACAACCCGTGCAGGTGACGCCTGATCTGCGAATTCCGCGCTGCATGGAGATGATCACCCCGGCGGATGTCATTCGTCGCATTGAACTCTATCTGGAGGGGGGCGTTCATAATAAGACGTGGGATTCGCCCTTTGCCAAACCGGCTCGTCCCGTGGCAGTTCCTGGCCCCACTTCTGCCCCGTTACACTTCAACACCCCCGTTTCAGATCGGCGTCCTGTGAACGTAACTCCGCCCGCACGGAATGTTTCGCCTGCAGTTGCCACTATTCCACCACGCCAAACCACTGAGCCGCGTCCGATCAAACTCCCTCACCGGGTTCTGATCGAGTTTCGACACGGCCTCGGCGATGGCGTTCAATTGTCCATCGTGCTGCGACACCTGAAACACTACCACCCGGATTGGCAAATCGACCTCGCTGCACAGCACGGCAAGCATTCCGTCGGCAATGGACTCTGCCACCGTCAACTTGTGCTCGGAAAAGATGTCACGCGGCGAACAGATTACAAACAAATCTTCTCGCTCGACTGGCACGAATGCCGCGATGCACACGCCGAATGGCCAAGCACCAAGCCGACTCGCTGTTTGCGGGAAGTGTTTCACTTGACTCCCCAACTCGAATTGTGCCAGTACCAGATCGTCCGCAGCCCGCAGGCTGACGAACGAGCACGACAGTATCTCGCCTCGATCTGTCCCGCCGGTCCCGGGCAGAGCGGTCGCTTCCCGGCCGTGCTGGTGCACTATCAGGGAAACACCTCCTGCGACAAAAAAGACCTCCCCCACACACTGATCAGACAGGTCTGCGACATGGTCCGGCAGCTGGGGCACGATCCTGTCATACTGGATTGGGATCGGCGGTCACCCCTGATCGATCAGCAAGCCGTTTTCAACCCGGGTGCCGATCACCCGCTCTGGGGCGGAAATGGGACGGGCGACGCCGAAGTCCTTGCCGCACTGATCGAAGCCTCCACCCTGATGATCGGGATCGACAGCGGCCCGCTGCATGTCGCCGGTGCCACGACAACGCCAACCCTCGGAGTCTGGACCAGGCATCATCCAGTTCACTTCTTCGATATGGCTCCCCATGTCCGACATCTCGTTCCAACACAACATCGGTCACTTGTTTCCGGCAATGCAGCGGTCGAATTCTTCGAACGACACTATCTCCACGATGTCTACACAGACCTGACGGTGGAACTGCTGGCACATGTGGAAAGCCAGTTGACCGGCCAACCTCTTATCCGAAAGGAACGTCCGGTGCCAACTGCCACTCCTATCCTGACCTCCGTGGAATACGACCGCCTGTATTACGAAGAGCATCAACGCGCTGGCCTGGACTACCTCAACTTCGGCGACTGGCAACGTGAATACGGTCGCTGGTTCGTCGAATCGCTCGGATTCAAGGAACGTCGTGTGCTCGATGTCGGCTGTGCCTGCGGTTCGATTCTGCGTGGATTGGGAGAAGCAGGAGCGGTCGTTGCGGGAGTCGACGTCAGTGAGTACATGATCAATCTGGGCCGCCAGAAATGGCCCGACATGACTCCGCTGCTGCATGTGGCCGATGCGGCTGGTCTATCGATGTTCTCGAACAGCAGTTGGGACGGCATCCATTCCGCCCAGGTGGCCGAACACTGGTCCCCCGAAGCGGTCCCCCGCATCCTGCGGGAACTGAACCGCATCACGGCTCCCGGCGGAATCTTCTTCTGTGCCCTCGATACGGACGAATTGTTCGCCCGCCAGGGACGCACCATGGAATTCGAGGACCCGACGCATATCTGCGTCCGGCCGCGCCCCTGGTGGATCGAACAACTCGCCGCCGCCGGTTGGAAAGATTGCACCGCCGAATACGAACCTGCCCTGAAATCCCATCCGCTGGGACTGTTACAAAAGTACGACTGGGACTATTTCGTAGCCCGGAAGGAACCGCAAGGTCTCCCTCCAGCTCCGTACGACCTCACCCCGTATCCGCAGATCTGGGACTGGTCGGGAGCCAGCCTGGATCGTCGGCACCTCTTCTGGATGTTCGAGATCCTGGCGGCAGGAAACTTCCAGCACGCCCTCGAAATCGGCTGCCTGAACGGGGCAAGTTCCACAGCCTTCGTCGAAGCCCTCAATCGAGGCCACCTGCAACGTGCCACATTCTGCGATATCAAACTGCGGCCGACATTTCAGGCGGTGCTGGATCACTGCCAGGTCCATGACCGCGTCCGCACCTATGAAGGTCGTTCCGTGGACTTGCTCCGCGAATCCGAGCCGTTCGATTTCGTCTTCATCGACGGCGACCACCGAACACCCAACGTCCAGCAGGAGATCGAACTCCTGCTGCAGCGAAAGCCGTTGTGCGTCGTGGCCCACGATACGAATGCACATGTCCTCGGCTACGGCGATTGCGAAGGCCCGCCGCTGCTCAAATGGGCCTTCCAAACCACAGAGCCCTACCTGTGCCTGGAAGACAACGCCCCACGCCCCGGCGAAGACACCGCCCGAGGTCTTTTTGTGGCCACAACATCACCGACAGTCTTCGCCGCCGCCCGCGAAGCCCTCAAGAAATGGGGAGCGTGAAATGGACCACCTCATCCACAATCTGACGAATCTCGGCCATCCCCGCGTGCTGGTCTTCGGCGACCTGATGCTCGACCGCTATCTCTGGGGCGAGGCGGAACGGGTCAGCCCCGAAGCCCCGGTCCTCGTCCTCCGCGAAGAAGCCGACGAAGTCCGGCCCGGTGGAGCCGCCAATGTCGCGTCGTTCCTGCGAGGCCTCGAAGCCGATGTCGTCCTGGCCGGGGTCATCGGTGACGATGCCGAAGGACGCATCCTGCAGCGTCTGATGACCGACATCGGCGTCGATCTGACAGGCGTCCTCACCGACCCGTCGCGACCGACGACCACCAAACAACGCTTCGTCGGTCGCTCGGCACAACGCCAGCCGCATCAGATTCTGCGAGTCGACCGGGAATCCCGCCAACCTCTCCCTTCCGATCTCCTGGCATCGCTGACAGAGTCGCTCCTGAAACTCCTGCCGGGGTGCGCGGCCATCCTGATCTCGGACTATGCCAAGGGAGCCTGCGTTCCCGGCCTGATCCAGTCGGTCATCAGGGCCGCACGAGACCTTAAGATCCCCGTTCTGGTCGATCCCTGTCGAGGGACCGACTATCAGCAATACGCTGGAGCCACACTGGTCAAACCGAACCGCGTCGCCACGGAACTGCTGTTTGCATCTCAGTTCCGCGATCCTGAGTCGATCCAGCAGGCGGCCGGTCTGCTCCGCGAGAGACTGCAGTTGGATGCCGCCGTTCTGACGTTGGATCGTGACGGCATGGCCTACGCGACGGAAAACGAAACCGGACTGATTTCCTGCCCCACGCAGGAGGTCTGTGATGTGACGGGCGCAGGCGACATGGTGCTGGCGGTCCTCGGCCTTGGCTATGCCTCAGGCCTGCCCCTGATCGACAGCCTGCACCTGGCCAACACCGCTGCCGGGTTGGAGGTTCAGCGATTCGGCGTCGAACCGATCACCCGCGCCGAAATCGCCCAGGAACTGAACCGGTACCAGGTCGCATCTCGCCGTCCGCCGACACTGGACGAGTTGCAGATCCAGGTGAAAGCCCATCGGCAGGCGGGACGGACAATCGTCTTCACCAACGGTTGCTTCGACCTGTTGCACGTCGGGCACATCACATTACTGGAAGAAGCAGCCCGCCTGGGAGATGTCCTGATCGTCGCGATTAACAGTGACGCCAGTGTCAGGAAACTCAAGGGCGAGACCCGTCCAATCATCAGTCAGACCGACCGCGCCCGCATGCTGTCTGCACTCGCCTGCGTCGATCATGTCCTCATCTTCGATGACGACACCCCGCACCGCCTGCTGCACGCGATTCGCCCCGACGTGCTGGTCAAAGGCGGAACCACCGACCACATCGTCGGCCGGGAGATTGTTGAAGCGTATGGCGGACGAACCCTCCGTGGCCCAACTGCTGCAGGTTATTCAACAACTGCAATAGTCACCGAATTGCAAATAATTGGAGTGAAAAGTCTCAATGCGTCCGAATGATCCCCCCCCGTATCCACCATTCACAAGGGTTGCTCTGACCCTCGCTTCGGCCATTCAAAAGCATGTCCGCGACGGAATGCACAAGTGCACCCATGAACAATTTCAACATCGCTTTGCAATTTGCCGCTCTTGCACCAGTTACGTAGATCAATACTGCCGCCAATGTGGATGCCGCGTAGGTTCTGAGCCGGACTTTCTTAACAAGTTGAGTTGGCAGTCCGAATCTTGCCCTCTTGAAAAATGGGGGGCGATCTCGCAGTCGGCGACCAACGATTCGCCTGAATCCACCTAATGCACACAGATCATGGTTGTCGCACTCGCGTCCTCAAAACGTCGAAAGGTCCATCATGCCATTTCTTGATTGCAGCCCTGAACAACCGCTTCCCTCGATTCTTTACGGCTATTGGATCTACTTGCGTGACAATGGTATTTGTCCCGTTTACCGAGTGCACGTGAATTATGAAGGCGGAACGACATGGAAAGGGGTATCAGGACCAGTCACAGTGTCGCTCACATGCGCAGGCGGCGCTGCTGTGGCGGTTGTTGATGTGAACGATCCGGTGACCGGGTGCACTTATCACTTTGTCCAGCATTGTTCAATTGTGCCATTTTGTACTGGCGGAGAACTAGGACCGGCGCACGAATGTTGCGATGGCCTTCCGGGCCCCGCTGTTTACGGCGCGTTCTACGGATTCACCTACGACCCCGTTCCAGAAGCGGTGGGTGCTCCATTTTGTATTTGTAAAGATGGGCGCCCAAGCTGTCCCGTCAGTGTCAGCAGTGAACCCGTGCGCTATGCTAATGGTGAACTGCAACTCCGTACCCGAGACTTGGGGGCAGATCTGCCAAATCAACGTTGGGGGCATACGCGAAGCTTCAGCAATCAGATGTCCGCCACCCAGACGATTGGGCAGGGCTACAATTGGTTGGTCGAAGAATGGCCGCATCTTGTTGCTCCTAATGCTGACACGATGGTCGTTCAAAGCGGAGCGAACGATGCAGTGTGGTTTGACCTTGTCAGTGGCGTTTACATTCCACGTCACAATACTCAGCAGTCATTGACCTTCGACGCAGCGGCAAGTGCGTATGTTCTGACTGACTACGACGGAACTGTCACAGAGTTTGATGAGCACACGGGAATGTTTCGACAGCGAATCTTTCCTAGCGGAAATGTGATTCAAGCAACAGGAACTTCGCCAAACGGTTACAACCTTGATGCTGTGGAGCAGTCAGTAACCACCGGTGGCGTTACGACCGTAGAAAAGTATAAGTACGCGTACATGACCACGTACGGAGACGCATTACTCGAATCCGTCACGTTGACTCGACAGGTTGGTGGCAGCAGTTTGAAAAATGTCAATCGTGTTGTGTACACATACTATGGCCCCGAGGAAGCTCACGGAGGTGCGGAAGACCTCAAGACCGCTGTAACGCAGGTTTGGGATGGCACAGCGTGGGCAAGTACGGGAACAAGCTACTACCGCTACTACCCTGAGTACGGCAGTTCCAGCTCCAGTTCGAGTTCCAGTTCTGGTGGAACGCAGACATGGGATGTACGCGCCCATCTGCTTAAATATGTCGTCAACCCGAGCGCATTTGACCGCATGGTCGCCGATGGCCTCGATCCGCAGTCTGTTTCGGACGCCACCCTTGCTGCATACGCGGACTTCTTTTTTGAATACGACAATCGACGCCGAGTGACTTCGGAAACGACGAAGAGCGGGTCACAAACGCATTCGTTTGAATACGTCAAAAGCGATTTTTCCGACGACTATAACCAATGGAAAACGAAAACCACTGAAACCCTCCCGGACGGTAACCAGAACATCGTCTACGCGAACTACGCCGGACAAACAATGCTCAAAGTGTTTCAGGCTGGCAGCGATCAATGGATTGAGTTTTGGCGGTATGACGAAAACGCCAGATCGACATTGCATGCGCATCCATCGGCGATTTCTGGATTCGACGATTCCTACGCAGATTTGCTAAATTACGACAGCGAGACCGGAAGTTATGAATACTTGCGTGACGACGAAGGATTGATTGAAACGTCAACCTACCACACTCCGTCCGGAAATTTGACCAGCTCAAGCGTGCAGAAAGGGCAACTGGGGACATCGATCCCTCAAGAGGCTTGGGATTACTGCCAATGCGGCGTCGACTGTGGTTGTTCTGGGGTGATTTCGTCATCCTCGTCGAGTTCGTCGTCGGGCGGGGCTTTCTCCAGCGGTGTCTGGCTCCTTTCGCGTGGAACCAGCTATCCTTCTGATACGGACCCCGAAGAGATAATCGTCACTGATCACTGCTACACGTTCCACGGCAGCACCTGCGCCGTGAAGGAACACATCACTACACTTCCTGTCGTCCCGACCGACCAGAATGGTTCGGGCGTCGCTGCCACCAGCCGTGAGTATTTCGACACGTACGGCAACCTGATCTGGCGGATGGACGAACGGGGCTTCATCACTCGGATGAGCTACGATATTCCAACGGGTGCGATGATCCAACAAGTGGACGACGTTGATACTTCGCTTTATTCCGATGCTCCAGCAGGTTGGTCCACGCCATCTGGTGGAGGTCTGAATCTCATCACTGATTTTGAGCACGACGATCAGGGCCGCATCACGCAGACCCTCGCTCCCAGCCACACCGTTGATGTCGACGGTACAGCGACAACCGTTCGTGCCGTTACGTGGGTCGTTTACGACGACGTGAATCATATCACCTATACCGGTCAGGGTTACGCGACCGGAACATCGCCGAGCTACACTTACACGCTCGTCGATCCAGTTTCGATCACCAAGCGTGATGCAAATGGCCGCGTGAACGAACAAATTCAAGCGACCGCCCCCAGCACGTCGGGGACTCTGGCGGAGATTATCAACGATGCCGGCGGTGGCGAAGCTGCCTTTCCACAGTCCAGCTACACCCGCTGGACCACAAGTCAGTACACAGACTGTTGCCTTGCGGCTTCACAGCGGGTCTATCACACGATTCCTGCCAGCGGTAGCGGTTCTTCTGGGGCCAACTACGATGAAACTGATTACGGCTACGACGTGATGAAGCGCCGCAACCGAACGGTCACACCCGGCGGGACAATCACAGATATCGTGTATGATGCTCAAGGCATGGTCATTGGAACGTACATTGGAACGAATGATGACGGTGGCACAGTGACCGATCCCACAGGTGGCGGGGGCGACCCCGACAACAATATGGCCCTTGTCACGGCGAATGAATACGATGGAGGGACCGACGGCGGTGACGGGAACCTGACCTCGGTCACGCAGCAAGTCAGCGCGACCACAACGCGAGTGACGTCGATGACCTACGATTTTCGAGGTCGGCGAGCCACTACGGATGGGGAGGTCGATTATTTCGAAAAGACGTACTATAACAACCTGAACCATCTGGTGATGACCGAACGATACGATACGACCTCTGCGGGGAATCTGATCGCCAGGAACGAAGTCAGGTTTGACGACCGCAGCCGTGTGTACCAGACGGTCCGCTACGAGGTTGATCCCTCGACAGGTACAGTCGGCAACGCCCTGACTGACAACACCTGGCGTGATGCGGCTGGAAATGTGATCAAGTCGCTTCCCTCAGGATCGAAGCAATTCACGAAGACGACCTACGACAGCCTTGGTCGCGCGAAGGTCACCTGCAAAGGCTATGATCTCGATGAGACCAACTATGCTGAAGCCCTTTCGGTGAGTGACGACGTGATCATCGAGCAGGTGGAAACGACTTACGACGCCGCGTCCAATGCCATCCAGACCACTGTGCGGCAGCGTTATCACAATGCTCCTGACTCGCAGACCGGTCCCCTGCAAACCCCAACCACCACACCGAAGGCCCGCGTTGCTTCTCAGACGACCTATCCCGATGCCATCGGCCGCACGGTTGCGACGGTCAATTACGGGACCAATGGGGGCACGGCCCTCAGCCGTCCTGCCACCATCCCCGCATCATCGGATACCACACTCGTTACACTTCTGGCGTATGATTCCACTGGGCAAGTTGCGACGCAGACAAACCCCGCCGGAATCGTCTCCCGGTTTGAGTATGATGATGCGGGACACCGCACGGCTGTCATCCTGAACGCGAGCGGTTCCAGCAGTTCGTCCTCCAGCAGCGCATCTGGTGCTTGCGAACCATCAGATGACGTGAATGTGACGGTACTCACTGGATACAATGCCGATGGCAACGTGGCAACCATCACCGCGAAGAACCATGTGACGTCCGATCAGGTTACGCAGTACGTCTACGGTACGACGCTCACCGACTCCGACATCGCCTCCAGCCTGCTCAAACGGGCTGAAATCTATCCTGATTCGGTCGATGACGATGACCGGATTCTGTTCTCGTACAACCGGCAGCGAGATGTCATTGCCACGACCGATCAAAACGGAACCGTGCATACCTTCGAATTCGATAAACTCGGCCGACAGGTCCATGATCGAGTGACCACGCTCGGGACAGGTGTTGACGGCGCGGTCCGGCGACTGTCAACGACCTATGAAGTGCGCGGGATGAAGGCCAGCCTGACCAGTTGGAATGATGCCTCAGTCTCGTCAGGGGATGTGGTCAACGAATGTCAGTTCGTGTACAATGGTTTCAGCCAACTCGCTATCGAGTATCAGTCGCACGGGGGAGCCGTGAATACCAGTACCTCGCCCAAAGTTCAGTACGGCTACGCCAGCGGGAGTGCCAACACGATCCGCTCGACGGGGATCGCGTACCCGAACGGGCGTGTGATCAGCTATGAATACGGCACATCGAACGGTATCAACGATGCGATCAGTCGCATCGACGCGGTCAAGGATGGTTCAACGGCTCTCGCCCAGTATAGTTATTTGGGCAATTCGACGTTTGTGATTACCGACTACACGGAACCGGGCATCAAGTGGACGCTGGCCGATCTGGCCGGTTCGAACGATCCTGATACGGGGGATATCTATTCCGGCTTCGACAGGTTCGGTCGAGTGAAGGATAACCGCTGGTACAACTACGGAACGAGTTCTGATGTCGATCGCATCAAGTACGGCTACGACCGCAACGGCAACCGCACCTACCGTGAAAACACGGTCGCGACAGCCAACGGCGCAAAGTTCGATGAACTCTATCAGAACGATCTGCTGGACCGCCTGAAGCACATGGACCGGGGGCAACTGACAGCATTGAAGGATGCCATCACCGACAAGACATTCGCTCAATGCTGGTCGCTTGATCCGACCGCCAACTGGAAGAAGTTCCTGGAAGACGACACTGGCGACGGCACTTGGGATCTGGAGCAAACCCGCACCGCCAACGCAGTCAATGAAATCACAGACATCACCGACACCGTCGGCCCCGCTTGGGTGACACCTGCATACAATCGCGCGGGCAACATGACGACGATGCCCAAGGTCGCCGACCCGACCACGAGCCAAACCTGTACTTACGACGCCTGGAATCGGATTGTTCAGGTCAAAGAAGGCGTAAACACCGTCAGCTCCTACATCTACGACGCCGCCAAACGTCGAATCATACAGAAGAACTACACCGCCGGGACACTCAGCGAAACGAGGCACCTCTACTACACCGAGCCAAGCAAATGGCAGGTCATCGAAGAACGACTGGGCACTTCGCCAGACAGTGCCAACGCTGAACGCCAATTTGTCTGGGGTCTGAGATACATCGACAATCTGATCGTCCGAGATCGAGACACTGACGGCAACGGGGCATTCGACGAACGGCTCTACAGCCTTCAGGACGCCAACTGGAACGTCACGGCCATTGTCAACGCCAGCGGAACGGTCCAGGAACGCTACAACTACGCTGCCTACGGAATGCCGACATTCATGAACGGTACGTTTGGCGCACGAGGAACCAGTAGTTTCGATTGGGAGATACTCTACTGCGGGTACCGCTGGGAAAGCGTGAGTAGATTATTTCATGTACGGAATCGCGTATTTCATGCGCTCATTGGTGCTTGGACACAACGCGATCCACTGGGTATGACCGACGGCAGTAATTTGTACGCCTATTGCAATTTGAATCCACTTCACGGAACCGATGCCTTCGGTCTTGCGACCATCAACTCCCTCGGCGAATCATTTTGCGACGTCGTCAACCATCCATACCTAAATGCCTTGGTGTCGTGCATGTGCGGCGTTATTAACATTATCGATGCGATTTGGGCAGCTTTACTTCCGAGGCTGATCGGCGTTGCTCCAGCACAGGTGGCCTTGCTGACACTACTCGTGAACAGCTTAGATTGCGCGTGTGACATTTGGTCGCCAATCACGCAAATATGCGGTGATTGTCCGTCATTTGTCTCTGTGCCATTCACGATTGCTGGTGCATTGTACGGCTGCTTATTGGACTTCGTAAACCTTGACCTTTCCGGAATGGAATTGTTACTCACGCAGTTAGGTTCATTCGCGGTACAAGAACTCGTTTCCGACCTTGGCGGAGCCGGAGGGGCTATCCCAGCGTGTATCAAACTGGCCGATGGGAGTGCTCGTGGTTAAGGCACTACTTAAAACGTTCAACGTTGAAGAATCCGCACACAGTAACGACACGCGGGTTACCAGCCACGTAACGATCGTCCGCAGCGGCGCGCTGGCACGTTGTGTTATCGCTCCGCTGACTGCTGGCTTCGGCATTGTTTTGCTCGCCTCTGCCTTCATGGAGATGGCAGGTGTTCAACAAGGAATGAAGTTTTTGATTTCGAGCGAAGCTCTATGGTTGTTGTTTGGCGTCTGGGTTTTCCTGGCGATCCTGCTCGCCATTCACAACATAAGCCTCGCTCGGTCATTCCCAAGAACCATCGAGCTATTCCCAGACCACATTCGTGTTCGCACTCCACTGGATGATGCGGTTTATGAGACTAATGCATGCCGATGGTGGATTGGTTCGTTTTTCGATGACAGTTTCATAGGCTATGACGACACTGACATGACGTCGGTGGTCATTCAGGTGCGACCAAAACTAGGAGGCTGTGTCAGATTTGCCTGTGGCCGAGGTGTTGATGTGATGCCTATCTGGATTACGAGCCTGAAGATGAGCGGAATGCGGCAATGGGATCCACCTTCGAAGATCGCATGCTTCAAAAAGTGGCTAATTGGCGTGTCGTTCGCTACGGTAGCATCTGTTGTGCTCGCCGCATTCGCTGAGTGCGTTGGTATGCAATGGACGCATAGCGCTTTTGGTCTTTGCTGGCACTTTGGATTATGGATCGTGGTTTTCGGTATGTTTGGCGTTGGTGGTGTATACAGTGGTCTCGACGGCTTCAGTATTGCAAGTGAACGTTTCGGTGCGATTACATTCGTAGCGTGGATTGTAATGGTGTCCGTGCTAGGTGGAACATTTGTTGGTTTGGTGGGGGGGGCGGTATGGATGGCCGTGTCAACCGTAGTGTTGGGGACCTTAATGGCGTGGGCGGCAACACCTGCGATCTTGGATCGCCGCAACTGGTTTCTGCAACATGAGCGATATTCTGTTGGGGAGAGGATGGATACCTGACGACGGCGACGCAGAACGTCAATGCGACAACGACCCGAGTCACCTCAATGTCGTACGACTTCCGGGGGTGATCGTGAAAATCAAGCCTCACATTTCTAAGGCCAAGTACAAGGGAGGAACCTCAGGTGTCGACAGCGACGGGTTCCGCAGAATCGCAACCAGCCTGCTGGACGCCCCCGCCGAAATCATCGTGATCTTGTACGAGTACCGCTGGACGATCGAGATCTTCTTTCGTCAGTTCAAGCATCTGCTCGGTTATCGCCACCTTCTCAGTCACAACCAAAACGGGATCACAATTCAGGCGTACGGCGCCATCATCGCGTGTTTGCTGATCGCGATGTGGACCGGCCGCAAGCCGACGAAGCGAACTCATGAGATGCTGTACCACCTCTTGACAGGCTGGGCATCGGCTGAAGAAGTTGCGGCACATCTCGCGAAGCTGAAGGACAGCGACGAGAAGGTCGCAAAACAAACTGACGGGCAAAGTGGCTCGACCGCAACTCGCGATCCGAGCCCCTTAACGCTGCGTGAACAATAGCACGGCAGAACTCCGACAACACCGCAACAGCAGACGCTGCAAGCAGCAGACGATGAACTCCGGCGAAAATACCCGCCAATTGAACGCCGAAACCCCACAATCAAACGCCATGCCGAACAGTATTGGTCCTGACCCAACACTGTTCGGCACGCTTTTTGCGCATGAATCATGGTCGGATACCCCACGACAGTAATGCAGCACGATTACCGCTCGGCATCAGCAATTTGAAATCTCAGCTTCAGATTATCGCACAACACGAAGAGCTTATTGGCACAGAAGTTAAACTGCACACGACGTGGTTAGACAGTCGACCAGGGGGCTGTGCGTAGTCTGCGGCGAGTTTGCACACAAGGGCGAAACAATCTCTACAGAATGTCTAAAGTGTGATGGATTTGTTTTGATGAGTGCACGGGTCACGATAATCATACGGTTTCTGCAGTGCCTTACATGTCATCCAGTTTGACAGTTCACTTCGCCCCACTTTTCCTTTCATGCCGATTTGATGCAGCGATGTCGGTACGTACCTTGCGACACCAATTCTGTTGGACACACCAGGCTCTATGCTCCATTGAAACGAATTGTGTACTACAGTGTACTCTGGGGTTTCAAGTCCTTTTGTTGAGTTCCATTGTATGCGTGCCATTAAGTCATGCGATGAACTTCAAGGCCGACTGCGAGCCATTTGTCGTGGCGAGGTGACGGATCTTCGTTTGTCCACGATTAACGCCTATCGTGCCGGGTGGGGACTGCCAGCTTTGAACGAAATCGTGGCGGGCTGCACTTCGGAAACGAACCCGCCCGAATTAACGCCAACACACGTGACACCCCCAACATTATTGATCCGGGGTTGGAACTTCGCGCAGGCAATAAGTCGTTGGACTTTGGCAGGAATGCCGCGTCGGACCGATGCCGAGATCGAAGAACGTCTGGAGATTTGTCAGGCCTGCCCGTTCCTGAAAAATCATCACTGCCTCAAATGCGGGTGTGCCTGCGTCGAATCGAATCGCCTGATCAACAAGCTAGCGTTAGCTACCGAAAAATGTCCCGAGGGGAATTGGGAGTAGCCCGCCCCGTAACTGCTTTCAATGAGCCAGGAGACCGTCATGCCGCGTACCGTGAGTCCCGCTGGGATGCCGACAAGTGTCGATGTTTCCGCCACGCCGGTCGTCATCACTTGTCCGTTTCCCGACCTTCGCAGGCCGAAAAAAGGGAATTGGACGATCACTGTGCCAATTTCCACCGATTCCGATTGCCCTGTGGTCGTTCTCGTTGAATTGATTCAACAGCAACCGGCGGGGCTGGTAACGATTGCTGCTTCATCGTTCACAGCGAGTAGTACAGTCACTAATTGCGTCCTATCAATTCCTGACTCGGTTGCCATCAAAGGAGGCTGCAACTTGTCGGGTCTGAAGATTCGCATGACAGTTCAGGAATATTGTAGTCCATGTTGTGTTGATACGGGGGTTCCGCCCGAGCTCACAATGTCCATGACAGGGGATTATACCGGAACCGGCACTCTGACTGGCGGCGGAGGTCTATGGACAGGAACGCTGATCGCCACACCGAGTGGTGATTGGCCTGGCGG
>JBAWWJ010000076.1:0-30900 GCA_037146815.1 Planctomycetota bacterium
TCGTACGCAAACGTACGTTCCTCAAGCAACGAAAGATGGACCTTCACATTTTCGGGCTTATTGTCGCGCCACCTGGCATCGCTCGGCGAACGGGTCACATGGCCGAGTGGGTAAAAAAATGAGCCATTCGAGAATTCAAAATACTGGGGATCCGTTGTGGAAATCTTGACAAACCCCGGCTTTTGTGTGGGCGTGCACGTTGTTGTACCCGCGAGCTTCTGCCGATAGGATCCGGCCGTTGCCACGAGCTCCCATTCATAGGTGCCACTCTGGGTTGGGGTCCAGCGAATTTCCCAGTGTTGTCGGCCTGTATCGCGAGCGACTTCACGTCCGTGGTCAAAGACGACATTATAATCGCGTAAAAAAAAGGCTGGATGACTGGCTGTCGATCCGTCTGGGGCAACGAGGTTCAATTCGACATCAATTTCGTCGGGATCAAATGGGTTGCCGTCTGTTATCGCGAAGTCGAATGGAATTCGCACCGGGGTCCATTGCTCAATAACTGTGGGGAATTTGTCCTTGAATAGCAGTTCTGCAGCATTGTCATTGCTGCATCCAATTGTGAAAAAGCTGCTAAAACAAACGATCGTAATTACAAACATGCCCCGAGTAGCGTTGGAATGGATGATTCTCATGATTCTTTCCGTCCATCGACGGACGCATTCAAGCGGTGAATGATAAAACGGACCAGCAGCGCGAGTCCGACTACCCCTGCAATGATGTCATTCATGACCAGCCAGATCGTAAAAGGAGGCCATGGTTCGGGCTTCTTTACGCGGATCGGGCGGTATTTTTCTCTTCTCGTTTCTCGATCGTTCAGGTACTTGATTACTTCGGGGTTCCCCACAAACGAAGTAGCATGAAAGATGCTCTCTTGAGGAGGCATCATCAGCCGCTCTGCCTGAAGTTCAACAAGACTGGTTGTTACAATCGCATTGTCGTCTTGATACGTCGAAACCTGATATTGCTTGAAAAGCGGTCCGCAATCCTCAATGGTCATAAAGTCAGTGACCTCTGCGACTGCTCGGACATGGCGCACGTTACTGACGACTTCTACTGTCTGTCCCCAGACAGGTAAATACGCGTGGTCCTTTGAAAGCTTCAGCTCAATAACGGAAGCGAATTTGCTCCCCGGAAGCTGGCGAACAGCACAAAGGGAGACAATATTTGGCGCAGCAACAATTCCCGGTGCTGTTGTTTTCGCGTCATCATTGACGAGTTCCAGCTTCCAGGCATCCATCGTCTTACCTTCGAAATTCAAAAATTCCAGCAGGGTCTTTTCAGCTCCAATAGCATTCAGAATCGTGTCATACGGTTCAAAATATGCGATCGCCTCGTGTTTGCCTCGGTGAATGGTCACATGGTCTGGGGGAAAATAACCAGTAGTCTGTTCGCCGTCATTCCAGTTGAATTGAAATGCTGTCGAATTCGCCCTGGAATGTGGAGAGTTCTTGCAGACACAGTCGTAAAGCCTTCCTTGCCATTGTAGTACACGCCGATGTTCAGTTGTTTCCAGTTTCGTTCGTTGCTTATCTGCCCAAGTAAAGACCGAGATTTCCACAGACAGATCTGTGAACCGTGACTTTTGCCGTTTGACGTTTTCTATCAGTTCGGTCTTGAGCGATTCTTGAATTCCCCAACTCACTGACGGGAGCGTGAGAAGTGCAATAAAGAGGCCGAATAGATGAATTGGGGTTCGTCGAGCGGTCAAAGTGTCCCTTTCGGGAAGTATACGGTGACGGTTTGAGCGGAGCTTGATCAGTTCTGGATAAAGACATCCACTGAATCAAAATCTGCCGAAAACTCACCATCGCTGGCTGCAGACAGTGTGGCACAAATCGCGTCGGATTGATCGACGAGCGACGGGTCACTTTCCACAGAAAGAAATGTCCAATCCTTTTGTCCTGGTGGAGATACAGTGCTGGAAAAGCAGTTGCCTTTCTTGATGTAGTCAATTTTCAAATTTCCGCTTCCGCTTTTGACTCGAACGGCACCCTGTAGAATGATTTTCGCCGGCTTCGTTGTAATCGCGCGACGCGTACACAGAACACTCCACCCCCCGGTTCCCTCCATGCGAACGATCGATGACTCCCGTTCCTTGATGACGTTATGAGTCCCCCGTTTTGCCTTGAAGACGTGCTTCCAATCCTTCAGTCCCCCTGTTTCATTCACGTCTTCGAATGTTCGAGCGGATGTCAATCCGGCCGGGACAAGTTGCGAAGCAACCCGCATGGAAACATCGTCAATACGAACGAGTCCTTCACCACCAAGTCGAATGGCTAGCATCGCGGAAGAATCCTGTTCGGCGGCGCTAAAAAAGTGGATTCTGTGCCACTCCTTTGGCTTCGGACTGATTCGGATCATTGTGGACCGATCAGTCGTATCGTCTCGCGAAAACTTGGTATAAATGAACGGTTCGCCATCCTTTACTAACTCCGTCTGTACCCACGCTTCACACTCAAGTACCGTTCCACTCGAAACTGAGGTGGCATTCGTTTGCACTTCGGCAGCGCCACCTGCACCTGCGACCACGAGTGCCAGCTTTCCTGACTGCGCTGTTTCCGCAGCTTCGTGTTTGTATTCCCCCGAAACGACCGAAAACGACCAGTCACGTGGCATGCCGTTTCCATCCAGTGGCTCCTCGATTCCTGGATTAGTGACGAGGTTTTCTGTGACTTGATTTTGGCATCCGCTGACGCCTGAAGTCAGTATGAATCCGACTAGCAACATCCAGAGCCTATTTGACAGGCGCATATTCAAACTTCCTTTATGATTTCACGGGCAAGACATCCGTAATGGCGGTTTCCGCGGAGACATGCGTCAACCCGTGGACGGTCTTTTCCCAAAAATGTGGATTTCGAATCAACTGAATCGCTCCCTTCCAGGCCGCGACAGAAGCTAGCGTCCAATAGAGTGGGGAAAGCAACGCCGCAAGCCAGAGGTCGTGATAGTTTCTTTTCCGGCATGCCAGTAAATTGATTCCCACAAAAAAGCCGTTTGCGATAAACATCAGGATGGATGCACAAAACGCTACCAGCGAAATTTGCGACCAGACAGGATCTTCGCCTGGACCGAGGAACAGCATCTTCCACGCAATCCGGTATTCATCCCGGCTACCCGCGACGACGACCCAAAGGCTTCGACCTTCAATCAAGTCAATAGAGAGTAACCCAAGATAGGCAAACGAAATGGCCCAAAGAACAAGGTTCAACAACTGCATGACCGCGACACCACCAACCGTCAACAGGAAATACAAGGTCTTGATGTAACCAAGATTCTGTAGTAGTGCAAATGGATGTTTGGTATGAACAAAATGCGTTTGCATGTAGCCCTTAATCCAACGCGAGCGCTGACGGATCCAGTTGCCAACTTCCGTATTGGCCTCTTCCCAGGTCGTCGAATCCAGCAGCATCGTCCGGTATTTGCGAATGGAAAGTCGAATGCCAAGATCACAGTCTTCCGTTACGTTGAACGGATCCCATCCCCCCAATTCCTGCAGGATCTTCGTCCGAAAATGGTTGGAAGTTCCTCCCAGCGGAATGGGAGCATTCAGCAATTGCAAACCTGGTAGAACCATGTCAAACCAGGCGGTATATTCCAAAGCAAAACTACGAGTAATGAAATTCTCGCGTGCGTTGAAATAGTTGAGCTTCGCTTGCAGGCAGGCGACGTTCGGTCCGGCATTTCGAAACGCGTAAACGGCCTTGAGAAGCTGATCAGGCTCGGGCTTGTCTTCCGCATCAAAAATCACAACGAATTCCCCCCGAGCTCGTGCCAAGCCGTGATTACAGGCCTTTGGTTTTGTACGTGGGTGACTGGGGGCGACCAGTACAACATCGAATTCAGGGCCGAGCTCAACCGCGCGGACAGCCTGTGTGGTCAATTCGTCGTCTTCTTCGAGCAATAGCTTGATATCCAGCAATTCGCGCGGGTACTGAAGCTGCGAGATCGACTTGATAATGCTGCCTGCAACATTAGCCTCCCGGTAGAGCGGCACCAAGATTGTGAATACGGGGAGATCTGACGCTGAGGTTGCCTCAACCTCAGCGGTCGATACTTTGATTTCTGGTTTCATGAAGATCGAAAGGAGCACCACGAAAAATCGAAACATGACGGTGACGGCCAGGCATAGCGACAGCGACAAGATCGCGGCAGTGATAAGGGCGAGTGGACCACACAACGCAAAATAAATTGCGAAATCGACGACCACAGCCAGCATGAAAGCGTGGTTCAATGACCAGACAGAGCGAGCACAGGCTTCGCCTTCACGGTCCGAATAAGCAATTGCCAGCAAATCCAGTGGGAGTTGCTTTGGAGGAGGTGCAGAAAGATTCATTCAGCGCCTTGCCTCATGGGCTCTTGAGGTTGATCACAACCAACGTCACAGACAACCGGACTCAGTTAGTCCTCTCCGGAGACACCCTACTCCACCTGAGCGCTAATTGCAACACTCGAACGCAGCGAAATTGATCTCGACACAACATTGTGGCGAAATTAAGACTCAAGGATCGCGTTGCAATGCATTTTTCTGTCGCAAAATCACCGCGATTGGTCGGTAAAATGACTGTGGCGAGTGTTTCGTCACTTCGCCGTCAATTGGCGTTTCGAATGGCTTGGCGAATTTCGCGTTGGTCGGCATGCTTCTTGATTTTATCCCGTTTGTCATATTCTTTTTGCCCACGTGCAATCGCAACGGTCACTTTGACAAACCCACGCGTCAGATGAATATCGAGGGGAACGAGCGTCAAGCCTTTTTGCTCAGCAGACCTGGCGAGTCGGTCCATTTCTCGTCGATGCACCAGCAGCTTTCGTTGACGCTTTGGATCATGATTCAAATACGTTGCCTGTGGGTATTCGGCGATGTCGGCACCAACCAGCCAGATTTCGCCGTTTTCCACTCGTACGTACGCATCTTCGATCGCGATCTTGTTGTTCCGGATGCTTTTGACCTCACTTCCGCGAAGCGCAATCCCACACTCCAGTTGCTCCAGCAACTCATAATCGTGCATTGCCTTCCGGTTCCGGCAGACGACGCGTGACAGCGAGTAATCCGGGTGTGATTCAGGGTTCTTGGCCATGGCAATCAAGCGGTGTGATGACGGAGAATGGTTTCCAGACAACGGTGTTCATTCTACCTCGAAGTGTCGGGTAGGGGAAACAGGTTGCGTCGGAGTAACTTTTCGTACTCTCGACGGAAGGACCGCAAAGCCCTTGTGCGGAGTGGCAAGAACGTGCGGCAACGGTCAGAATCAACGCTGGCTAATACGATGTCCGCTTCAACCCACCACGAACCTCGTGACCGAGCAGGAGTACCCGCGATGTCTCGCTTGCACAAATCTGACCGCCGAATGTTTCTCAAACAGGCCGCACTGGGGGCCTTCGCAGCCCCAGCGTTTATTCGCAACCTGACCGCAGCCGCGCCCAGCGAAGTCGTCAGACACGCCAGTTTCGGGGCGTCAGGAATGGCTGGTGCCGATCTGGGGGCCATCATCAGCCACCCGAAGGTCAAACTGGTTTGTGTCGCAGACGTTGATATTGCTCGCGCCGAAGCATTGAAGAAGCAGCACCCGGATTTGCGAGTCTACCAGGACTGGCGCGAACTGCTCGACAAGGAACACAAGAACCTGGACTCGGTCAACGTTTCAACTCCAGACCACATGCATGCTCCGATCGGAATGGCGGCGATGCAGCGTGGCCTGCACTGCTACGGTCAAAAGCCTCTGACGCACGACGTTTTTGAATCTCGCCAACTCAGCAAGATTGCCGCCGAGAAGAAGCTGGTCACACAGATGGGGATTCAGATTCACTCGTCGTCCGAATATCGGACGGCGGTGGCACTGATCCAATCGGGAGCGATTGGCAAGGTCAAAGAAGTTCATTCGTGGAGCAGTAAGAAATGGGGGGATTCGGCACCGCTTCCAAATCGCGAAGACGCGGTCCCTGAATCATTGAATTGGGATCAGTGGCTCGGGGTCTGTGCCAGCCGTCCGTTTATCGGCGGTGGCTATTACCACCCCGGGAACTGGAGAAAGCGACTGGATTTCGGCACTGGAACGTTTGGAGACATGGGTTGTCATATCTTCGATCCCGTCTTCAAGGCGATGGATCTGACAGCACCACTGACAGCTCTTTCGAAAGGCCCCGCCCCTTCTGCGACGAACTGGGCGAATGATGCTGAGGTCCAATTCACGTTCCCTGAAACCAAGTTTTCGGTCGGTCCGACGTTCCCGATCACCTGGTACGACGGCGACAAGCGTCCCTCAAAAGAAGTGACGGGGCCATACCTCGGCGACAAGGGACTGCCAGATCAAGGTTCCCTGTTTATCGGCGAAAAGGGTGCGATGGTTCTGCCACACGTTGCCCAGCCAATTCTTTTGCCGGAAAAGCAGTACGAAGGATTTGAACGTCCGCAAATTAAGGGAGACAATCACTGGCATCAATTCGTGAATGCGGTCATGGGAAATGGGACCACACTGGCGCACTTTGGTTATGCTGGTCCGCTCACGGAGAGTGTCTTGCTGGGTGGTGTCGCCACTTACTTCCCGAATCAGAAGCTGGAGTGGGATGCCGCGAACCTGAAGTTCAAGAACCAGCCAGATGCGGCTCGCTTGATTCGACGCACCTATCGCAAAGGCTGGGAAGTCGCGGGTCTGAGCGACGTCTGATGAAATTGTGATTGAGACCACCTGCCAGAGAATCCGGCAGGTGGTCTTCTTCAACGAGGGATTGTGATGCAGCGAAGAAGCTGGCTGCGAAACATGGGCGGGGTTGGCCTTGCGCTGTCAGGAGAATTTCTGCAACGCCAGGCAATGGCTCGCGATCCAGTTTTTTCTCCCCAGCCTCCAGCTTCGCGTTTACCTGGTTTCGGCCGAGCGAAAACTGTTCTGATGGTCATCGCCAGCGGTGGACAAAGCCAGTTAGAAACCTGGGACCCGCGACCGGATGCCCCGGCACAGATTCGAGGTGAATTTGCGCCCATTCAAACGTCCGTGCCCGGCACGATCATCTGTGAACACCTTCCGAGGCTCGCCAGACTCGCTGATCGCTATACCATCATCAAATCGATGTCCCACGAAGATCTCGACCACGGATCGGCACTATATCTCTCACTGACAGGCCAGTACCACGCGCGACTCTCTTCAAATCCACCTCCGAAAGAGACAGACCTTCCCTTTTACGGAAGCGTGCTGGAGTGGAAACGACCCGCAACAAATTTCTTGCGGTCGTCTGTTTTGATCAATGGTCCGGCACTGGTTCCCTTTGAACCTGGCCCAGGTCAATACGCTGGCCTGCTCGGACGTCAATTTGATTCTTTGATGATTGGAGATGTGACCACCGATCAGCCCGCCATTCCCGGGATGGAGCAACTTGAGGAACTGAACTTCTCGCGACAAGCCCGAAGGCGACAACTGCTCTCGCGATTACAGAGTGCGAAGCCGCTCGCTTCACAGCCGGTCGGCGATATGGAAACTCTTTACCAGCAAGCCTACGGAATGCTGGACCGTCCTGCGGCTCGCCGAGTTCTCGAACTCGAAGCGGAACCCGCCAGCATTCGTGACAGATACGGGCGACATCGTGCTGGCCAGGCCTGTCTGCTGGCGAGACGACTGGTTCAGGCAGAAGTCCCGCTGGTGACAGTGATCTGGAACCATTCCAACCGTGGACAGGATCGATCACCGGAAGATCTTGAGCAACACGGCTGGGACACTCACAACGACATTTTCGAAGTCATGCGAACATCGCTGCTTCCACGCTTCGACCAGAGTTTTTCGGCACTGCTGGAAGATCTTGAAGTGCGCGGACTGCTCGAAACTACTCTCGTCATTGGTATGGGAGAGTTTGGCCGCGCACCACTGGTGGCATTAGAACGAAACTTCGCGGGTGAAACGCCCGGCAGAAAGCATTGGGCCGCCGCGTATTCCATCGTGCTGGCCGGTGCCGGAGTTCGCGGCGGAGCAACGATCGGCACGACCGACCGCCATGCTGCCTATCCCACGTCGACGAAATACGGACCTTGGGATGTCACCGCCACAATCTTTCACGCGCTGGGGATCGATCCTGCCGGCCACTACTTCGACAACGCCAATCGCCCGTACCCGATCAGCATCGGCCAGCCCATCACGGCGCTTTTCTAGTGCGGGTCGCACTTCCGTGGCGCGTCGAAACATGGGTTAGACGCTGCAATTTGATGCCCGCGGGACGCCACACTTAAACGGGGTGCGCTCTAAAAAGCAATTGACAACCTCCTACACGTGTAGTAGAAACGCGACTCCTACACGAGTAGGAGGATGATCGATTCAACGGCAGGGGAGGCCGCGACAATGGGCAAGCATCGGTTGGCCGATTTGCAATTGGCCATCATACAGGTGTTGTGGGACCGGGGTGAAGCTACGGTTGGCGACGTGCAAAAGGAATTGGAACCGAATCGGAAGCTGGCCTATACGACCGTCGGCACAATGCTCGCCCGGATGGAAGAGGATGGGTACGTGTCGCACCGCACAAACGGTCGCGTCAATGTCTATAAAGCGATACTGCCCCGTGAAAAAGTCAGTCGTTCGATGGTCTCGGACCTGGCCCAGCGATTATGTGCGGGCGATATCACGCAACTGGTCTGTCACCTGCTTGATGAATGTGACGTCTCACGCGAAGAGTTATCAGCGTTGAAGAAATTGATCCGCCAGAAGGAACAGGAGTTGAGCGATGACAAATAGCTGGCTTCTGCAACGAATGGTTGAACTGATCGCGACGTACCTGATTCATTCGACGATATTTCTCGGCGGCCTGGCACTGTTCACCCTGCCCCTGATTTTACGGAGATTCTCGCAGGACAAGGGGAGCGCAGTCCGATCGGCGATCAACCCCTCATGGAACGAGTGGCTTTGGAAACTGGCTGCGATCTTACCATTGGCGACCACTTCGTTCGCCGTGTTCGCTGGTTGGTCGCGACCGCTTCTGGAATGGTCGATCTCAACAACCCAGGACCAGCGAGCCTTCGGCAACGCAAATACAGAAGTGATACCTGTTCACGTCGATGCCCCCACTCTTGAGAGTACATTTCAAGGGCCTACGGATAATACTGCTCTGCTGGCTCCAATCCCCGAATTGTCAATGGATGCGGTTGCCGAGTCTCAACCAATTGATGATGAGAGCCCGCTCAAGAGCGACGGAAAAAACATCGGTGATTTTTTACAAGGAGCAGTCCGCGAACATAGGACGTCCCCAGTTTCAGACCCGACTGCGGTTCGATCTGAGATTATCGAGTCCGCCGTTGAACTCCTGTCGTCAACGACAGCGAACAGAGATGAAGCCGAGCTGACCGTCGCCCCGAAGATTGATGCACAGGCCGCTGATACTCCTGCTCGCTGGGTGGATGACGTCGGGGTCTTGTTTCTGGCATGGATCATTTTGTCTGCGTTGCGATTGCTGTGGCGAGCGATCCTGATTCACAGGTATGTTTCTGGCTGTCGTCGCCTCACCGGAGACGTGCAAATTCAGTTAGCCCGAATGGTGCCGGGACGTATCATTAATTTGCGTTCTGCTGTGCGTCAGCAGAGCTCCCAGGCACCGGCACCCTTTGCCTGCGGGCTTTGGAAATGGACGATTGTCCTGCCCGAAGGAATTGACCTGCAATTGACACCTGCAGAAATGAAAGGCTTGCTGGCGCATGAGGTGGCGCATCTCTTTCGGCGCGACACCTGGTGGCAGTATCTGGGTGAAATACTCTGTACGTGTCTGGCATTTCAACCGCTCAACTTACTGGCACGTCGTCGCTGGCAGCAATCGGCCGAACTGCTGTGCGATGACTGGGCCGTTCGACAGCATGTTTCGGCGACAACCCTGGCACATTGCCTGACTCGCATTGCCGAATTACGACTCGATCACAGTCGCCAGCATCTGGGCCTGGCTGCCATCGGTCAGTCGGGTTCGCTGGCACACCGCATCGAATGGCTGTTAAGGAGTGATCGCCCGGTTCAGGTCAAACCTCGTATCCGCGTCGCTGCAACGGGTCTCGCTTTTATTCTGGGAATCCTGGTCGGCGCTTTTGGCCCGCGAATGACTCTGTCACATCCCGCTGAAGCGGCGATGGATCACTCACCATCGATCTCTGGCGAAGCGGAGACTGCATTTATCCGAGCGGAAATTGAACACGACCTGGCGGAAACGCTGTTAGAACTCAACGAGATCCAGTCACGATTATCGACAGACGACGACGTCGAGATTGCCGCTGCGGCCAATCGACTACAGACACATTTGAATGCGATTCAGTCCAGGTTGGACGCAATGCGTGCTGACGAACAATCCCGTTAAATCGAACCGTTGATCATTCACTGATCCCATTCTCCAATGCGATGTGACGGCAAACAGGTTTGAAAGGAGTCAAATGATGGAAACTCGACATTGCTATGGTGGATTGAAACGTATCGCCTTGGTCCTGATGACCGTATTTTCATATGGCATTCCGCGTCACGCGGTTGCCGATGATCCGCAACCTGGCGTAACTGCATCATACGTTGACGTCTCGACACTCCCTCCCTTGGAAGGGGTACAATCGTTGGCATCCTTTCTGCCGCAGGAGGGGCGGTTTGTCTTGAAGGTCAAGCGCGGCTGGGAAGGGCTTCTGCATGTCCTGGTCGAGCGAACTGCTGGGAATAGGGAATGGCACCTGGTTGAGTCCAACGGTGTCGGTCGTCGTCGCGACGCCTCTCCCAGCAGGGAAGAACAAATGCTTTTTCCGAGTCTCGATCCGGTCCTCGAAGCGGCCTTTCCGAGCACGGTCTCGAAATTCGTCGCGGTGAGAAAAGGAGTCGCTACGTTCCACTATGTCAGCCCACTCGATAAAGAATCTTTGAAATTCATCAAGTGCGAATTACGAATTGAAGTTGAAGCCGATACGAGTGAACTGGACGCGGCGATTCGCGAAGCCTGCCCCAATGCCATTGTGAAGGCGACCGAAGTTCGCTCGGCGGTTTTTCTGGCGGGGACTGTCCCGACACAGGACGACATCGGCCTGATCAATGCCATCGCACAACAGTTCTATCCCCAGGTCATTTCGAAGCTCAAGGTTGCTGATGCACCCGATCAACAGAAGGGAGATCGCACAGGTTCACCGGACGCGCCGGTTTCCAGTAAATCCAACTTGATCCTCTCGAACGACAAGAGTGCCAGGAGATCTCGCCGTCAGGACCACCTGAACGAGTTGCAAGCCCTGCGCGATGATGTTCGAGGCTTGCGTGAAGAGGTTCGTCGATTAACGAACCTGATCTCCACGAAGCGTAAATCGAGTGATCCGCTTAGCGTGGCACCTCAAACACAACAGGACCTAAACGATGCCGGGTACCAGATGCTGATGTTTACTGCGACATGGTGCGGTCCCTGTCAGCAGATGCAGCCGATCGTCAACAGCCTGAAACGCCAAGGCTACGGACTACGTGTCATTGATGTCGATCAAAAAAGCCACCTGGCCAGGAATTTCGGTGTCGAGACGATTCCGCAGTTCGTCGTCGTCATTGACGGCAAAGTTATCGAACGAGTCTCCGGTCTCACGACGGAAGAAAAACTGAAGACTCTTCTAAAGAAGTACGACCTGAACCCGGCAAACCCTCAACGCCAAATCGATGACAAGTCAGTCTCCGACCCGGAAGCCGAGCGAATACGAAATTCGCTTCAACAAGAAATCGCTTTTGCTTTTGACAGTACACCGTTGATCGACGTCATGAGGCAGATTCAAAAGCAACTGGACGTCAACATCGTCATGGACTCTCGCGGACTGGAGAAAGAAGGAGTCTCCATGACCACTCCAGTGACGATCGAAGTCAGTGGAATTTCAGCTCGATCTGCGTTTCAATTAATTCTGCAACCCTTGAATCTCGCTGTTGTCGTCGAAAATGAAGTCTTGAAAGTGACCAGCCGACAGCGTTCCAAGGGGGATATGATCGTAGTCAACTATCCCTTGGGAGACCTGCTGGACAACCTGCAGAATCCAAAGCCAATCAAGCCAGACGACGAAATTCGATCCAAGTCACTTCTGCAGATTGTGGAAATCATTCGAGCTACGATCGAACCGGAGACATGGGACGAAGTTGGCGGCCCGGCTGCAATAAAAATTCACGAACAGACACAGTGTCTACTCGTGCGTCAAACGAGCGATGTCCATGTGAAGATTCGGAAACTTCTCGACGAAATTAGCGACAGGAGACAGTTGCCGAAGTTGAGGTCTTCGGCAAACAAGTATCGAAGTAATGTCCCTGAGCCCACTGGTCCAGAGTTGACAGTTCGGACCTATTCAGTCGCGGATCTGCTGATACCCGTACCGAATCAGGACGGAAAAGTTCGTCAACCTGATCATTCTGACTGGCTGCGACTGATCGAATCGATCACCACAACGATCGAGCCCGAATGCTGGAGTGAATCTGGCGGACCTTGTTCAATCCGCGGCCATGAACAGTCACTGTCGCTGGTCATTCGTGCTCCACGTTCCACTCATGATCTCGTTACGAAATTGCTGGAACGAAATCGCCAGGGACTCGATCTGAACCTGGTTTTTGACGTCAAGACGTTTGAGACGTCTGAAGAAGGAATTGTGGAATCACTTGGAATCACTTTTGATCCGATGTTGAAAACAGCTCGTCTGGACGAAAAGACCGTGACGACTGTACTTAAGACAGTGATTGACAAGGGAAGCGAAATCGTGCCGATCGCCAAGATCACCATTTGCAACGGAAATCTGGCATGCGTCAAAAGGACGAACGACATCAACGGACTGCCCGTACCGAATCTCTATCTACGCGGTTCGGTTGTCGCGAACAGCAACTCGATCAGGATAAGTGCTGCATTCCGTTCCCATTCGATCCTTCAAGACCTGATCAGTCATTCGTTCAAGATCGACGATGGTGGATGCTTGTTGTTCGACACGACGGATTCTGTTCAGAGCGAAATCCTCAAACGTTCTCCAGGACGGCGAGTCTACATGCTTGTGCAGACCCGCGTGTTCAACACTGCAGACGAAAAGTCGTCACGCTGATTTCGACGAACGGTCCCAGACCAGACATTGGACGCTTCTGCCAGGTGCTTATGCCGCGCGTCGGCCACGTCGTCGATAATACGTAGTGACAGTCGTTCCACCATTGGCGGTCGTCTTACCATCAACAGGTTCGACAATATAGGAATTCGACAGGATCCGGAAGAAGAGCAGCAGCAGAAATGCGCCTGCCGTTCCAGCGGCGAATCCCAGCGGACTGATCGGGGTGACACGAAAGCCGGTATCGAACAGTAGAAGAACTCCACACCCGATCAGACTTCCAGCGATTCCCATCAGAACGGTACCGATGGCTCCACCGGGATCACGCCCAGGCATAATGGCCTTGGCTGAGAGTCCTACAAGTGTTCCAAAGCCGACCCACATCAACAGTTCGTGTGCAGCGTGATCAATAATTACCATCAGATTGGGGTCAGCCATGACTCGCTCCATCGTTGTCCGTCACCACACTTCGGCAAACTCAGCCGGTTCGAGTGATCGGGAAATTCCGTTTATTCCGACTATGATGGCAATCGGATGCGAACGTGAAGCGAGTCGAGAATCCTTGATAGAGGCGGTACAGTTTAACGCGCCGGCGAGTTCGGCGCAGGTCTCCTGACCCCGCCGAAACATCCCGACCGAAGGTCTCCTCTTTTCAACCGGTCGATGTCTGCACGAACGGGCTGAGGCCATGAGTTCGGGATCGAGGACAGTCGGCAGAACAATCTGGGACAGGACGATGAGGATTCCAGAGAACGCCCGCCTTATGCTGCCTTCCGCTCGGTCGTGCTCTCTGCTCCCGACTCAGTAATTAATCCGGCAATGACACTTTCCAGGACTTTTTTCGCATCAGCCCGGTTGGCGTGAATGACTTTTTCCAGGCGATTGATTTCCGACTTGATGGCAGGAAGCGAAATGGGCTCACGCAATGCACAAAAAATCTTGGCATGCACTTTCTGAGCGTGCTTTTCGTTGCCGTAAAACAATTCCTCGTACATCTTTTCCCCCGGTCGTAAGCCGGTGAAAACGATGTCGATATCATCGGGGTAGCGCAGCCCAGAGAGATTGATCATGTCGCGAGCCAGATCAAGAATCTTGACGGGCTCGCCCATATCCAGAATCAGGACCTGCCCAGATTCACCAACGGCCCCTGCTTGCAGTACCAGTTGAACTGCTTCGGGAATCGTCATGAAAAATCGCGTCATTTCAGGATGCGTCACCGTTACAGGGCCACCCGCCAGGATTTGACGGCGAAATGTGGGAACGACGCTTCCGGCGGAATTGAGAACATTCCCAAATCGGACGGTGATAAATTGAGTTCTGGAAGTGGCGGCGACGGCCTGAAGATATTTCTCTGCCACCAGCTTTGTCGAACCCATCACGCTCGTCGGACGCACGGCCTTATCGGTGGAGATCAACACAAATCGTTCGACACCGAACCGATCGGCCAGATCTACGACGCTCTTTGTGCCAAGAACGTTGTTCCGGATCGCGATCTGCGGGTTCTCTTCCATCAGCGGAACGTGTTTGTAGGCGGCTGCGTGAAAGACCAGGTCAGGTTGATGTTCACTGAACACGCGCGACAGCGTCGCCTGATCGTTCACATCTGCAATCGTATAGATCAGTTCTACGTTGTCGACCGGCTTGGCAGTGAACTCTTGCTCAATCTGGAAGACACCAAACTCAGACTGATCGACCAATACCAGTTTGGTCGGATTGAAGTCGAGGATCTGTCGGCAGAGTTCTGATCCGATGCTGCCGGCGGCACCAGAGACAAGGACGACCTTGTCGGTGATGTACTTGGCGATTTCGTCCATATCCAACTGCGTTGGCTCACGCCTGAGCAAGTCGGAAATTGTCACATCACGGATCGAAAGCTTGACGCGACCGTCGACGATTTCGTTGATTGCCGGAATAACGTGGGCCTTCACACCGGCATCGTGACACGATTGGATCAGGTCGCGAACAGCCCGTCCTGAAACGCAACTGGGAATAAACAGGTGATTGGCGTGATACCGCGCGGCGATCCACGTCAAGTTGTCACGAAGTTGAACAACGGGAACGCCGCCGATTAACGTCTTTTCCGCTGATTTCACGGGATCAAGAAACGAAACGATATCGTGCTCTGACGCGGATGCCCGTAACGCCCTGAGAATTGAAACGGCAGCGGCGTCCGCTCCGTAAACCATTGTTCGCTTGCGATCGGACGGTTGTGACTGACGGGCAAACTGCTCCCGTACGTACCGGACCGTCGCACGCAGCAGGATGATTCCCAGCAGTGTCAGCAGCCAGTCGATCAACAAGACCGATCTTGGCGGCGACTGTGGCGACAATCCCGTGAGAAAGAACCCGAACGTCAGTAATGACGCAACTGTACGTAATCCAATGATGTACGCCAAGTCCGACATCGTGGTATAGCGGTGGTAGCGTCGCCATTCGCTTCCACAAAGGAAGACAACCGTCTTGATGAACAGAATATAAGGCATCACCGTCCACACGGTGTCGACGACATCGGGGGTCAACCGCAGGTCAAAGCGCAGCAGGAATGCCGCCACCAGCGAGGCGATGTACAAGCCTGTATAAACCGGCAAGGCAGCGATCAGCCGGTATCGCATAAGAGAATCTCTCCAACAATGGTCAGAAATGACTGGGAGCGGTCTGTATCTCAGCGGGGCAAATGTGTCCAGACGAAATTCGTCCAACTTCGGCAGCAACTGCTGATCGAATCTGGCAACGGATCGAAGGACCGCTGTGAAACCCTTCAGAATTCCTTCAGTTTAAAGTGAAACAACTCAAATCCTGCTGGATCATAAATTCCACATCACTGCGGCTGGAATGACGATGAACAGTTGACCCACGAAGAACACACCGGCAGTCATTGCCGACATCGACACACTTGGATCTCGGTCCTGACCCATCTGCGAATCGAAAGTACGTTTCCCGGACTCGATTTTGGCAGATTCTGCCGGAGCAACGAGTTGCGTCGGAATGTCGACTTCATTCGTCTGGACATCACTTTTTTTTTCCGATATCAACCCGCCGCTCAATCTCCCCCAAAACAATTCAACGCCCACACACGACCACCCATTCGGCGGCACAGCGGCCGTCTTTGCGGAGACACGGATGTCTACGGACAGCGCCATTCACCCTCGCACGATCGCAACCGCCTCAACCGGGCTGGTTCTGCCTGTGCTGATGGTATTGTCGTTGCTGGTAGTGGTCGTTCCTGTCCCCCCGGCAATCCTGGATTTGCTGCTGGCCGCGAATCTGACGTCCGCACTAATTCTCTTGCTGGCGACACTTTTCGTCGCTCGCCCGGTCGATTTCAGTGCGTTTCCGTCGTTGCTGCTACTGACGACGCTTTCGCGGCTGGTCCTGAATATCGCTTCAACCCGGCTGGTTCTGACGCGAGCTGCCTCACATGGAACGTCGGCCGCAGGGGAAGTGATCCATACGTTCGCCAGATTCGTGGCACAAGATCAGGTGGCCGTTGGTCTGATCCTGTTTGCAATTCTGGTTGTCGTCCAGTTTGTCGTGGTTACCAAGGGAGCAACCCGACTCAGTGAAGTTGCTGCACGATTTGCCCTGGATGGCATGCCGGGCCGACAAATGGCGGTTGATTCTGATCTGAGTTCAGGTTTGATTACGGCAGAAGAAGCTCGCCGACGACGTGCCGAAATCACGGCTCAAGCGGACTTTTACGCGGCGATGGATGGGGCTGGAAAATTCGTCCGCGGCGATGCTCTGGCAGGGATCTTGATCACTCTGGTGAATCTGATCGGCGGAATTCTTGTCGGCGTGATCCAGTATCGGATGGCTCCGCAACGTGCCGTGGAAGTCTTCACACTGTTGACGATTGGCGACGGGTTGGTCACTCAGATCCCCAGTTTCCTGATTGGTCTTTCCGCCGCCTTGCTCGCTACGCGATCCTCGTCCGAGACCAATTTGTCACGCGATGTCATCGGCCAGACTTTCCAGGAACCGGCCGTTCTGTTTCTTGCATCCGCCTCGACGATTGCCCTCGCTTTCACGGGATTGCCAATGATCCCCATGCTGGTGCTGGGCGTTGGCTGTGCGATTGTCGGTGAAAACCTGCGACGTCAACGGATGCGGATGGAACAGGAACGAACTCGAATTGTCACCGCAACTACTGCTGCGACCGGCGTACCAGCCACAAAACCTGTTGCACGTCCAGAAGATCAACTGGCGATCGAACCCGTGGAACTGGAACTCGGCTTCCGATTAATCCGTCTCGCCAATTCAGAAGCGGGCGGAGATTTGATGGAACGCGTGACTCAACTTCGAAAACGAATTGCGCAGGAACTCGGCATCCTGCTGCCAAAGGTTAAGATACGAGACAGCCTTCGGTTGCTCGACCGTGGGTACCAGATCAAGCTCCGCGGAGTCGTCGTTGCCAAAGGTGAAGCTCGAGCAGATGGATTGCTGGCAATTGATACGGGAAGGACCAGCGGTGAACTCGCCGGAACGCCAACACAAGATCCCGTCACAGGTCGCTCCGCAAAATGGATTGAATCCTCTCAGGCCGAACATGCTCGCGAACTCGGGTTCAAAGTCGCGGAACCGGCACAAGTTCTGATCGGCCACCTGGAAGATGTCGTGCGAGCTCATGCTGACGAGCTACTGACGCGTGAACACGTCCATCAGTTGATTGACAACCTGCGACGGACCTCACCGCGAGTGATTGACGAACTGATTCCAGAACTGCTCAAGCCGTCTCACGTTCATCAGGTTCTTGCCAACTTGTTGCGTGAACAGGTTGCCATCCGGGACCTGGAAACCATCCTGGAGACACTGGGGGATTACGCTGAGCGAACGAAGGATGTCACGATCTTGACCGAATATGCCCGGCATTCCCTGAGTCGAGTGATCTGTCAGCCATTGCGAGATTCACGCGGCACCATTCACTGCATTACACTGGATCCGGCTCTTGAAGATGTGTTGACGAACGGTTTCGAATTCTCGGAACGAGGCCTGATCGTCAAGCTGACCCCACAAATCACCGATGGAGTCTGCCACGAATTGACCCGGCAGATTCAGAAACTCAGCCGGGAAGGTCTGCCGATGGTCGTGGTCTGTGGACCGCGCGTTCGACAGATCTTGAGACACATTTCGTCGACAACACTCCCCAGGATCACCGTCCTGAGCCTGAATGAAATCCCACGCGACACGACAATCCGGTCGGTCGGACAAGTTCCATTGAATGCCATCAAACTTCCGGTGCCTTCGGAAGGTTCACGTCGCCCAGTAACCCATCGATCCACCGAGTTCATTGCCACTGCCATTTCGTAAGTCGCCACCTGAAACAACGACTTTCTCGGTCTTGCGAGGAAAACATGAGTCACCCAATTCGAACATTCCGAGCAGCAACAGCTGAAGACGCATTGGCACAGATGCGGCGCGAGCTGGGCGTTGATGCTGTCGTGGTGGAAGTGAAGCACGTTTCGGCTGGCGGGTTGTTCGGCTGGTTTTCGTCCCGTCAAACATTCGAAGTGACTGCGAGTCGCGCTACTACTCAGCGATCTGCAAAACCGACGCCCCAGGTTCGGCAAACAGGTCCGACGACACAGGGAACTATTGCTGCGGCCGCCGCGAAGATTGCGGTTCCAACCGAGATCAGTAACCCGACGATGGCACGGAATGAAGTTGAACGGGAACCAACACTGCCGCGAATGGAAGCTCGTTCGAAATCCGAGGGACTTGCACCTCCCCCGCCATTGTTGACGGAACTGCCTTCCCAGCTCAATCGCATTGAAGAGGGATTGCCCGGACAAAGTCCAATCGGATCCCGTCTCGAAACTCCGCGAAAACTGATCGCAGACATTGTTCGCAATCTGCCATCCGCTGAATCAGGTTCACATGCTTACCGTGTGACAGAAACAGTCGATCGAACACGGCGAAATTCAGAGAACAACTCTGCGGTTGTTTCAACAGCGCCAATAACTCCAGCTTCCACGCCAACGATCGAACAACGGCTCGACGCTTTAATACAGATGATTGCGGAGTTGGGCCAGCGATCTCAACCCAATGCACTTGGCGACATCCCCCAGCACCTCTTTCCGCATTATCTCACGTTGATTGAGTCGGATGTCGAAGAAGCGATCGCTCGGGAATTGATCCAACAAGTCAGAAGGCATTCTCCTGCCGAAACAATCGCCGACGAAGACGAACGAATGTCTTCGACCACGGCCCTGCTGACAGCACTTTTGGAACAGCAAATCCCCTGTGATCGGGGAATAGTCCCGGTGACCGGTCGGCGGCAGATTGTCATGGTGGTGGGCCCAACGGGTGTTGGCAAGACCACCACTCTTGCCAAGCTGGCGGGACGGTTTGGAATTGAAGAGGGATGTCGAATCGGGTTGATCACTGTCGACACATACCGAGTGGCTGCTGTGGAACAATTAAAGACATACGCTGAAATCATCGACTTGCCGATGCGAATCGTGGGAAATCCTGCGGAAATGCAGGAAGCTCTGGATGCGTTCGCAAAGTGTGATCTGGTGTTAATCGACACGGCAGGACGAAGTCCGCACGATGACCGAAAACTGGCAGAATTGAAACAACTGGTGGATGCCGCCTGCCCAGACCACATATATCTGGTTTTGAGTCTGGCATCAGGTGCCAATGCCCTGCGGGCCGCTGCAGAACGATTTGCCGCGATTCAGCCGACGTCACTCATCTTCACCAAGCTGGACGAAGCGACCGGTTGTGGCGGACTGCTTTCCGCCTCACGAGATATCGGTCTGTCCGTCTCATACTTCACCACGGGGCAGGAAGTCCCGCGAGATATTGAACCCGCCAACCCCTGCCGCGCGGCGAGGCTAATCGTCGGAACCGACTCCCTTGAGAGATCAATTTTGTAATTCCACCACCAAAGCGCCGGACCGCAGGTCTCAAATTCATCCCGATTATTCAACGTCATTTCACAGCAAACACATAATGCCTTTGTCGACCACACCACCCGAACCGACTGTCCGCAACGACCAGGCGCGCGAACTGCGTGCGATGATCGCCCGCCGGACCGAGTCATCGACAGTCACGCCACGCTCAGCACGGCGTTGCAGGACGATTGTGATTGTCGGAAGCAAGGGCGGTGTAGGTAAAAGTGTTGTGACGCTGAATCTTGCCACATCCCTGGCCGCTCAATTGGGGGCAGGCGTTGGACTGTTTGATGCCAGTCCTGGTACTGGAAGCCTGAGTCTGCTTTGTGGCCAGAACGGTTACTGGAATCTGGATCACGTTGCCGCTGGGATTCGTACGCTTGATGAAGTCATCCTGTCGGCAAATTCGAATGTGAGAATTCTGCCCGGCGCGGACCGACTGAGTTCCGTTGCTGTTCCAACATCAACATGGCGATCACTCGTCGAATTCGAGAACCGACACGACTGGCTGCTGATCGACACAGGTTCTGACTTGGATCAATCGACAGACTTCGCCAAGGCTGCGGATGCAACATTGATTGTCACGACACCGGAACCAACGTCAGTTGCTGAAGCCTATGGTGCTATCAAGCGACTGTGCACACGTGGAGTTACCTCAGTTTCGGTGCTGGTCAACCAGGCAGATTCAGAAGACCAGGGCGTGCAAATCATGGATCGACTGCGCCATGCCGCGCGAGCGTTCTTGACCAGCGATATCGGATTGGCTGGGATCGTTCCGTTTGATCCCGCAGTCAGTCAATCGGTATTTCGACGAACACCACTTGGCATCGGCGAGGCGACGGAGCTTCAGCAGCCATCGGCCCGACAGGCATTGGAAGCATTGGGAAGACGATTGACGCGTGTCGTCACGATGGATCGTGAATTGACATTTGTCGAGTCGTTGCGAAACGTGATGAACGGGAATAGTGAACTCGCACAACTTGAGGGAAACTTGAGTTTTGCGGGAACATTTTCGAAAGTCGGTCCGGTTGGAATATCCAGGAGAAATAAGGTGAATTGATTCAACTTTAAGGCCGGACCCGGCCGATACTGATAGAGCGGAACTGTTGCCGTTACGGGGGACTTTTGCCCAGTGACGACAAACGCACCGCTCGGCAGGATGGAACGGGATATGGCACGGCGATTTGCTTTGAGTTGGGCCTTAGTCAGTTTTGTTTTGACGATTGTCCGAGGACTGTATTTGTCGGTAGGCTTTGATGCCACAATGCGAGCCGCACTTCTGTCGTTGATCGTCGTGTACGGTCTGGGACTGATGTGCGGAATGATTTGGCAAGAAGCCTTTGAATGACCGGAACGCAAGTTCCAACGAGCCGCCGGCAGCGGTAATCATCTGACGGCAACGACGTCATCGTCGCGACAGGAGCGATCCTGGCTGGCGATACAATGACAACCATGGAGGGTTGGATGGTCACGAAGGTTTCCGAAGAAGATATCGCCCAGATCTGGGCTGATTTCAAATGCGATCAAACGAACCAGTCGTTGCGCAACAAACTTATCGAACGATTTTTGCCACTGGTTCGCTACAACGCGGAACGAGTCTGGGCGAAGCTTCCGGATGGAGTCGATCTGAACGACTTGATTTCGGCGGGCGTCTTTGGCTTGATCGATGCGATTGAAGCCTTCGACCTGGATCGTGGTGTCAAGTTCGAAACCTATTGCGTTCCGCGTATTCGCGGAGCAATGCTGGACGAACTGCGCACCATGGACTGGGTTCCACGACTTGTTCGCAGCAAGGCGAGCAAGCTCGAGGCAGCTCGCAAGGAATCGGAAGCGGAATTGGGGCGACCACCCACGGATCTGGAAGTCGCTCGCAAGATGCAGATTCCCGTCGAGGAATACGAAAAACTGAAGTCTGAAGCGAGTGCGGTGAATCTCGTCAGCTTGAATAAGAAGTGGTACGAGACAGACAGCTACAAGGATGTCCGAGAGATCGACATCATCGAAGATACCAAGGGCGAAGATCCGACGCGCGGCATTCAAAAACGCGACGTGATGAAACTCGTGACCAAGGGTCTGAACCGCAACGAACGCCTCATCATCATCCTCTACTACTACGAGGAACTGACGATGAAGGAAATTGGCACGACGCTGGGATTGTCCGAGTCGCGAGTCAGCCAGATGCATTCGAGCATCGTGAATCGCCTGAAGGAACAACTCGGTCGCCGTCGTCCTGAGTTCTCCCAGCAATAGTTTCAATTGAGAATCGATCGAGGAGACGAGCCTTCGTCTTGGTCGGAATACCCGCCCGAGAAGATTCAAACTCAATTAAAAAACGAAGTGGCCGGATTTCGCACAACGGAATCCGGCCACTTTTCGTTTGCTGCCACCAAAGAATAAATTTCTCAGTCAGTGGAATATTCGGCAGGTTTCAAGCCAAGAAGTTGGTAGAAGGATAAGGGGCAGAACGATGAAGAATCAAATTTGAAAACGATAGCGTTCAACGGCAGTTTGAAGCCAACAAGCTACTTCACTGGCTCAGACGCAGTGCCACCGAGGTTACGAGCCAGCGCCTCCGCGAGACTTCGCAACATGGCGTAGTCTTCGGGGTCGTTGCACCCGGCACTTAGGAATACAGTCGGCGGTGACCCGTCGACTGAAACATGGACAGGGCGGCCGCCAATCCATAAGTCCCATACTCGTCCCTTACGCGTCCGTTCGATCTGTTCGGCGGCACGTGCCAGGACCGCATCGATGCCATCGAGTGCCGCACCGTCATCGGAATCCAGTTGAACTTCGCAATTCGGTCCCACTCCTATGCCTCCGAGACCGAATTCTTCTATTGTTCTTCGCCTCATCGTTCTGCCATGCCGGCATTCATGTCATATTCGCCATATGGGTAGTGACCAGTACGTGCGGTGACTACGGCCGGATGAAATGCGACGGGCGGTCGTACCTGCGAAACGCATTCACGATGCCTGCGACTTGCGAACAATGGCGACGACGATACCGATGATCAGCGCCACGCCTCCGAATGCCCCGCCAACCGCTGCAGCAGGACTCGAAGAGATCACTTTCCCTTTTTCATCGAGAACCTGATTCCATACGACTCCACAATGAGTACATCGGTGGCCTGCCTGGACTGTCCCGGTAAGTTTATTGACCTGTTTGCACTTACCGCAGACATACTGATACTGCATCGTCATGCTCGGCGACATATTCGTGTTCGGCATTGACGGGGACTGCATATGGGGCATCGTTGGCATCGTGGGTGACGGAAATGGCGATCCAGGCATGGTGTTATGAGACATCCCCGGCATCGCCCCATGGGAAGCTGACGGGGATGTCGGCATCGGTGAGGCCGTCGGGTAAGTACTTGGCGGAGTTTGCGAGTGAGTTGTTGTCGGCATTGGCGAACCGGGAAATGCCGAGTTTGTTGGGTAGGACGGCGGCTGGGCATGAGCCGTCGGGTTTGTGTTCGGAAAGGCATTATTCATCGCGGGGTTAGTGCCTGGAGGAATCTGATTGTGAACACCAGGCCCTGTAGCTGCACCAGGGCCTGTTGGCATCGGAAATCCAGGCCCGGTTCCGGGGACATTCGGGTTTTGATTCGGCGCTCGTGCAGGCTGCAGTTTGTTCAACCTCTGGATCACTTCTGCAGGGTTGCTTTTTGTCGGCGAGTAAAAAAACGAACCATCCAGACTGCTTGCACTGATAAACGTATTGTTGGCAAATTCAAACGTCTTTCCTTGTGATGACATCACACGGATTCCATTCAGATCAATGCCGAGCAGCATCATCTGGACAATCGCCTTGTTCGACTTACGAATATTGACGGGAACCGGTTGATTGAACGTATACGAGTCGGTCGGCACATCGGGCTGACCCTGCGCACCAACATCCGCTACGGCCACAAAACAAAGTAAAGCGACAACGACAGAATAAAAACAGGACCGGCGAACATCTAAACGTGCCATGACGTTTCCCTTGGGGACCTGAACCGGGGGAGGGGAATTTCAGACAGAATAGCATTGGCGAGATTTTATTTGCTTTCAAGGATGAAAGCGGTCAGCGATCAGCTTTCAGCGGTCGGGAAAATCAAACGCCCGTTCCGTCATACCTGACTGCTGATCGCTGACAGCTACAAAAGCAAACGAGCCAGGACAAATGTCCTGGCTCGTTCGCTTTTGTCATCAGAATCGAATGTTATTGTTCGATCTGCTGGAGTGCGTTCAGGATGACTGAGTGCAATTCCTGATTCGTCGACGAATCAGCCAAGGCTCGCAGTGGTGAGCTGGCACTCTTGGCAAAGGGGCCGATTTCACCGAGAGCATAGACCGCACCGACCTTCACCTTCATCACTGGATCTCGAGTGGCTGCCAGCAACGCGTCAACGGTTTCCTGCGACTCAGGAGCCAGTTCCGCCAGCGAGTAAGTAGCCAGCCAACGAATGTTTTCGTCCTTATCCGTCAATCCATTCAGAAGGGTTTCGAGGGCCTGATAAGACCATCGATCATAGCGGATCAGGACTTCAGCGGCGTGCAGTCGCACGTAGCCATCCTTGTCTTTCAGGCTTTCTGCCAGAGTCGCCAAAGCGTCGCCTGCCTGCGGACCCATTTCCGCGAGAACTGCTGCTGCGAACGATCGTAAGCCAGGGTCAGTCGACTTCAGGCCATCGACAACGGTCTGAACGGCCTCGGGAGGCGATGCCTGCATGCGAGCCAGGGCCAACGCCGCATGCGTTCGAACAAAGCCATCTTTGTGTTTGAGAAGGCGGACCATGGCAGGAGCTGCCGCTGCTGCGTCTGGCCCGATCCGGCCGATGCGGTGCACCCCACGCTTCAGGCCTTCAACATCCTTCTCGTCCAGGCTGCCAATCAGTTCGCGCAGCTCACCCTGCGCGTTCGGGCACAGCCCGGCCAGGTTAACGGAAGCAGGACTCACTTCCGTCTTCACGGCTTTCGCAATCTTCGTTTGCACGCCTTCACGAATCACGGACGTTTCGTGGCTGAACTCCGACTTCGCCTCATCAGCGATTTCCTGAGCTGAATCACGTGTCTTGGAGATTTCCTGACTGGCTTTCGCGATTTCCTGACGTACTGTCGATTCACCGTCGGCGGCCCATTCGGGAAGGTCGGCCAAGTTGTCTTCAACCTTGTGAGCGACTTCCTGAACTCGCGTCGATCCTTCAGTGTAGGCCTGTTTTGCTTTTGCCTTTGATTCGCCAATCAAATCGCCAGCCTCGTCCTTCGCCTTCCTGGCGGTTTCACGAGCGTCAACCAGCGACTGCATTTCTTCGGAAAGGAATGGATCGTTGGCATCGCCTTCTGCGGCTTTTTTGGCCGGTTTCGTCGTTGGCTTGGCAGACGGCTTGGTCGTCGGTTTGGAGTCGGCAATTTGGCGGCTCGAATCGTCACGCGATTCCACTTTTGGCTTAGACGATTTCTTCGCAAGCTGCGAATCACTCGCCTTTTCCCGCAAGGAATCGCTCTTCTTCTTGCGAGTCTTGCCATCGACATCGACGAGTTTCTGGTCCTCGCTTTGTCGCCCGGTAATCCGGCTCAAATAAGCCGATCCCTTGGCACACCCGCTCAATTCCAGAGCGAGAGAAGCCACCAACATCCATACACACCGCTGATACCACTTCTTCATTGCAGGACCTCATGAGCGATCGCACTTCTTGAGTGCGATGCAAGAGTCTGACCGTTAACCAGCACAATCAAATCTCTCTGACGGGTTGTCGGAGTGGAATTGATTGAGTCGGTTGTTTGTTCCCTACAGAATCTATCGGTTGTGCCGCGCCGAAGAATTCAGCCTTGAAGTCCGAAAAACGCGAATAGTTGAGTCGAAACGAGCAGTGAAAAACGTTTGGCCCCGTAACAGTTTAGGCAATCGTCAAAGTTTACCAAAACACATCGCTGGGAGACGTCATGATGCAGTCGTAATGTTGAGAAAGCGACCTGATAGACCGAGATTCCAGTGCCGCCAATTCCATTGACCCTTGGCTGCCGATGGGAAGTTCAGAGACCCGATGAGGGATCAAATCCGTGCTCTGAAGACTCGTCGTAACTTCTCTTCAAATTTGGCATTTCCGATCGATCAGACGCACTTCGATTTGACTTCCGCTCCCCGAATCTTACAGAATGGTGGCATCCGACGAATCCACGTCGAAGACGAGACAATACAGGAACTTATCATGAATCGTTCGCGACCGATTGCGTTGGCGGGGCTGGTGCTTTGTCTGCTGAGTGTTACGACAAACGCTCAGGCGCAATTTTACGGTGGCGGGTTCGGTGGGTATGGTGGGTATGGCGGATACGGACACCATGGTGGATCAATGGGATCGTTCGCACCACCTCACTCCATTGGTGGATATTACCCCGTACCGTACAGCACCATTTTCCCAGGCTACGTTGGCGGCCAGCTCCCCAACATCTACGGATACAATGCTGGCTACAACGCCGGGTATTACGGGATCGGTGCGCCAGCGTATGGAGCAACTTACGGAGTCGGTGCACCGGTTGTTGTGGCTCCGAACCCGGTTTACGGATCAACAACCACAATCATCCGTGGGGGACCAACTGGCGGTGTCGTCCAGTATTCCAATAACGGGAACGGGTACAGCTATGTGGCAGACAGCACCTATCCAACCGTGATTCAGCAGCAACCGACGTTGGGATTGTCGCGAACGTACATTCCATCGAGCCCGCCCCCAGTTGTTCGAACCGTGGGTGGCGATATCAAGCTGATTTGCCCCAAGAATCTGGCGGGTGGTTTGTCCTATTCGCTGAACGGCAACATCTACTCGATCCAACCAGGTTACTCGCAGACGTTTAAAGACGACCGCCCATGGGTTCTGGAGTTCCTGCGCGGAGGAGAAAGTTCCGAAAGTGTTCGATACACGCTGAAGGCTGGAACGTATACATTTGCAGTGGGACAAAGCGGGTGGGAAATTCATCAACCTGCGTCCGCAGCAGCCAATTTACCAGCGGCTCCACTCCCTGATCCCGGTGCACCGACTGCTCCATCGACGATTCCTTCACTTCCCCCCTCACCCCTGCCCCCACCGTGAGGCCCTTCCAGATGGCGAATCCCATGGATGCCGATCAACTCAGACGCTGGCGTTTGATTCTTGGGAAAGATTCGCAGGAGTCCCTGGCGCAGTACTCGGACTGCGGCTGTGGACTTTCTGGCGACGATCAATTGATGGACGAAGCCCTCGCCGCAATTTATGACGAAACCGGAGACGCATCGGGTAGCCAGCGACAAGCGGGCCTGGGAGGTTCAGCTCCACGACTCGCAAAGTGGCTGGGAGACATTCGAACGTACTTCAAAGAGGATGTGGTTACGGTCATCCAGCAGGACGCGATCGAACGTCGCGGTATGAAGCAACTGCTGTTTGAACCAGAGATGCTGAAGAACGTTCAGCCGAATGTCCAACTCGTCGGGACCCTGATGTCCCTGAAGGGACAGATCCCCGAGCGTACGAAAGAAACCGCGCGCATGGTCGTGCGTGCGGTTGTCGACGAAATCAAACTGAAGCTTGAGCAGAAGATTAGACAGGCTGTGCTGGGAGCCTTGAATCGGAAAGAACATTCGCCGATCCCCAACGCCAGTTGCATCGACTGGAAATGGACCATCGGTCGTAATCTGAAGAATTACAACCGGAACTTGAAGACCATCATTCCCGAGCGGGTCTATTTCTATTCTCGAGCTCAGCGGTCGAACAACTGGACCGTCATCGTCGACATGGACCAGAGTGGTTCGATGGCCGATTCCGTTGTCTACGGGGCAGTGACCGGTTCCATCTTCGCCAGCCTTCCGGCGCTGGAAACCCACGTGATCGCCTTCGATACCGAAGTCGTAAACCTGACAGAACAATGCGGCGAAGATCCGGTCGACATGTTGTTTGGTGTCCAGTTGGGAGGCGGGACCGACATCAACAAGTCCGTCGGGTATTGCGAACAGTTCATCAAGGAACCTCGCCGTACCCTTTTCATCCTGATCACCGACCTTTTCGAGGGTGGGAACGAAGCACAACTGGTACGTCGACTGGGAGAAATGGCCGCCGCAGGCGTTCGCACTCTCTGTCTGCTGGCACTCTCTGACAGCGGTGTCCCTTGCTACGACGAGGGCTTGGCACGAAAGCTCGCCGCTTTGGGAATTCCCTGTTTCGGCTGTACTCCGCAGAAGCTTCCAGAACTGCTCGAAGGGGCTCTACGCGGTGCCGATCTGAAGGTACTGGCTGATCGGGTTGCCCATAAACCGAAACCATCTTGAATTCTTGCAACGACTGACCATCGAATCATCACGAAATCGATGGATTCTAAATTTGCAGCCCCGCGCAATGATTTCTGGTTCTTCAACGGAGTCGTCCTCTTTACTGGAGGCATGATCGGTTTCCTTTCCGCGAAGCTGTTTGGAGCCCCTGTCAAAGTTCTTGATCACGATCGTTCGCGTGGCCGCGTCAAACTCTGGTTTCGAAACGCCGAGTTTGGGCAGATTGTGGCGGACCATTTCGGTCAAAGTTTCTGAATTTGTGATCCACTGGTTTCTTGATTCACTGCGAGATGCAACGATCAGAGTGTCCGCTCTGTGCTTGCAGAAACTGTATGGATTCTCGCAGGACTTCGGGAGCGATGTGGCTGTGGCGGCTCAATTCGACGTTTAATCCTCCACGGTAATCGATGCTGCGGAGTGCGTTCAGGACAGGGGAGAAATCAATCGTCCCTTCGCCAAACCTCAAATGATCATGGACGCCGCGTTTCATGTCTTCGATGTGAATCGTGAGAATGCGATCGCGCCATTCGATCAGATAATCGGCAATCGGCCGTGGTTCCAGGCAATGGACGTGCCCGATGTCGACACACAATCCAAGTCGCGGGTCTGAGGCTCCAGTCCATTCCACGCGAGCAAGCAGCTCGCGAAAATCATCAAACGTTGCGATCAGCATGCCTGGTTCAGGTTCAAACGCCAATGGAACACGACGCTCATGCGCGTACCGCATCACTTCACTTACGCCGCTCGACAGACGGCCCATGGCTTCGTCGCGGGAAGCACCGTCACGTACGACGCCAGCCCAGAACGAAACCGCTTGAGACCCGAGCGACGCTGCGATGTCGACACAGCGTTTCAAAAAGTCGATCCGAATCGCACGCTGCTCAGTCTTCGCACTGACAAGCGTTGGTTCATGTTTGTGACGCGGATCCAGTAGAAATCTAGCTCCTGTTTCAATGCACGAAATCATCCCGTAATGCGCCAGCAGGCAACGCATTCGATCGAGTTCCGCGGGTAGATCATCCGTGAACGGATTCAGGCAATGCTGGTCAATCGTGATGGCGACCGACTGGTAGCCAATCTCGTGCATCAATTCCAGAGCCTGTTCCCACCGATGCCCCGTCAAGCCGTTGGTGTTGTAGCCGAGTTTCATCCTATCGGACACCTGCCGGCGGCCAGGGCTGTTCCCGGCCGACACAAAGGATGAATTGCCCCTGGCGCACGCGAGCGGCCCAGGCCTGACCAACCACAATCCCGTCGACACCGGCACAGACAGGCCAGGCTGGTTCGTCGATCCGGGCGAAGTCATGCAATCGGCCGACAACATCACCCTTTTTCACTCGGGCACCGCACGGAAGAATCTCTTCGTAGTGACCTGAAAATGGGGCGGGAACATAGCATTCAAAGTCCACGATCGCCGCACATTTTTGAGTTCCATCGGCGTGGTGAGCGATCGGGTCGATCTTTCCCTTCAATTGACGATGTTGAATCGCCGCAGCCAGAACGCCCTGCCGGCTGTATGTCACCCCTTTTCTCAGGACCGCTTCACCCCAGCCGAGTTCCGTTCCAACGGTGATCTTACCAAGACGTTCGGCTTCACTGGTCAGCAACCCTGGCGTGTTGTTCTGGTAGACCATGATCAGCGGCACACCAAACCACCGCGCCGTTTCAGCGATCAGGCGGCTCTGTTCGGGATCGTCGATGGGATGGAAGCTGGAGCAGATATCGAAACGAATCTGGTTGCCACCCGAATGCAGATCGATGACGACATGAACCTGCGGCCAGATATGATCGCGTACGAACGCGGCAATCCGGTGTGAGATTCCCGACAATGTCGGCTGCTTGCCCGCGCCATCGATAAAGGCCCGGTTCAGGTTGACCCGATCCGCTTCGACGCTGTCACGAGTTCCCGTTCGGAACGCTTCAACGTTCAGAACAGGAATAATGATGATCCGGCCGGTGACCGCGGCGAGGTCAATTTCACCGAGCAATTGCTTCAGGGCAACTGGTCCTTCGTATTCGTTGCCATGCGTTGATCCAAATGCAACGAGCCCTTTGCCTGGTTCCGCATTCGGCCCGACCCAGACCGTGACGGGAATCAATTGAGCTCCCCACATCGTGTCGTGTTCCAGAGCAACCCAATAATCGCGCCGACCGGGTGATTCCAGATCGAGGCCTGAAGGCTTCACAACAAGACGCTGCATGGGGTTCTCCTGAAAATCGGCGGGAATCAAACTTCGTGGAGAATCATTGCCGATTGCAAACTTGACTGGCAACCCTGCCAGCAGCGGAATCTTCGGAGTCTTCCTTTCGCCGCAGAAATTGATGGTCTCTTTATTCTTCCGATTCACGTCGGTGACCAGTGCTCATTGGGATGCCCCGTCAGTAATTGATCAACAATTTCATTGCTATTTGAATGAAAAGCCGTAGGATGAAGCAGTTGGAAGATCATGAGCACAGAATCTCGTCTAACAACAGCGGAAGATTGACCAAGTCGTACCTCGGCCCCTGTCGAGGGACGAGTTGATATGTAAGCCGACGCGATGGAACACCACTGGTTTCCGTCGCGTCGGCTTTTTTTATTGCAAAAGCGGCGTCGCCCATACCAAGGCGGACGCCGCGATGAGCCTGACAGCGTGCGGAAACGCCCCCTTTGTTTTCAGGTTCATCCGACTTTTTGGGGGGATGGAATTGAAAACGCGGACAAGCTGA
>JBAWWJ010000077.1:0-30849 GCA_037146815.1 Planctomycetota bacterium
CGCGATTCAGATAGAGAAAATTCTCGGTGGTGTCATTGGCGACATAGACATCCAGGTCGTCGTCCAGATCGAAGTCACCCATCACCACGCCCAGCCCTTTTCCGCCGTGAACCAAGCCTGCGAAAGACGTCGCATCGTCAAACGTGCCGTCACCGTTCGACAGGAACAGCCGATCATCGACAGCGCCATAGTGCTTTGGACCGCAGATTTCCGTCCGACCGCCGTTCGGATCGTCGCAGGCCTGATGATTCTGAAAGCTCCAGTCGACGTAGTGAGCCACGTACAGATCCAGGTTTCCGTCGCGATTGACATCCCCCCAGGCGGCACCAGTACTCCACGCGGGATCAGCCAGGCGAGCGGTTTCGGTGGCAGGGACAAACGTTCCGTCACCCTGGTTATGGAGCAGTTGCAGACCTCCATAGCCCGTCACCAGCAGATCGCTAAATCCGTCGTGATCCATGTCGGCTGCCCAGCAGCCGTGCGAGAAATACCGTGACGCTTCTGCTCCCGCACTGACAAGACGGAATCGCCCCGAACCGTCGCCTCGCAGCAAGCGCGATGGCAGACCTTCCGTAGCAGGTGTCGACGTAAATCGTCCGCCACCCGGGAAAAACAGGTCGATGATACCGTCGCGGTCGTAATCGAATGCGGCAACTCCCCCACCCAGCGTTTCGACAATGCTATTGATTCTGGCAGCAGATCCGTTCGAATAGCTGGCATCGTCCTCCAGAGGATGTTCGAGAAATGTCACTCGCGAGCCATTCTGGATCGCGTTATCGGCGACTTTGATTTGCGGTGCCGCGAGATCTGTGGACGACATTTCGACGGCACGGGACTGCGGGGTGCGGGTCGCAGGCGTCGGGGAATTGGATCCATGGCAGCCCGGGACCAGTGCCAGCAGCACAGCCAGAAAGAATATCTTCAGCACCTGTAAACAACGGCAACGCACAAGGAAACTCCAGAGTGTCACGTTCGACACGATCAGACCAACACTATACTCTGTTTCGTGAGTTCACTTCACAGGAACGCAAGATGCAATTCCACCGAATTGTGGGTGAGGGATTCAGCTTCTTCGGATCAATGGAGAATCGAACCTTGGCGCGACAAGGTTTTCCGGGGCTTCGCGAAGACGCTCCAGCCCCGGCCACCCGGTCGGCTTTTTTCGGCCGTGAAAAGCCGCGGTTTGAAAATGACGATTTCTCTGATCGTGGTCTTCTTCGAGTCGTCGAATGACATTTTCCTCATTTTCAAATCCGTCACCAACTCGAAGTCCCACGCTGATGTGGATCGTCATCATCGGCCTGGCGGGGGTGTTCGGAGTATGGCTCTTTAGCAGCTTCGCACCACCTTCAACAACAGAATTGAAGTCTCTGGCAGATCAGGCAGAGGCGGCCGACAATCTGGATCAGGCAACGGAAATTGTTGCCAAGCTGCTCAAACAGAATCCTCGTGATCGGGCAACGCTGCTGCATGCTCTGCGACTGGCCGCGAGGCTCGAACGAGTTGACGATGCCAGGGAATACCTGAACAGGTTTGTTCAGCAGGATGTCGGCAACACTGTTCCACTGCCCGACGAGGCGCATACGATGGGTGTGATTGCGGAAACGCTGTTTCAGTCGGGAGTCGTCGATGCCGCTGAGACCTGTTTTCGACGACAACTAAAAATCGATCCGGAAGCACCACAAACCACCCACACCCGGCTGGCGTTCCTGCTGGCGTGTGAAGGACGTCGGTGGGAATCGATGCCGCATTTAGTCGAGCTCCTCAAGCGAAACCAGCCTTCCGTCGATCTGCTGTTATGGCTGGGAAACCAGCAAATGATCGTGGGAGACGATTCGATTCTGGAATCGTGGAATTTCGAACCTGCAGGTCTGGGGCTGCAATTAGCACGAGCCGTCCGCGAACTCGCCCGTCATGACTCCATTCAAGCAGCACGGCAACTGATCCCACTCGTTAACGCTCATCCCCAGTCTGTCGAAGCGGGAATTCAACTTGGCATGGCGGCACTGGAACTTCAGGAACTCGACAACCCCACGAAGGAGACTGAACAGTTAAGTCAACGAGCGGCGGAAGCCTTCCTGCGCTGGCATGCCACGTCGATTGCCGAACGAGATCTTTATCCAGATCTGTGGATGGTCCGAGGGAGATGGATGATGCTTCAGCAAAATCCTCGCAGCGCCATACGTTGTTTTGCCGAGGCGATACGCCTGAACCCTGATCAGCAGTATGCCATCTACCAGTTGGCTCAATTGCTGCAACGCGAATCGCATGGTTCTGTCGCCGCCTTATGTTTGGAACGTTCGAAGCGACTGGACGAGTTACTGCGAACGCTGCATCTGATTCAGGACAACCGTCAGCACATTGACCTGATGCGTCAGGCTGCCGAACAGACCGAAGCATTGGGCAGGCTCTGGGAAGCTTGGGGATGGTATCGCATGGCTCTGGCAATCAACCCGAAACTGGAATGGGCCTGGAATCATTCCAGACGCCTGCGCACGCGACTCGATTCCGAACGCCCCGGCCGTGTCCTTGCTGAAATGAACCCCGTGGCTGATCTGGACCTGTCGTCGTTTCCTCTGCCGACTCTAAAGCCACTTCATGATGAAACCCAACGGGGTTCGCTCGAACAATTGCCATCGGTGGCGACGATTCAGTTTGAAGAGAATTCACGCGACGCGGGTCTGCAGTTTACGTACTTCAACAGTCCTCACGACGGGTCCGGTGAAAGATCGTATGAGTTCACAGGTGGCGGCGTGGCCGTGATCGACTTCGACGTCGATGGATGGCCCGATCTCTATCTGACACAAGGCTGCCGCTGGCCGTGGCAGGCTGGACAGCGAGAGCACCTCGATCGACTTTACAGAAACATCCTTGGCCTGAGGTTTGAGGATGTCACTGAAGGATGCGGGATTGTTGAAGATCGGTACAGCCAGGGAGCAACTGTCGGCGACTTCAACGCAGATGGGTTTCCTGATCTTTATGTGGCGAATATCGGTCCAAATCGCTTTCTGCAGAACAATGGCGATGGCACCTTTACGGATGTGACAATCGACACAGGAACGGCGGGTGACGACTGGTCTACGAGTTGCGTGCTGGCAGACGTGAATTCTGATGGCTACCCGGATCTTTATGTTGTCAATTACATCGCAGGCTCCGATGTTTTCGACCGGATCTGCCATGACGCTGATGGTTCTCCGCGTCTGTGCTACCCGCAGGAATTCACGCCGGCGGCGGATCGATTCTATGTGAACCGTGGCGATGGCACGTTTGAAGACTCGTCGCTGGTCAGTGGTGTTCGTGACACAACCGGACGTGGCCTGGGAATCATCGCGGCGGATTTCGAAGGACGAGGGAAGATCGACCTGTTTGTCGCCAATGATACAACGGCGAATTTCTACTTTCGCAATCAAACACCGACAGCACACGACACCCCGGTCTTTGATGAACAAGGAATCGCGGTGGGGCTGGCCTTCAACGCCTCCGGCCAGCCACAGGCATCCATGGGAATCGCTGCGGGCGATGTCGATCAGGATGGCCAGCTTGATCTGTTCGTGACGAACTTCGAACGCGAATACAATAATCTTTATCTGCAGACCAGCACTGGGCAGTTCACAGACACCATTGCCACTTCAGGAATCAAGGATGCGGGTTACTTGATGCTGGGATTCGGGACGCAGTTTCTTGATGCGGACCTGGACGGTTGGCCTGATTTAATTGTCGCGAATGGGCACATCGACGATTTTTCGAGAAACGGAATCCCCTATCGGATGCCCCCGCAGTTCTTTTGCAATCGACGCAACGGACGCTTTCACGAGTTACCTGCGAAGCAACTGGGCCCCTATTTTCAAGCAATGCATCTCGGCCGATCGGTCGCTCGACTGGACTGGAACCGAGATGGACTGGACGATCTTGTCATCGGCCATCTCGGTGAACCGACGGCCTTGCTGACAAACCGTACCGTCAAAGCGGCTGCGTATCTATCGCTGGAATTACGCGGTGTCGATTCCAACCGCGATGCCATCGGAACTCGAATCGAAATCCGCATTGGCGGCAGCAGCGCGCACTATCAACTTCTGGCAGGCGATGGATACCAGGCGAACAATGAGCGCCGCCTGATCCTCGGAATCCCCGAAGCCGACCACGTCGAGGAGCTTCGCATCATCTGGCCGAATGGCAAATCACAGTCGTTTCGCAACCTGCCCACGAATACCCATTGGATCGCAATCGAAGGTCGAGACCTCATCGTACGCGTAGCAGGTTCCGCAACACCTTGATCAGTTGGTTCGCGATCAGTCTGTCAAAGCAAACGACAGCGGCCCCATTCCTTTTTTGACGTCTGCAGTCAAGTCGGTCGATGACTCGACTGAATACTTCTTGGGAAGCAGATTCTTGGGCATGGCGGGCTGCCCGGAGCTTGCAGCCTTCATCATCTCTTCCGACGACTGCTTGGACTGCTCGATCTTCGTGACCGTCACCTTGTACTGCCCCGGAATCGCTCCCTTGGCCTGTGCTGTGGGGCTGACGTACGTCTGAACCGTGAATTTTCCCTGAGCATCCGTCGCACCCGTCGCCGGCTTCCCCTTGGGATCGGTGCTGTTCAGGACGACCTGAGCATCAGTAACGGGATTCCCCTGGTAAGTGACGGTACCAGTCACTGAAACCGTTTCAGGCAATCCAGATCCCCCACAACCCAAAGCAGCAATGACTGTCGCCAGCAAAACGGTCCGCCGTGAATACTTAGCCATCATTGGAACAATTCCCTTTCAACAGACACCAATCGAGTCACTTACAAGGTCACCAGTTGCCGTCACCAGGCGGCAGATCGATCGCTGAAATCCTGTCAGCCGCCCGCGGCGATGTCGCAAACATCAGATCACTTGTGGGCTGTAGGCCTCAGCAGAACAAAACACAGAGCTTCAGCCCTGAGACTCCAGACAGAACCAGGCGCGACCTGATAGGTCGCATATATCTCGGAGGCTAAAACTCACCGACAACTTGACCGTCGGAGCGATCCCCCAGCTTTTGATAAGTAAACATGTCGATGTTCTGACTGACGAAACGCACCGAACCATCACAAAGGAGCAGGTGAGCTCCTCCGACATGCTTCGACTTGAAGCCAAACTGCGAATTCCAGTTATCCTGATTCATTGTACACGCCCCGGCACCGAAACCCGCGGAATCTGCACAGGTCGGAAAGTTGATCGGTGCGGCAGTGGCATACCAGTGCGAGTCGCCATTCGCCCAGCCCCGTCCATCACTCCAATTCCACTTGTTGCAGGAGAATCGGACTTCACCCATGGCGATCGTATTGCTCGTTCCGTCAGTGATATTCGATATTTTCGCAGACCAACTGGAATTCCATCCCCGCCCGAAGACTCCGGAAATCGACTTGCTGTCGCCATTATCAGATCGAACGTTTCCACGCTGAAAGGGATCTTCGCGATCCCCATCAGGATCGAAGGGTGCCGGATACGCCGACACAACCGTGTTCAGATTGCATCCGTTTGTTGCCTGGACCCACTGAGCCCCCATCGAAAACGAATAGTTCGAACTGGCGCGGCCGCCAGGAGACATCACATTCTGTGGTTCGCTCGGACACTGGATCCCTGGAATCACGTATGCATCCAGGATCTTGCCATTGATCGTCTGGTTGAAGACGCCACCGTTGAAATCGATCTGATTATACAGCGGTGCCTGATCCATATAGGGGAGCATCCCGACCAGTTCGCTCCCTTTGACCTGACGCGCGATCGGAAACTGACCGTAGACATCCGCATAGTTGTGGATTGCCAAACCGAGCTGTTTCAGATTGTTCTTGCACTGCGTCCGCCGGGCTGCTTCGCGAGCCTGCTGCACGGCGGGCAACAGCAATGCGATCAGCACCGCGATGATGGCAATGACAACCAGCAGTTCAATCAGGGTGAATCCCCAGAACCCCTTTCGCTGATCGTGTAGAAGCCGTCGACGATGTACGTTCGAATACATGGCACATACTCCTGATTGTAGAATGACAAGATGAGACGAGACGATTGAGACGAGACGATTGAGACGAGACGATTGAGAAAGACGATTGAGAAAGACGCGGTCAACGAGAACAACACAAAGGTCAAATTTGATGTGTGCGCCACATGATTTCAAGAAATTCAGAAAAAATCAATCTGCTTTTGATCTGGCTATTGATCATGAAAGTGCCAAGTCCAGTACATCATGGGTGCCGAGGCTGAAAACTCGTAGACATTGCCAGCCTCTGACTTCACGCGGCTGAGGTGAGATCGTTTTGCTGCGGGCAGGTCTTCTTTCAGCAGCATGAACAGATCTGACAGGACATCCGTGTTACTGCCATAATAGCTGTGGCCCATAAACGTAAAATCGATCCGACTGCAGTCGATGGTTTCGATTCCATCGGCCGTCAGGGTGAACCAGGCATCGCCTGCACGGGGTTCGGAATGCATTCCCTTCGACGCAATCAAGGCCGCGTCGCCACTGCTGGCATAAAGCGTGACTCGTTCTGCCTGCGAAACCACGCCCGGTACCCACTTCTGGAAATCTGCATGGCCAACGTCGGGTGCGCAAAGACAAACGTTGGCAATTGGTTTTGAAGATGATCGGGACCACTTCCCTTCTCGAGAAAGTTGATCCAGAGATTCCATCACAATTCGATTCCCCATGCTGTGAACAAGAATATTGATCCGCGTTTCCGGCGGAACCCCTGCTCGTAGCGTTGTCAGGAACTCGGTAAACGGAGCGACCGAGGCCTTGTTGATCGGTTCATCGTCATCGTAACTAAGAACGCCCCCCTGACTCGGCCAGCAGTACGTGACGACGGCTCCGTTGAAAGGGATGTCGAGAGCGATCTGGGCGGTACGAGCAACCGCCGCATCAAAACTGACATTGAATCCATGCACGAACACCAGCAGATCCTGCTGTCGGGACCGTTTCAATTGATCGTTGATCCCGTCGAGAAACAGTCCTTCGTCCAAGGCATGGGATTCGACCTTCGTGATGTCCGACTCTTTGGATCGCTTCCCCACCGAAGGAATTGCGAGAGTCTTTTTTGGTGCGGTCAATCGGGGATCTTCGCCGCGTCGCTGCCGGGGAAGAATGACTTGTGCACGCCCGTATCGGACGGCGTCTAACGCTCGATTCTCGTCACCTTCGCCCGTTGAACCGAAACGGTCGCGATTGGTTGCAATAAAGACTTCCCAGCGACACGTGGTCTCATCCCAGGCCGTGATGGCGACCGGTTCGGACAGCGTATCGATGTAGCGTTCGTAGGCAGTCTGAACAATCGCGGGGGCTTTGCCGCTGCGGATCTGCGATTCCATGGCGGTGTCGTAGACCAGGCCGACACTTTTGTTCTTGATGACCGGGGGATCGGGGACTCGGCAGGCCGGCAGAAACAGCAAGGTTGCGAAAATTGACGCAACAGTGAGGAAGGCAAAGGGCGAGATACGCGCCGAACTCATTCGGCAGTCCCTTGCCGAACTCGCTGGCTTTGTTTTCACGGGATCTCCTGCCTGAGTACTGCTACTTCCTTCCCCTCAGTTTAGATGATCCCGGAAATTTCGCGAAGATGACTTAGGCAGGGCTAAAAATAACTGTGTTGGCGGAAGAGAGCCTCACGCAAAGACGCGAAGATGCAAAGGTGGAAGAGATTGGGGAGAGCGATATCTGGATTGCTTGAAAACTTTGCGTCCTGGCGTCTTGAGCGAAGCGGGCGTGAGGTTCTTCGGTTGGCCGTTTCGGCGGGTTTGGGAAACCTTGGGAGCCCCGCGCCGAACTCACGTTACTTCAGCTTCTTGTCGAAATATTCAAACAATGCCTTTTCTGCAGCCTCGGCATCGGCCCCCTTGAATCCATGCCCCGCTCCCTGAAGGGTCAGCAGGCTGGCTTCTACCGTTGAAGCCTTCAGCTTGTCGACCAGCCAGACCGCTTGTTCGTGTGCGACATACTTGTCTTCGGTCCCATGAATGCAGAGCGTTGGAGCGGCATCAGGCGTGACCCAATACAACGGACTGGCCTGGACATGCAGGTCGTGTTTCGTTTCCAGATTGCCCCCGAACCAAAGAGGCAGAACTTCGTGTGCATCAACACTCTTGCCGTACGATTTGGTGAAATCACTCGGCCCATAAACATTGACCACGCACGTCACGGAACTCGACTGATCGGCATTTCCGCCGGTCCCTTCGAATCGCGGAACATGGGCGGTCACTCCCAGGAACTGAGCCAGATGTCCTCCGGCAGACCCACCCGTCACACCGATCTTCGCCCCATTGATGTCATACTTGGTCGCGTTCGCTCGTAACCAGCGGACTGCCGCCTTGGTGTCATGAACAGCGGCAGGAAACTGGTGTTTCGGAGCCAGCCGATACGTGATTGTCGCCGCGACGTAACCTCGTTCTGCCAGCTTGATGCACAGGGCATCGTACGAGTCCCGTTTTCCTGCACGAAAGCCACCACCGTGAATGCAAAGCACGGCAGGGAATGGACCATTGCCCGCCTTCGGGCGAGCCAGATTCAGTTGCAGATGCTCATCCGCCGGGTTGGAGTACTCAATCCCCGTCTCCCAGACCACACTGTCCGGCACAGGCGGAGCCGCCAACGTATTGGAAACAATCGCACCAAAGCCCAGCAAACCTGTCACCACCAGAAGCAATCGTCGCATCATTCTTCCTTGGTAAGTAGCTCATCAATGAAGTGACTCAAAAACAGAACCCGCTCCCGATCATTCCTGATCGTACGTTTCACATCGCTATCATCGCTTCCCTCGTCGCTGGGGCCGATCTCCGCTGTCGGAACCATGCTCGAGCTTATCGAGTTCCTTCAGCTTCCGATCGGCGTCAAATGTCGGTGGCGGCAACGATTCCGCGATCTTCAGCACATCGTCTGCAGTAATGTCGGCGCGTGGCTTTCCTGTTCCCCGAAAGACGGGTAATCCTTGCCTGAGAGCGATGATCTCTCTTCGAGTCCGGCCGCGAGGCGAATCGGGCCATTTCCCTGTCAGTTCCGTAAATTCGAAGAACAACGGAACGATCTGCTGCATGTATTTCCAGTAGCCGGGATTGTCCGTCTGCAGGACAAATAATCCGCCAGGGGCAAGCGACCGGTGAACCAGCGCGATGAACTCGGGAGTGATCAATCGCTTGTGAACCAGTCGAGCATCGTAGAAAGGCTGCGGATGATAAACGTGAATTTCGGCGACCGAATGTGGAGCGACATAGTCCGCCAGCAACTCACGGCCACCAATGACGGCAAACCGGACGTTCTTCAGTCCACGTTGATTGGCACGTCGGGTCGCGTAACGAATTACGACGGGCAGCACATCTGTCGCGAAGTGATCAACGTCGTGTCGCCAGACGGCCGAGGCCAGCGTTGAACGTGCATTACCGCAACCGATATCCAGCATGACAGGTGCCGTGCGGCCGAAGAACTCGGCAAAGTTGAGCGGCCCGGGTGGGGGAAGCTTCTTGATCGCCGTGTTGGTCCATTGCTCCGCGGGGACAATGTCACCTGGCACGGGAACACCGAACTCACGCTCGATCACGCGTTTAACCCGCTCGAATTTCTTTCCCAGAAGGGGATGGTCCGTCATTTTCGTTTCGCTTGCCGAGGGTTGCCGACCTTGCGCCGACCTGCCTCTTCCGGCGGAAGATCAGTGAGCGCTGTGAATTTGCCATCATCAGAAGAATAAGCCCAGACCTCGCCCGAAGTCATCTGATAGACCCAGGCATGCAGCGTCACTTCTCCACGCTGCAGCTTGACGGCCACAGCAGGGTGTGTCTGCAGATTCTCAATCTGAACCAGCACATGTTCGCTGACGGCCGCGGCCAATTGAGCTTCGCCGGTCAGATTGGCATAGTTTTCAACAATAATCCGCCGCGTCGCTTCGGCGTGATTCAGCCACCCGCGAACGAGAGGAAGTTTTTCCATCGAATCGGGATTGAGCATGGCCTGAATGGCCCCGCATCCCGAATGCCCGCAGACGACAATGTCTGTCACGCCAAGTGCTGAAACGGCATATTCAATCGTGGCCGGTTCCCCACCGTTGGAGGCTCCATAGCAGGGAACAATATTCCCTGCGTTACGCATCACAAATAATTCGCCCAGTCCCGACTGGGTAATGATCGAAGGATCGACCCGTGAATCGGAACAGCCAATAAACAAAACACTGGGATGCTGTCCACCAGCCAGCTTGGAGTAAAAATCTTTCTCACGACCAAACTGCGTGTGAAACTGGTGCAACCCGGAAAGCAAATGATCCATCTTCCAATCCCTTCGACGACATCCTGACTGGAACGCTGACGTCACTTTACCAAAGTCCGCGACGGATGACATGCTGACTTGGGATGTATAGTCATGATCGCGGTGGAAGTCGTCGCAACTCGACGTATGGCGAGGTATCAGATAGTCGTGGTTCGCTCCGCGAACCAACGTAATTTCGTAGACAGGCTTTTTACTTGGTACGAAGCCACGACTTGCTGGCACAACGCGTTACGTGAGGTGGAATATCAAACGGCGGCGTTGGTTCGCGGAGCGAACCACGACTATGGGGCATCTTTTCCATGTTGCGACACGGCGGATTCAGTAGAATCTTCAGCACGTCACGAACCTAGTGTTTCATGCATCAAACATTACCGAGTCCCATTGCAATGCCTGCCCCTCGACTTGGCTACCCGAATCTCGGACTGGGAGTGGGACTGCGTACTGTCCATTTTCCGCATCTCTTACAGTACCAGCCTGCGGTCGACTGGTTTGAGATCATTTCTGAGAACTTCATGGATTCTCAGGGACGTCCCCGCTCAGTACTCGATCAATTAGCCGAACGTTATCGAATCGTGATGCATGGTGTTTCGCTCTCGATCGGCAGTACTGATCCACTCAACCGGGATTATCTTGCCAGGCTGAAATCGCTCGCTGATTCCGTCCAGGCGGAATGGGTTTCTGACCATGTCTGCTGGACCGGTGTTGCCGGGCGCAATTCGCATGACTTGCTCCCCCTGCCATACCACGAGCAATCACTGCGTCACGTGGTCAACCGAATCCGGACCGTTCAAGAGATCCTGGAACGCCGGATCGTGCTGGAGAACCCCAGCAGCTACGTCACGTTTACCTCATCGACGATGTCGGAAGCGGAATTTGTTGCGAGAATGTCCGACGAGGCCGATTGCGGGTTGCTCCTCGACGTGAACAATGTCTACGTCTCGAGCGTCAATCATGACTTTGATCCGTTCGAATACATTGACCAGATCCCCGCACATCGTGTCGTCCAGTTCCATCTCGCCGGGCACACGAACATGGGTACGCATCTGATCGACACACACGATGGACATGTGATCGATCCCGTATGGGAACTTTACAGGCACGCTCATCTGCACACGGGCGGGGCATCGACGCTGCTGGAGTGGGACGCGAAGATCCCTGAATTTCCTGTTGTTCATGCGGAGGTTCTGAAAGCTCGTCAATACATGTCAGCCACGCTCAACCCACGCGTCCCCTGGCCGATTCATCCCGCCAGGCAGGAAACCGCTTCCGCAGTCACCGTTCCACACCCGGCATCTGTATTGATTGCCGAGGTCGAATGATGCCATACAACGAACAACCTCAACTCGATGTCATTCAGCGCTGGATGCAGGCCGTGATCGTGCATCCCGATGGCGTCGCCGCGGGAATCGAATCGGCGGCGGCTCAGTCCGAAGTAAAAGTCTCTGCAGATCAGGTCGACGAAGTGATCGATCGCTCGAACTCACAATCGAGCATCGAACGACTCGAGGTCTATGCCAAGGCCTATCGTGCAAGGCTGCTGGAGGTGCTGGTCGGTGAATATCCAGCGCTGGTCCATGCCATTGGTGAAGAGGTTTTTGTGGAACTCGCCAACGGGTACCTCGAAGCCCATCCCCCGGGAAGCTACACCCTCGCAGCGCTGGGGCAGTACTTTCCCGGCTACCTCGCGAAATCACGACCTGCCAGGGACGATGAGCAGCCTGACTGGGCAGACTTCCTGATTGACCTGGCTCACCTGGAACGGATCTATAGTGAAGTCTTCGATGGCCCGGGGATTGAACAAATCACAGCCATTTCGGCCGACGATATCCAAGGTCTATCTGTCGAAGCATGGCTGCACTCGAAACTGATTCCAGCCCCATGCCTGCGGCTGGCAACGTTTGACTTTCCAGTCCACGAATACGCGACCGATGTGCGATGTGAACGACAGCCCGCCCCTCCGCAGGCTCAGATGATGCATCTGGCGATCACGCGGCGCGACTTCATCGTACGCCGCGTAGGCTTGAGCGAACCGGAATTCAAGGTTCTGTCCGCGCTGATCGCGCGCCAGACCATTTCCGAAGCCCTGGAATCGCTGCTCCAAACCACGGGGCAGCCTGCAGCAGAGATCACCGATGACGTCCGTCGATGGTTTCACAACTGGACAGTAGCTCGATATTTCGTTGGCATCCGGTCCAGTCAATAACTGAGACGTCGCAAACGTTGAACCAGTTTCCACCGAGATTACCTCGGTGGTTAACTGGTTCCGCTGAATCGAAAACCAAATCACTTTGGCGTGACGATGACGCTCGCCTTATTGATCTTCACTTCTTTGAGAGGTCGATCGCTGTGATTGGTTTCGACAGCACCAATCTTCAGGACGATATCCAGGCTGGCTTTGTCGGCCGTCTTTCCGAAGACGGTGTATTGATTGTCCAGATGAGGGACTCGTTCCAGGCAGATGAAAAACTGTGAACCGGCTGAATTCGGGTCACTGGAACGGGCCATCGACAGAATACCGGGTTCGTGAGGCGTCCGATTAAATTCCGCCTTGATCGTGTAACCTGGACCGCCGGTCCCGGTTCCCTGAGGACATCCGACCTGAATCATGAATCCAGAAATGACTCGATGGAAAATGATCCCATCGTAAAATCCGATTTTTGTCAGACCAATCAGATTCTTCGCATGTCCCGGAGCGAGATCGGGGTAAACGTCGAGCAGGATCTTGCCCATCGTCGTGTCGAATTCCACCTGGTAGGTGTTCTTCGCGAAATCCACATCCGCCAAAGCCTTGTCCACTTCTGCACGTCGATTGGCTGCCACAGATCGATCCTTTATTGCAAGTTTTGAGTCACAATTCGTCGGCGACATGATACGCGTCGCAACGACAGTTGGCGAGTGACGGTGAATGGGGTCCCAGAAATTGGAATTTCTGTGATGATTGAGGGCGCCCGACGGGGCGGAAACGGTCGATGAACTCATGAATCTTCATCGTTCTCCGAACTGCCGGGCATTGAATAAAGAGGAGACCTTCGGTCGGTCGTTTCGGCGGGGTCGGGAGACGTCAGGAGACCCGCGCCGAACTCGCGAATTTTTCACATTCAGAACCGAAGTTCTCTGCCGGTCACGACCTAGGACCACGTCAAAATCGGCGTGGCGGTAACGATCGATGAACTTCATGATTCTTCATCGTTCTGCCCCTCATCGTTCTGCCAAGTGCCTGGCATTGAAGAAAGAGGAGACCTTCGGTCGGCCGTTTCGGCGGGGTCGGGAGACCCGCGCCGAACTCACGCAGAAGACCCGCGCCGAACGCGATGCCCTCAATTCCCCTTCAATGAAGCAGCTTCGATGATGTTGGCCAGTCGCGTGACGCCATCATCAATTTCGGCATCGGTGGCCAGCGAGAAACTCAGACGCATGGTGTTCCGAACCTTCTCGTTCGCATAGAACGAGCTACCGGGCACAAATGCAACTCGTGCCTCCCGTAGCGCCGTCTGCAACAATTGAGCCCCGTCCAGTTCTTTTGGCAAAGTCACCCAGATGAACATGCCTCCCTCGGGAGTGGTCCATGACACTCCCGGCGGCATTTTCGCTTTGAGCATCTGCAACATGCGATCACGGCGCTGGCGGTAAACCGGGCAGATCACATTGACCCGCTCCTGCATTCCGGCCTGCAACAATTCGTTCATCACGATCTGATTGATCGTGGAATTGATCAGGTCCGAGCCTTGCTTGACCAGGACGAGTTTGCTGATCAAAGGACGCGAAGCACAAATCCAGCCGATGCGCAACGACGGAGCGTAGGTCTTCGAAAACGTTCCGCAATAGATCGTCCGACATTGATCGATAGGACGTCCGGCGGTTTCGATCGCCTGAATAGCCGGAACTCGTTCCCCGTCGTACCGCAATTCCGAATAGGCAGCATCTTCAACAAGCGGAATATCCAATTCGTCCGTCAACTTCAGCAGCGATTCGCGCGATTGGCGTGTCAGAGTCTGCCCGGACGGGTTGGCGAAGTCCGACACGATGTACGCAAACTTCAATCGCCCTCCGGCCCTGGCCCCTTCCTGACGATACTTGTCGGCGCGAAGATCGTTCATATCGAGCGTCGCGTAACTCGATTCGTACGCATTAAATGCCTGCAGAGCCCCCAGGTATGTCGGTGCCGCCACCAGGACAGAATCTTTCGGCGAAATAAAGATCTTGCCGATGAAATCGAGCCCCTGCTGCGAACCATTCGTGATCAGAATATTGTCGGCGTGACAGTTCACTCCCAGAGTCGCCATGTAACGGGCAATATTTTCCCGCAGGGGCAGATACCCTTCGCTGATGGAATACTGCAAAGCCTGTCTGGCACGCACGGGATCACGAAAAAGACGCTCGTACGCTGCGGAAATCGCATCGACCGGGAACAGCGCAGGATCTGGGATCCCCCCGGCGAATGAAATCATCCCCGGTTGATCAAGAATCTTGAGCAACTCACGAATCTCGGACGCACAAATGCGACTGGCGCGCGTCGCGAAAATCTGTTGCCAATCATATCCAGTGTCACTCAATTTCGATTCTTTCATCTTTTGATGATCGTGATTTGCGCATTCGTTCTGGCGAGCGACCAGCAGCAGCGACAGTCGCAATTGTGTCGAGGGGCCTGCCCTCTTCAGATACTTGATCCCGCCAGACGTTTGAAAGGTCAAATACACGCGGCAAAAACTGCGTTGCGGCTCATCAAGCCGGTATTTCGTTCGGACTATTTTCGCCCGAACACCATGATCGTGATGTCGTCGTTCTGCGGTCGGCCATCGGCGAACTTCCGGACATCGGCCAGAATTGTTTTTCCCAGTTCGTCCGCGTGACCACCCTGACTGGCCGCCATCAGTTCCCGCAGTCGATCCACTCCGTACAAGTCGCTGTTGTGATTCATGGCTTCGCTGACGCCGTCGGTGTAGATCACACAGGTCTCACCCTTTTCGATCGTACGAGTCAGCACATCGTATGGGAATTCGTCGATCACACCGATCGGTACTCCGACCGCCTCTTCGCCAAACTCGATGATGCTGCCGTCGGTCTTGCGAATCATGATCGGCATATGGCCAGCATTGGCGATATGCATCTCGCCTGTTTCCAGGTCAAGCACGAGCAGCACGAACGTCACAAACCGCCCTTCGACGGCACGAGTACACATCTGGTGATTGATCCGCTGGATCGCTTCCTGAACATCGGTGACGAATGCCATGACGTTTGTCACAACGGTCGCGATTCGCGACATCACCAGCGAGGCTGGAACACCTTTTCCGGCGACGTCCCCAAACGCCAGACAGACTCGCTTCTGGTCTTCCAGCATGAAAACGTCGTAGTAGTCGCCGCCAACCGCCTGGGCCGTGTCATACGATGCGTAGATTTCCCAACCATCGGGCTTGGGAATCTCCGTCGGGAGCAGCGATCGCTGGACCCCCATCGCGATATTCATTTCCTTGTCCTGCTTCTGCTTTTCCATTGCAGTCACCAGCAGGTTGGCCTGCTCGTACGACATGGCCGCTTGACCCGCGACAGCCATCAGCAGATCGAGATCTTCGGCACGGAACTGGTTGAATGCGTTCTGCGTGTCGATGTTGATGATCCCCATTGGGTCGCCAGACAGGCTGAGCATCGGGACGCACATCATTGAACGGATCGTCAAATTCGAAATCGATTCGCTGGCCTGGAATCGGGAATCACTGGCAGCGTCCGCCGACAGGATGCCCGTCTTCTGCTCGAGAACTGTTTTCAGGATCGTGCGACTCAATTTGACGGTTTCGTCGTCCCCAGCCCGGCGATGCTTCATCGCCTTGGGAACCATCTTTCCCAGCGCGGGATCGTTGAACAAAACGCAACCGCGGTCGGCATGCGGGAAAATGTTGAAGAGCGTGTCCAGGATCTTGGGGAGCAGGGAATTCAGATCGGCAGTACCGGCGAGGGCTCGACTGATTTCCAGGACCCCTTTCAGCTTCGCCTCAGGATTGACTTCGAGCTTACCGAACACGGATGTTCCACGCTCGGCGGTCCCCATGATTGTGGACGTATCTTCTTCCCCTTCACTGACATCCACGTTGAAGTTCGTTTCAACGGCCTGTGCGGGGACCGAAGGCAACGGAGCAGGCTTCGGCGCGGCAGGCTTGGGAGCGGCAGCACCTTCCGGAGTCTCAAAACGCAACAGAATCGGCCCGAGTTTGATTCGGTCGTCGTGGACTAGAGGAGTCGGACCATCGATCTTCTTTCCGTTGACGAAAGTTCCGTTCCCACTCTGCAGATCTTCAACGACGAACTGGTCGCCTTTCTTGACGATCTTCGCGTGTTTCCGCGAAACCATGTTCGAATTGATCTGAAATGTACATTCGGGGTGCCGTCCGATGACGGTTTCGCCGGTCGTCATTTCGAACGGAACCGCCTGACCTTCCTGCAGCAAGACGATCTTTGCCATTATCAATGTCCTGAATTCATCAAGGAGCGCACGTGTATTTCTGAAGATTCTATGAACCAAACGCGAATCGCGAAAGGACACCACACCCCGTCGGCGGCATCAATCACTGAATTCCATTTGGTCAGACGCCAAAAATGGTTTCCACATTTCCGCGTAAGACTTGCCTTCCGAGTGCCAACGCCCGGCTTTCACTCCATTTTCGGGCAATCACAAAGTCCTGTGCCAGAACCCGAGCCAGCGACTGCCGATACATGTTGAACTTCGGCCAGGCAAATTCCAGCTTGTACATGTCGCTATAGTACCCAATCTGCTTATTTTGCGGAACCGCCTGCAATCTCGCTCGAGTGTCAATTTCGATGTACGCCGGGATATTCGAGTACCACCAGTGGGCATTCGTGTAGACGTTCGGGAAGATCCAACTGTAGCTGACCAATTCGTGATTGCTGATCTGAGCCAGCACCGAAATCGGAAATTTGACCTGCGGAAACGCGTTGAACAGAGCCTGGTATTGAATCAGCGAGACTCGCTGGTCGAACAGATCCTGTCCCTGGAAGACCCCTTCCGGGTAAACTCGCCTGTTGACACCGATCATCAAATCGAACGGCAACCGGAATTCGGCACAGTACTCGGCCAAAGTCCAGAAGACGAACCGGCTGACAAGTGTCGCGTCGTCGGCCGACAAGGTTTCACCCTGAAGCAGTCGCTTGATCGCCGGATCAACCTCATTGACAGAAACCGCCGTGGGTGAAAAAGACGGCGGAAGAGAAATCGCACACGCCCGGACCCCGTGCGACGAAAAATGTTCGAACAGCTTTCCAATCGCGCGTCGCAAGCTGGTCGCTCCGGCACATTCCATTCCGGTTGCCTTAGCTAGCCGAGCGCGAACTTCCGGCTTTCCCAGATGGAAGACGAGGTCATCGGTCCGCAGGCAGGGGATGTAACGATTCGTGTCGAAACCTTCGAGTGGATCGTCGAAGTCATTCGTCAGGAAAACGCGTTCGATTCCCGACTGCTTCAGGCACTGGTCTTCCCAATCCGGTTCTGCCATCTTCGCGGCAGCCCGGTCGTACAAGGCTTCCCAGTTCGAAGTCGTGATCTGCTCTTCATTGAATCCAAAAAACTTGCGACAGAGTTCGACCAGCCAGCTCACCTGGATCGTGTTGTCGAGGTGTCCGAGTGATTCGACCAGTCGTCCAACTTTCGTCTTCGGATCGAGTCCCGGTTCTTCAATCCGTTCTTTGGGCATTCCTGCGGAATGAGCAAGTTCGGTGTAGTAATGATAACCCATGATGTCGGCCAGCGTCCTGGACGCGGCTGAATGGGGATTGATGTGCGTATGCGGATCGATCAGGACCAGCTTGGTCAGTTCGTCACACAGTTGCTGGACCAGTTGTTCGGACATTGAAAACACTCCACGACTGAAAACAAAATCGAGTACCGCAGAATACCTGAAGCAACTCCGCGCTGCGTCTCCGACGCGAGTCGTCACCGCGAATGCGAACGCCGCCATCAGCTTGGCATCGAATGCCAAATCATACTGTGAGAAAACCGAAGAATAGAAGTGTGGCGGCTGATCAGTGCAGATTCAACGTCACTCGCAATTCGTTGCAGCTTTTGCCAAAGAATCGCGGCGACACATCGTTCGAAGTACGTCAACACAATCTGCTCGCAATGCTCAACGGCCCATTGATTGCTGCCATTCCTGTCAATGCGTTTGGCGTGAAATTACCTCGTCAGAAATTCATTCTCTTGTGAACTTCCACAACTCGTCAGTTCTTCGAATTCAGTTCACCGTTCCTTCGCATCCCCACGATTAAATCCCCGCACTTCAACGGCAACATCCTGTCCTGACGATTGTCACCACGGACTTGCCATCTCATTGATGCCGTCGTGATCGCGTGGTGTACGCAATCCCCCCTTTGTGGCCAACGCATGGCTCGTATTGTCTTACCGGAGAACTGACAGCATGAACGGCAAGAGACCGAGTGAAGCATCAACCATCGTGCGGCACTATATCGTGATTCGCGATCAACAATCACTGACATGTATTTTTCCGGTGCATCAAATTTTCGCCGCCCGTTCATGAACCGTTAACAGCACTCCAGATGATGGTCATCGGTCAGAATGACCTCGTTTTTCTTTTCATCGCCAGAGGAGTATCGAACATGTCTTCAGACCAGATCCTAAGTCCAGCCGTCGTCCGACGTCGTGCTCGCGGATTCACGCTCATTGAACTGTTGGTCGTCATCGCGATCATCGCAGTTTTGATTGCTCTACTACTGCCAGCCGTGCAGCAAGCTCGTGAAGCGGCTCGCCGGACACAGTGCAAGAACAACCTCAAGAACATTGGCCTGGCACTGCATAACTACCACGACTCTTCCCGCGTGTTTCCTTATGCCTGGGGTTCCAATGAAGAACTCTGGAGTGCCATGATTCTTCCACACGCGGATCAGGCAAATCTCTATCATACATTGACGTGGACGTACCCCGGTGCTGCCCAACCGGCGAATATTCTGGCCTGCCAGCAGGTGATGCAAATCTTCCGTTGCCCCAGCATGGCACAGCCAGTTCGCGAGGACTACAACGGCATCGTCGGCAGAGTTCCGGCCAGTTACCGCGTCGTTTCGGATTCACTGGCATCGTCCGACGACAGCAGTACCCGACCTGCCGGATATAACACTGCAGTTTATCCTTCCCTGGAAAAGTATCCCCTCGATGGAATGATGTACGGTGACAGCAGCACATCAATTCGCGATGTCTTGGACGGAACATCGAACACCTTGATGGTTGGAGAATCGTACACCGACATCGATTACGTAAAGGACGGCCAGGGGATGGATTACTGGACCTGCTCTGCTCCACAAATCGACAACTGGAAACCAGGAGCATTGACGGGCACGGAATACAGCGAAGCTGCGGGGTCGACCGTCGTTCGAATTAATTCCCGATTGAATCCCACGATAAGTGGAGTCCTGATGGAAATGTCATTCGGGAGTTACCACGTCGGTGGAGCTCACTTCGCCATGGGAGATGGCTCGGTACGATTCTTTTCTGAGAACATGGACCTGCAACTCTACCAGGCACTGGCGACGATCAAGGGTGGTGAGATCGTCGGTGATTTTTAGCAGGCTGATTCCAGACTCTGCGAGAGTTCGGCGCGGGTCTCTGACACCGCCGAAGCACCCGACCGAAGGTCTCCTCTTAAATGCCAGACAATCGGCAGAACCATGAGGGGGCAGAACGATTAAGAATCACGATTAGAATCTCTGCCATCATTCTGCCCTACCGAATTTGAATTGACAAGAGTTCGGCGCGAGTCTCCTGACCCCGCCGAAATGCCCGACCGAAGGTCTCCCTGTTTCTCACGGACTTGGCCCTGCGCTCTCGTCGTACTTTATTCCCATTCTTGGTAAGGCCTTCAACATGACAAGAATTCTTCGCAGGTCCGCCCTGCTCGTAGCCATGATCGCATTTTGTGCGGGTTGCGATACAAAGCCGAAATCCAATTACAAAGGCCTGAACCTGGTGAATGCCTCCGGGACAATCACCCTGGATGGCGCGCCACTCGAAGGTGCGGTCGTGTCGTTCGACGATCCGACGGACGACACTTTTTCCTATGGCATGACGAATTCAAGCGGTCAGTTCAGCCTGCAGATCGACTCTGACATGAAGGGAGTGAAACCGGGAGCCAAGATCGTCCGCATCAGCACGACTCGCAAAATCCTTGGTTTAAACGTCAAGGAAGAAGGTGGAGACCCTTCCGAGAAACCCACCTCGCAACCCGAACGAGTTCCGGACAAATACTACAAGAAGTCCAAGCTGTTCGTCGAAGTGACGCCCGACAAGACTCGATACGACTTTGATCTGAAATCAAATTGATCGACGTACGAGATTTCAGTTTGATGCTCTAAACCTGCTTGGTGCGGGCCTTCAAATGTCGGAGGAACTGTCAGAACTTCCCCATTGCCTTGCGATTCGGTGAAAACTGATCGAAGCTCGACGCTTTCGCAGCGGGAGCAGAATTAGTGGCAGGCGGACCGTATTTTTCATGCAGATCATCGTGCAGTGAACGCAATTCTTCTGTCGACCACTCTTCGATCTTCCATTCCCGGTTCAAGAGATTGACGTGATTCGCACCGCGCAGATGAACCACCAGTGATTCCTTGGTGGGGTTCGTGTCGCCGTCCACTGACCAATGGTTTCCACGCAATGGATAGTGCCCGGTGGTTGCAACACGAATCGCCGTCGGAACCGGTTCCTTCGGTCGCTCATTGATCCCCTTCATCAGCCAGCCAAATGTCCAGGCGTCCAACGGGGTAGAGCAGCCGTCCTTAAAGGAACGGACGATTTCATTGTCACTCACACAGGCTACGACAGGAAATTCGCTCGCTTCGAGTTGCTTCAGCAGGTCGGCTGCCTCGGCTTTGTCGACCAGTTGAATATGGTTGTCGGGAGTGACTCCGATCTTCCAGCCCTGAGACCGCATCGCTTCAAATTCGCCACCCGCTTTGAACAGTCGCTCCAGTTCACGTCGGCACATCTCCGAGTCTTTCGAAGTGATGACGATGACCCGCAGATCTCGCGGCACCACTCCATTTGCGTCAGCGACTTTTGCCGAGTTCCGCCCCGCTTCGGGTTCTGCGGTTTGTACTGTGTTTGCAGTTCGCGCGTTTTCCTTGGAGTCACGTTTGATTTCCGATTCGGGTCCTTCCGCCAATACCGCAACATCCATGAATGCGGCGAGCAGCACTGCTGCTTTCATGAGCATCCGAACCGACATACGGATTCCACCTCTTTTTGGAAACTGGAGTATTTTGGTTGTCGTCGGGACGTAACCCCGAATTGCAAAAGCAAAGTACGTCAATTGCCGACGTACCAGGCCAGTTGGAAAGTCGCGACGAAATCAACAGAGTGGAGAGGAGAGGCAAACTGCATACCGCCACGGTCCCGCTCTCGACCACTTCCGGATCAGCGAGGCGAGTTGCGGCTTTGAAACGCAACTGCAAATGGGAACCAGTCCGACTCGATCCAATTCTCAATTACTCGAAAAGAACATCGACGATCTTTCGGCCGCTCAGGAATTGCTCCACGCCGCCGACAAGTGGTCGGTGCTCCAAAGCCCACAGAAGAGCAGATGAAGATCCTGGAGCAATGTCGTCAGCAGTTGGAATCCGAGGGCCCCGTGTAGCGATTGTAGGAGCAATGGGGCTCTGGCCGCCGTAGCTGTCGATTTACTCATGGAGGCGTTTCAACACCAACGTTCGGTTAGCCGATAATCCCTTGGATCAACAGGCGCTTTCAGGGAGGATCAGGCGTGCCGTATCATTCGATTACATTCTATGGATTTGCATTTCGAGCTCTCGCTCGCGATCGAATGAACTCGACGGCTCGACTCGAAGCCTATCGCCAAAGCAGCTTGAAGTCGCTGCTATCCCATGCGAGGCAACACGTTCCGTTTCAACACGAACGTCTGAAGCACATCGATCTGAATAACATCCAGTTGGAACAGATCGCACCGACGACGAAGTCGACCATGATGGAACAGTTCGACGACACGATCGCGGATCGAGTCGTGACTCTGAAACAGGTGATCGCCACCGACGATGGCAGCCACCGGCCGGAATTGCCGATTCTCAAGAACAAATACCTGGTCCACAAGTCGAGTGGAACGTCGGGCAAGCCATCGTGGATGGTGACCGGAATCCGCGACTGGGCCATTCTGCGGGGATCGACGACCGGCCGCATGATTCGCGACTGGGTCACGCTGCGACGGGCCTGCGCCACGGTGCTCTATCCGATCCGCTCCACCGTTCTGGCCGCCGAGCATGCACATTCGATGACATGGCAGGCGGCTCGTTCCGGAGAACTGTGGGCTCGGCCATTCATCCAGATGAAGTTCTTTCCGGTCGTGAACTCGGTCGAGCGGATCGTCGCGGATCTCAACCAGTACAAGCCCGAGTACATGCATGCCTATCCGACCGCGGTCGAGATGCTGGCCCGATTCCGGCTCGACGGCGGTCACATCGACTTCGATCCCGGGTTGATCTCCGTCGGCAGCGAAGCCTTGACCGAGATGGCGCGCGATGCGATTCACCGCGCATTCCCCAACACGATCCTGGTCGATCACTACGGCATGACCGAGTGCCTGCCGCTATCGACCCAGTGTCGATTCGGACAGAAGCACCTGAACACGGATTTCTCGATCCTGGAACCGCGCGATGCGAACGGGAACCCGGCCAGCCCTGGCGAACTTTCCGACCACGTCCTCGTGACGAACCTGATCAGCAAGGTCCAGCCGATCATCCGCTATCGCGTCGACGATAGCGTTCGCATCAACAACGACATCTGCCCGTGTGGCAGCGTTCTGCCGCGGGTCGAGGTCTTCAGTCGCAAGGGAAGCCAGATTCATCTGCGCAGCGATCGCGGCACGTGGCAACTGCTCAGCCCGCCGGTCGTCGTCGACACGATGCTGCGATCGCACGGTGTCGCTCAGTTCCAGGTGATTCACGTTCGCCAGAACGAACTGCAAGTGAAGTTCATCCCGCAGAAAGGGATTGAACCGCGCGACGTGGGCAAATCGATTGAAGAACAGTTTGCCAGCACGCTAATCCGACTGGGCTGCGTGAAATCCGTATCGGTCAGCTCCGAGCACGTTGAAACACTTCAGCGCACGGAAGGGGGAGGCAAGCTGATTCAGACAGTTTCGCTGGTCCCTGCGCCGACGCAGGAACAGCGAGCGTCCGCGGCTTGATTCACGATTTTCCCGGGCTGTGGTTTCGGGATATTCGGGAAATTGGCGATGAAGTCGTGGGCAGTTCGCCAGTAGAGAAAGCGGAAGCTTCTTGAAAGCACGGCTGCAAAGCGCGCGATTCGTTCATGATCGTCTTCGAGCATCACGATGAGCGGTCGATCGTCCTGCATGATGTGTCTCAGCAATACGACTTCGCTGCGGTCAGCCTCACGACGGACGTGACTTGACGGAAGGGTTACTACCCTTCCCCCAGCGGTTCTCATGCTGAATCTGCTTCCGGTGAGTATGAACACCCACCATCAGGATGTCGAAGACCCGGCTGAATTCCAGCATCGCCTTCGCGAACCGCTTACGAGTCAGGAAGTCCGAAGCCTTGCGATAGACATCATTCAGCAGTTTCCAGTCGATCGCCCAGTTCTCGTCCATCGCAGCCTTTTGCAGTTCCCCTTCCATTCGCGCCAGGTACTGCAAAAACTCTTCCGTGATCCGAGCTGACGCTGTGCGATACGGACGCCAGACAATCGTCGAGCCCGCATCAGGACTTCTCGCGTGATCCACAGGTTTTTTTCGCATGCGACTGATGAGCAACCATGTCGCTGACAAGGCAACCGATGCCGAGATCAAGCCGATTCCTGCGGCGCGTTGCAGCGGATCGAGCAGGGTCATGCTCAAACCGAGCAGAAAGAAAGCGGCGAGGAGGCACATCAAACCGTAGCCCCACCAACCCATTCCTCCATTGCGAGCGGGGATATCAACATCACTGTCGCCCGCCCCTTCCGGAATTTCTCCTGCGCGAACGACAATCACCGTGATGTTGTCAGGACCGCCTCGCAAGTTGGACAGATGGACGAGCAGGCGCGACGCTTCCGTCGGCGGCAATTCGCTGGTGATCATGCCGATTTCAGAATCACTCAGCAGACCACACAACCCATCCGAACAGACGACAAACGTATCACCGGGAAGGACAGGAAACGGTCCCTCCATGTCAACTTGAACGGCCTGTTCCGGGCCGAGTGACCGGGTAATGACGTTGCGAGGACACATTCGTTCTGCATCGCGAGGGTGCACCTTGCGCTGCTGAATCAATTCCCAGACCAGACTGTGATCGCACGACAACTGGTCAATCAGTCGGTTACGAATGCGGTAAACACGGCTGTCACCGACATGCCCAACAATTGCCCCCTGCGGACAGAGCAACAAGACGCTGCAGGTTGTTCCCATCCGCAGGAAGTCTTTGTTCTGCATTCCCCGTTCGTAAATCGCGGAATTGGCCGCTTCGATCGCAGCCCAAAGAGCATCTTTCGCGTTGAGTTGCCGTAACTTGTCGAATGTATGTGGAATCGTGTCGACGGCAATCTTGCTCGCCAATTCACCGACCGCATGGCCCCCCATGCCGTCCGCAACGACGAACAGATGACCACGTTGTTGCCATGTTTGCTGATCGGGAGCCAGTTGAACGACGCACGCATCCTGATTGTTCTGACGTCGGAAACCGACATCAGTCAATGCGGCATAGCGAACTTGCTGTTCCCAAAGCATGCGAACTTCAACTGCGACCAGCGCAGGCCTTCTGATGGTCTGTTCGTAACGATCGTCAATTCACGTAAACATTATTGTAGCTGCACCGCCGAATTCGGGTACTGGTCCATTTCGGATACTGGCCCATCCGGTGGAGAATTCGTTTTTACTCGCCCGTGTGAAAACCGCTACACTCCCAGCAAAAGATAGCACACACGGCAAATTCTGTCGCCACCGCGATCTGCGGGAGACGGCTCGATTGACGCAACTTCAATCCTCAAAAAGACCTGCCACGTTTATGAAATATTGCGATTGGCCCAAAATCCCGTCATCACTAGAATCCCCGCCATTGTTCAGGGGAATTGGTCCATTTGAATTCGGGCGAATGCCGTGACGACATCTCACATCACAACGCAATCCGCACCGCATCAACAAGATGCGTCGAGCAGCGCTGCGCCGATGCGATGGAACTGCCGTTTGGTTCTGGTTGCCTCTCTCGCATTGTTTTCTCTCAATTCGACCGGTTGCGTCAGCCGCAGGTTGATGGTTTACTCGAATCCTCCCGGTGCAATGGTCCTGCTGGAAGGTCGCGAAATCGGCTATACCCCGACCGCCGTCGACTTCACCTACTATGGGAAACGGGAGTTGACGCTGATCAAAGATGGCTATGAAACGACGACAAAACTGGTCCCCGTGCGAGCCCCCTGGTATCAGTGGCCTGGAATTGACTTCTTCTCGGACAATCTTCTACCGTACCGAGTCACCGACCGTCAGTCTGCTTCGTTCGAGCTGCAACCACAACAGATGGTCCCCAACCAGGAACTGCTGAATCGCGGCAAGGAATTACGCGGCGAAGCCCAGATTGGCAGATAAACTTTCGCACGCCAGTTCACAAGTTCGACGCGGGCCGTTGTTCGGCGCGGGTCTCCCGACCCCGCCGAAACCCCCGACCGAAGGTCTCCTCCTCCCGCAGAGCGAGAACATCGTCAGAACGATCAAGAATCACGATGATAGCTTCTTCTATCGTTCTCCCCCCATCGTTCTGCCCTTCTCCATTTCAAAACCCGGCCCTGAGACAATACGACAGCCTCCCTGTTCTGCCGACGTCCTTAGTTCGTACAATAGTCTCATGGACGCGAGCGATCCTTCAACAAGCGACGAAGTCACAACGGTTTCAATCCCGACTGAAACCACATCGGGAATTCTGCGCCCCATTCGTAAACTGGTGGTTTTTGTTCTCGGCATGTCGGTGCTGATTGTCGGCATCGCCATGATCCTGCTTCCCGGTCCGGCGACGGTCGTCATTCCTGCCGGCCTGGCAATCCTGGCCACGGAATTTGTCTGGGCACAACGCTGGCTGGTTTACCTGAAACGACGTGCTCAGGAAGTAGCCGAGTGGAGAAAGGGATCGAAGGGCAAGCCCGTGACAGATCCTGACGCGACTGCATCCGACGTAAAAAGCCCCGACGAGATCGTCAAGTAAGAGGTATTCACCAATGATCCACCGAAAGGACGGCCACGAGCGGCCGTCCTCCGGAAGTCAACTATTCTTCGTCATGCTTCATCTTGGCTGAAGCAACGATTTTCTGCTGTTCATGCGGTGGGACTTGTTCGTAATGGCTGAATTCCATCGAGTACGAACCTTGTCCACCCGTCATGCTCGACAGCGACCGGGCATACGTCATCAGTTCTGACAGCGGCGCCCGAGCCTGAACGACTGTCATGTTCCCCGGCAGCGGATCCATCCCTTCCATCCGACCACGACGCGTATTCAAGTCACTTGTTACAGAGCCGACATGGTCAGCCGGAACGGTCACCTCCAGATGCATGACAGGTTCCAGCAGGCTGGGTCTGGCTTGTTGAAAGATATCGCGGAAACAGCAGCTTCCCGCCGTTCGAAATGCCGCTTCATTGCTGTCGACGGGATGATCCTTGCCAAAGAACAGAGCCACGGCGAGATCCTGAACCTGGTACCCGGCAATCACCCCTTTTTCCATCCGCTCGCGAATCCCCTTTTCGACCGCCGGGATGAACTGGTTGGGAACGGAACCACCCGAAACACAGTCGAGAAATGCAAAGTTCAATTCCTTGTCGTAATGGAATTCCCGCAGGCTCTCAAACTGCTGTCGAGTGAAATACGTTTCAGGATCAACATCTTGAGGCAGCGGGTAGACTCGCAAATGGACTTCTGCGAATTGTCCTGAACCACCCGACTGCTTCTTGTGACGGTAAGAACCTTCGGCCCGGCCGCTGCAGGTTTCGCGATACGGAACCTTGGGAGCATGTACGACAACATCGACCTTGTCACGCTTGTGCAGTCGTTCCTGAACAATCTGCAGATGCAGATCACTCATTCCACGCATCACCATTTCATGCGTCTGAGGATCGCGAGTGATGCGGAATGTCGGATCTTCTTCTTCGATCTTGTGCAGTGCACCGGAAATCTTCTGCTGATCACTGCGACTCTTCGGCTCCACCGCCAGCCCGATCATCGGTGTTGGAAACTCGATCGAAGGGAGGACCATCGAGCGATCTCCACCCACCAAAGTGTCCCCCACCTGAAACTCATCGACTTTCGTGACAACAACGACATCCCCGGCGTGCGCTTCCTCAACGGCTTCGACCTGCCCCCCCTGGACGTCCAGCAATTGGTGAATTTTCACTCCACGTCCGGTACGCATATCGCGGACAGTCGAATCCTTGGTCAGCGTCCCGGACAAAACTCGAATAAAACTCATCTTCGACACAAATGGATCAATCCGTGTCTTGAAGACTTGAGCCACCAGAGGTGCCTCGGCGCTGGTGTTAATCTCGACATCCTGACCACCGTCCCCCGTAGCATGGCGAACAAGTTCGCCCGGTGTCAGGGCGAAGTCCGCGATCGAATCCATCAGTTCCGCAACGCCCACTCCCGTACGAGCACTCACGCAGAAGATCGGAATCAGCGTTCCCGCCCCAATCGCCTTGTTGATCCCTCCCAGGACTTCATCCGATTTGAGCTCCTGACCGTCGAGATAGCGTTCCATCAGTTCTTCATCGGCCTCGATAATCGCGTCCATCATCGCCACACCATTTGCGGCGGGACTGATGACAGCACCATTCTGTTCGACAGGTCCCGTCGACAGAGTTGTCTTGACCCCTTTGAAGTTGCCTCCGATTCCGCAAGGGACATTCATCGGAATGCAGTTGGAACCAAACGTCTCTTGAATCGTCGCGATCAATCGGGGGAAATCGACGTTTTCGTGATCGAGTTTATTGAGAACGATCATCCGCGCGAGATGAGCTTTGCCGGCGAGTTCAAAAGTCCGCCGTGTGTTCGCCTCGATCCCGGCGGCGGCATTGATGGTGATGAATGCCGTTTCCGCAGCACAGACGGCGGAAATGACCTGCCCCACAAAGTCGGGATAACCGGGGGTGTCGATGACATTGATTCGCATCCCGTGATGTTCAAAGTGAACCATCGCAGCCGAGATGGAGAAGTGATGCTGTCGGGCTTCGTCGTCGGTGTCCAGCAGACTGGTTCCGTCATCGACTGAACCAGGCCGGGTCCCAACCCCTGCCTTGTACAGCATCTGGTCGGCGAGAGTCGTTTTGCCGACCCCACCATGACCTACAAGAACAATGTTGCGAATTTGCTCCAAACGAAACTTAGACATACCGGCCCCCTTTCGTCGATGAAACATTCGAATCGCCAGGCACGGAAAAGACGTGGTCTAAATTCTACGATTCCCGTTTCATCGATTCCAGCAATTCCTGACGATTACCGAGAACGAAGGCCTTTCTAAGGATGAGGTAGCAACGCCGTGAAGCATTTTTGCAGGCTAAATTTGAGGTTTCCATGAGTGGAGCGGCGACGGCGACGCCTATACCCTCTACGGTTCGGAGTACTTGATATGACGAGATCTGGCATCCCTTCAGGATGCTTTGTGTTATCGCGTTCTTCGATCCGGGGGTCGCCGCTTCGCTTTGACCGCTTTGACCCCCGGCTACGATCTGTGACGCCTTCGGCGTCTGGAATGTCTCACGTCGCGTTTGCTGTGTCACCGCCTCAGCCTCGAATTCGACGTCCCGTGATTGCCATTTTCCGAAGTCGGTTACGGCAGGATGGCAGGGACTGTAGCGAGGGGATTTATGATCGCGAAGCGATCAAAGAAGGTAGCCGGGGGTTGCAGCCGGTCGATCCCTTCTTTGTCGGATCTTCGACTCGTCTGGAAAATGACACTCGTTCGAGGCATCATTCTCCCTGTCGGCGTGCCAAGCCGAATGCTCCACAATTCAACGCCTTGAGGAATTTTTGATGCCCGGCAGGACTTCTTCGTTTCCACTGTTGGTTGCCACACTCCTCATTCCCCTTGCCGCCACTGTGCATGCCAATGAGGCGGCACAAAAGCCCAACATCCTCATCATTGTCGCAGATGATCTGGGATACGCGGACCTGGGATTCCAGGGCGGAAAGGACATTCCGACTCCGCACATCGACTCCATTGCTGCGGGGGGAGCCCGATTCACGAATGGATACGTTTCCGGCCCCTACTGCAGTCCGACGCGAGCCGGGTTGCTGACGGCTCGCTATCAACAACGGTTCGGGCACGAATTTAATCCGGGGGGCGAAGGTGGTGGTGGCGGTGGAAACGGCATTGGTCTGCCATTGTCGGAAACAACGATCGCCAATCGACTCAAGGAAGCCGGATACGTCACCGGACTGATCGGAAAGTGGCACCTTGGCGCGGGGCCGAAGCACCATCCTCAGCAACGCGGGTTTGACGAGTTCTTCGGGTTCCTGGGTGGAGCCCACACCTACTTCGATAAACAAGAAGCATCGCTGCTGCGCGGGACGACGAAAATCACCGAACCGGAATACCTGACCGATGCGTTTGGCCGCGAAGCCGTCTCGTTCATCGACCGACATCAGAAGCAACCGTTCTTCCTGTACCTGGCGTTCAACGCTGTCCACACACCGATGGAAGCGAATGGCGACCGGCTGGCCAGGTTCAGTTCGATCAGTTCGAAATCACGACAGACCTATGCCGCCATGTTATCTGCCATGGATGACTCCGTCGGAAAGGTTCTGGCCGCACTGAGAAACGCCAGCCTGGAAGAAAACACCTTGATCTTCTTTATCAGCGACAATGGTGGACCGACAATGCAGGGAACGACCATCAATGCCAGCAACAACGCTCCCTTGCGAGGCAGCAAGCGAACGACTCTCGAAGGGGGTATTCGAGTCCCCTTCCTGATTCACTGGAAAGGTCACATTCCCGCCGGAACCGTGTACAAAAATCCCGTCATTCAACTGGACATTCAGCCGACAGCGTTAGCCGCAGCGGGAATCCCGGTCAAACCCGACTGGAAGTTCGACGGTGTCAACTTACTGCCCTACATCACAGGCAAGTCGACGGGGCAGCCACACGATACGCTCTATTGGAGACTGGGTGAGCAGAACGCGATTCGGCAGGGCGACTGGAAGCTGGTGCAATACGATCGAACGGCCGACAACGATTCATCACGCAATGTCACAGCCCCGAGGCTCTACAACCTGAAGGATGACATCGGAGAATCACGCGACCTCGCTGCCACCAATCCCGAGAAAGTGGGCGAGTTGGAAAAGCAATGGAACGCTTGGAGCAAGGAACTCGCCACCCCACTCTGGGGAGGACCACGCCGCGCGGCAAATGACAAGAAATGAGATGGTTCACGAGGCTTGTACGACGGACTTCCAGTCCGTCGAAATTCGCGACGGACAAGATGTCCGTCTTACACCAATAGGACTAGCAGCCGAGGGTGGCCCAACTTGCATTTGTATAGACTGGGGACATGGGTAACACATTTCGGTCATGCTGTCTGGCCTCTGGAAGGAGGTCAG
>JBAWWJ010000078.1:0-30829 GCA_037146815.1 Planctomycetota bacterium
TTCTTCGCGAGGACGAGCTTCGTTGACGGTCAGGGTACGGCCCTGGAATGGGGCACCGTTCATTCCTTCGACGGCCGCATCGCCACCATCGGACATTTCGATGAATCCGAACCCGCGCGAACGACCGGTTTCGCGGTCAGTCACAACCTGTGCATGAGCCACAGTACCAAACTGCGAAAACGCTTCTCGCAGATCATCTGCCGTCGTGTTATACGGCAGGTTTCCGACATAGAGATTCTTAACCATAATTACCCTTTGCGAACCAAACTGGTTCTCTTCAAAGTCGTACGAATGTCATCATGCCCGAACGGGCGAAGGAAGAGGGGACTCATCGCAAACCTGGCCATCTCGACGTTCAATACATCTCCAGTCGCTTCCCTCCCGACAGGTAGCGACCAGCCTCGAAACCTCGACGCTGCCCTTCGATCTGGAATACCAAGACATTCTGGATCGAGTTTCGTTCGTCGTCTTCCTGCAATTCCGGCCCGCACCGGATTGCTGAAAATATTTGTAACCTGACGAAATCAAAATCGCCATACAAAAGATGGCTGATCTGTATGGTTTTTCAACAGGTTGTTTTGCGGTCAATAGACCGCCAGGGAGTCCAATTTGAGGAGTCAACGTGACGGAATTACACTCAGGAATTCGAGGCCGGGGCTCATGACAGTGATGCTGTCACATTTGAATGGTGTGTGGAAATCAAACAGTCCGCAGTCGTCTCCATATGCTGATTCAATCGGACGTGTCGTGTGAATTTGTATCCGCTGGAGATCGGATCGCCCAACGACAGCAATCGTTAACGAGTCGCAACCGAGCGTCAATCGCCTATGGTTTTGATCGAATTCGAGCCGCAATTGCTCGTGCCATCAGGATGTCACCTGCTTCAACCACGTGGCAGCATGTGTCGACATAAATCGGCTCGGGATGTTCAGCAAAGACTTGTGTCAGATCGGTGAAGCGAATTCCTTGATTGGCGAGTCTTGCCCCTTCCTCCTGCATCTTCGGGAAGCAGGCTCGAACGGCTCTGCACGACTGAATCGACTCGTTCACAGCAACTGCCGCTTCTTCGGAACTGATCGGCTTTGATCCCTGCAGGTACTGATTGGGTTGCAGAAAGTGGTAATAACGGATCCCCTGCGCGTCGCACAATTGATGCAGCGCGACCGAACAGCGGCTCCAGATTCCGATACAGTGATCGTAGATCTGTTCGGTCGAGGCGAACGTCTCCGGCGGCCCGGAACCGCAATAGGTTCGCTCGGTCTCCGTAAACTTTGTCATCTCGGACAATTGCAGACTGATCGCCTGATTCGACCTCTGCTGACGAATCGCCCAGATCAGGTTGGCTGTGGGTGAGTACTGCCAGGGTGATCGGCTGAACCACCGTGCGTCGTCACGTTGCAATTGCCGCATGTGAGCGACCACGCCTCCCATCTTCACGAATTCGGGGCTGGCCGTTCCGGCGATCAGCTTGCCCCAGTCGCGCGGAAAGGTGACGTTCACTCCGAACGGAACATTGTCGACCTCTGGCAATGTCGCTTCGTTGAAGCCGTCCAGATTGATCAGGATGTCAAATTCCGCCCCCAGGGCAATCATGTAGTTGACGATCATCAATTGCTGTGGCTGCTTGTAGCCGTTACTGGCCAGCCGCACGAACTGGAACTTTTTGCCCGTGAATTGAGGGCTTTTGGAAAGTTCTTCGGCGATGACATCGGTCGCATTCAAGGAGAGTTGCCGTGCGACCGAACCCCCCAGGATGCCGATGATCACCTGCTCAGGCGATCGCTTGTGAATCGGCGAGCCCTCATCAACGAAGCCGAATTCTGTCACGCGGAATTTGCCGTTGAAACGCCGTTCGTCGTCATTCCTCGGCTGCATCACCGCGCCGACGTAGGGGTGTAACACGGCGGGAGCCGTGAATTGCCCCCCGGGATTGTACGGGTCCTGATTTGCAGCAGTTTTACGCTGTTCGGCCAATTGACTCATTGAACCGAGATTGAATGGCATCACCACATAGGCCGTCACTTCGATCGACAGCCAGACGCCAACCAGCATCAGCGCATTGAACAGCAAACGTCGACACCAACTCAATCGCCTGCCTGGAAGCGGAGTACTGCGCGAACCAACCTCCCCGGCAGGCGTCATGGCTACACTTCGTTCAACGGTTCAGTCGCGTCGCCGAACTTGTCCTGATGGACATTCATCTTGTCCATCATCGACAGGTACAACCGACACATCTGGCGGTTTGGCTTGTCCTTGTAATCCAGGATCTTACCTGTCTGGATGCGACCGCCTCCCCGGCCTACCATCACCACCGGCAACTGCGATGCATCGTGACTGCCAGACATCATGCTGGAGCAGAGCATCAGCATCGAATTGTCGAGGGCCGTACGAGTCCCTTCCTGGATCCCATCGAGTTTGCGAGCGATATACGCGAGTTGCTCGACGAAGAACTGATTCACCTTCAACCAGTCTGCAGTGTCGGAGTGTGACAGCAGATGGTGAATCATGTAATCCACCCCCAGATGTGGGAATCGCAACGACGAATGATCGTTGTTCAGTTTCAGCGTGGTAATGCGTGTCGTGTCAGTCTGGAAACCGAGCACCATGATATCGCACATCAACCGCATGTGATCAGCGATGTTCTGCGGAATCCCATCGGCCGGGCGAGGCATATTCGGCTTGTCGAGGGTTGGACGCCAGCCCTGCAATTCCCCTTTCTTTCCGGCGTTGTCGATCCGCTGTTCGACGTCGCGAACGGAATCGAGATACTCATCCAACTTACGTTGGTCGGAGTTACTGATCTGTCGCCGGATGTCGCGCGCATCGGACAGGACTGCATCCAGAACACTCTTGTCACCCTTTTCGGCTTCGTCTCGAAACAGTCGATCAAAGGCGAGAGCGGGATAGAGTTCCAGGGGTGTCGGGGTCGTCGGCGAAGTCCAGGAAATGTGCGAGCTGTACAGCATCGAATAATTCTTGTGGACGGACGGGTTCGACTTTTCACAGCCGAGCACCAGGCTGGGGACTCGTGTCGTATGTCCATACTTCTGTGCGAGCAACTGATCAACGCTCGTTCCCGAACGGATATCACCACCGGATGCCAGTGGTGCCCCCGACAGGATGTTGCCCGTCTGCGAACTGTGAATGTTTCCCTTCAAAGCCTCGGCATTATACAGGCCCCGGATGAACAGCATCTTTTCGCGGAAGTCGGCCAGGGGTTCAAGCACCTTGCCGAGTTCCATCCCGGTCCCTTCTCCCTTCGCCCACCATTCCCGACCGTGGAACCCATTTCCGGCGAACAGGACCGCCAGACGAACCGGTGCTTCACTCGCCTTGTTCGCCCCAGCAGGTTCATCGCCCCAGACGGGAAGTGATTCCATCCACGGCAATGCCATGGTGACACCCAAGCCGCGAAGAAATGTACGTCGAGAAAACTGGTGATTCATGGAGATGCTCCTGTTCCTGTGCATTCAGCACAATGCCAACATCAGCAGAGTAATTCAAATCGAGATTTTTGGGTATCGAATTCTCATTCGCGTCATGTTTCCTGGTGTCGTCGGTTATGGTCGCTCTTGTCCGACCTGACGAGTCGTCTGTTTCAGGATATCGTCAGTCTCATGGGTGCCACGGTCTTGGAGTCTTCGACAAGGCCATGTCTTCATTTATCACGCTGGCGAAATCCGAAGCACGATATCCTCTGATAATCACAAAACGGAAAATGCACACGGCCTTGTCGAAGACTCCAAGACCGTGGCACCCAGAGCCTGATTTTCTTACTTGGACTCCCCGGGGGAGAACACGTTATTCCTGTTCATCCGATTCACGTTGTTTACCGCGAATTTCACGGAACTGGCGACTTTTTATGATCGTCTCCAGAGCAGCGACAACTCGATAATTCTTCGATTTCAGTTCCGCCTGCATTTCGGCCAGCAACGGTTCGTCCGACAATTGTACCCCGCGGCCGAGTGAATACCCGAGCAGTTTTCGGCAAAACTGCTTGACGAAGGCATCGCGGCGGGCAGTCAACAGGTAATTGCGCAGGCCGTCAATTCCGTCGAATTCGGCACCATCCATTGCCTTGACCTTGGTGTCGATCGGACGTCCGGCGAGATCTTTGTCCCGACGACGTCCGATCGCATCGTATCCTTCCAGTGAAAACCCAAAGGCATCGATCCGCTGATGACATACGGCACATTTGGGATCGCTGCTGTGCTTTTCCACCAGTTGTCTGACGGTCAGGCCTTCGGTCACGGTTTCATCTTCAGGAAGCCGAGGGACATCCTTTGGAGGTCGTGGCAGACGTTCGCCCAGCAGGACTTCGCTGATCCAGTTGCCTCGCAGAATCGGGCTGGTGCGCGATGCTCCTGACTGCATCGCCAAGGTTGTCGATTGCCCGAGAATCCCACCTCGACCGAATTTGCGAACGCCATCGACCCGTCGCCACTGGTTACCGGTGACACCGGGGATTCCGTAGTGCTTAGCCAAGTCTTCGTTCAGGAACGTGTAGTCGGAATCGAGGATCTCGACGACAGATCCGTCTCGCTGGAACAGATCCGTAAAGAACTGAATCGATTCCTCGTACATTGCTTCCCGCAATCCCACGAACGTCGGGAAATGTCGCTCGCTCTTTTCGTCGAGATGATCAAAGTCACGAATATGGAGCCACTGACACCCGAATTCAGTCGCAAGCCGACGGGTACGTGGGTCCTTCAACATTCGCTGCATCTGTGCGACCAATTGTTCGGTCTGATGCAGTTTCCCTTCGGAGGCGATTCGCATCAGTTCCTCGTCAGGTTGTGACGACCACAGGAAGTAGCTGAGGCGATTGGCGAGTTCATCGTCAGAAACAGGGACCTGCACTGCTGCAGGGCCTGGCTTTTCGATTCGATACAGGAACGCAGGTGACACAAGGACTCGCGCGATCGTCAGTCGAATCGCGTCAGTATGTCCCATCTCTTCCTTGCGGAGACGTGTATACAGGCCGCGCAGTTCGGTTGCCTCCGCGGCGGTCAATGGTCGTCGGTAAGCCTTCCCGGCGAACTCCAGCACGGCAGTGAGATGAACCGGTTGAGTGTCGATCAGCAACTGACGATACGCCGCCGCTCGATCATTAATCGGTTTGCGAAGCGGTTCGAAGACTTTCGGGTCGGCATCCTGAGTCGCGTATTCCATCAACTGGGCATACGCGTCGACGAGGGTCAATGCATCGCCGCTGACGTAGTGCAATTCGTCCCACAACGTGTTCAGTTGACGCTGCTCTGCATCACTGAGCATCAACCGGGCGAGTTCGTGGTCTTCGCGATAGAAGAGTGTCAGTGTGACGACTTCATCGACGGGAACGATCTTGGTGTAACTGAGTGCTGCTGGAAACAAGCTGCGGAAATCCTGCATCGCCGCTTCGATCCGCGTTCGTGCTGGCGAACCATCATTCACGATGATCGGCGTGGCAAAAGAGACTCCGCGATTGTTCGACGTCCATGGGCCACCGGCATTCGTTTCCGCAACGGCCGTCGGGATCAAACCCAGAGGCTGTTCGGGTTTGGCCGTCAGATAGGTCATCTGTACGCTCGCTTCTGGTCCTGCCGTTTCATGCAGCCGACCGGTCGTCACCAATTCGCAGCCGATCACCAGATCGGCAGGAAGACGGACTTCAATGACCGACGGTGCCTTCACGCACAGGCTGGCAGGATCAATCGCCGAGCCATCGGGATGCTTGCCAAACAGCGCGGGATCAAGTCCCGTCACATCTTTGGCGGGCGTGGTCGTTGATGTCTCTGTCTTTGGCTTTGATAGCCAGTCTTGCAGGAACCGTCCCACCAGCGGACCATTGAGTGACGTCAATTGCCGGTAGAGCGCTGCATCCGGGCTATCCTTTGCAACCGGAGGCCCCGATGCGAGCAACTTTTGAATCTCATCGCCCAGCCGTTTTTTCTCTTCTGCATTGGCCGCCCCCTGCCATTTGACCAGCAGAGAATCAGCGGGAATGACGGCACCGGTGTCGCCCGTGACCGGTTCGGTGTAGAAATGCCAGACACCTGCATTGCCGAAGTTATCGGCATGAGGATTCCCTGCCAGAATATCGGGTGAGACATCCTTGGCGAGATTCCAGACCTTTTCGCCGGTCAGTGTCAGATCGACAGCCGTCAAATCACAGGAATGATTGCCATCACGCGGTCCGACCACGAGCGAAATCATTTCACCTGGCTTTACCGGGATGTTTTCGAAGGGACCGACAGGGATCTCTTTCGCACCCTGTGAGACTCCGCTGGCCAATCGCTGTCGTGTGTTCCCTCGACGAACTTCCAGTGTCCAGGTCACGCCATTCCCACATTCAGGGTGAGCGTGCTGGACATACGCTTCGACTTTCACTCGTCCTGTGATCGGACTTCGCCAGCTTGCGACGACATTCAGTGTCGGGGCCGGATGCATCGCAATACTATGCGGTTTCATGTTGCCGGGGACGCGGACATGCTGATCTGAAGAATTTGCCGAGACATTCGGAGTCTGCGGTGGCCCCCAACCCTTAATGAATTCGTAACCATTGGCACTCGTGTTTTTCTGAGTGAAGTGTGTTTCGATCTTGATCGAACTTCCGACGCCAATCCCGAGATAATCGAGCCACGCCGCCAGCAGATCCGGTTCCACATCATGCTTTTTGGCGAGTGCAGCCAGTTCGAGCGAATCATTGGAACTGGCTGCTTCCGCCGCTGCCGTCAGACTCTTGGAGGCAGTAGCGAAGATCCGCTCACGCCGCACGACAAGTTCTCGATAAATATCACGGACATCACGAAGCAACAGATCCGGTCGACCAGGAGCCACCAGGCGCGGCCGGTCCCACACGGCAAAGTCTCGCTCATTGCCGTCCCCCACGTCGCCAGCCGCCAGATACAGTGTGATCTCTTTTTGGTCGGAACTCGCTGGGAGCTTGATCCGCATCTCTTGCCGAGACGTCAACGGTGTTAGGGGTTCCTGCCAGGCTTTGGGCCCGCCGACCTTACCGATGTGGCCAACACTTGAGAATTTCCATAGTCCCTTCTGCCACAGGCCGACTTCTGCAGCGACCGCATCTGAGTGATCCGGCTTCGCGGCCCAGAAATGGGCGCGAACCTGATCCAGCAGCAGCGACGATTTCTTGTCGTTCAGCGACTGCCACAACAGCCCCAGATACTTGGCGTTCAGTCCACGTGCCTTGGCGACGGCCTCAATCGTCGTCCGTCCTGCGGCAAGAGCTTCACGTTCGGCCAGTGCAGCCGCAAGAAATTTCTCGACAGCCAGACGTCCACCGTCGTTCGTTTCAAACACGATCCCCTGCAGGTTGACTCGCGAAGCACCTCCCGAATCGGCATGCTTTCGGTAGAGATCACGAATTTTTGCCAGGATCTCATTCGTCCAATCACTGGGAGTGTCTGTCGAGGCAAATCGAATTCCATCCGGCAGCAGCACTGCATGGCCGGCGACTTGTTTGGCGGCGTCGAGATACTTGGTAATCAGCGCCGGGGACATCACCAGCGCATTTCCGGTGTTGGTAAAGCCTTCACCGGCAGCGCCATCAACGGGAAACTCTTTGGCAGGTGCCAGCGTCGGGATACCCGTCAGATCACGTAGCGTGTACGTATATTCCGAATTGCTCAATCGCCGCAGGACAACTCGCCCGGGATCACCCGCCTGGGCATTGGCTTCAAATGTCAGATAGCCGCGGACCCATTGCTGCAACTTTTTCCGTTCGTCGTCCGTTGGCTGCTTCGCATCCTTGGGAGGCATCTGGGCACTGTCGAGCATCTCGCCCGCCTTCTGCCAGACCTTGGAATGTTTCCGAATTTCAGCAATGGTATTAAACGTCGTCAGGTCGACATCTGCTTCCATTCGCTTGGCAGAATGGCACTCCTGGCAATAGCGAGTTATCAGGGGAAGGATTTCGGTTTTATACGAGGTTCCCAGCGTTGCGACAGCAACATCGTCTGCGGCCCGAACGTTTTCTGAGAGCAACAGTCCGATCGTCAACAGAAGTCCCAGAAAACCAATTCGACATGCCTTGGGGAATGAACTCCGACGCATCTTGAATCCTCCGCTCGCGGCAACTCTGGCTGGTCTCACACGGGTGCAAAGTGGATCGTAACGTCTTGAATTGGTCTCGCCAACTGCCAACGATGAAGAAGATGCCGCGTGCCGATTGTCGAAAATGGCGATCCAATCGCTAAGGCGATTAGAGCGAGTTTCACATTACGATGGCGCGAATCTGATGCGTGGTATCCAGGAAGGGAAACATGCAAGCGTATTCGAAAGAGTTTCGCCGCGAGCATGTGGATTGGTATTCAGTTGACTCGAATTATCGTGACCGACAGAATCAACCGCGGCAATGACGCCCGTGGAGAAGTTTCGATGGATACCAACCTTCCAGTCCCCAACACGCCAGAACCGAAATCCTGCTCTGTTAAGCCTGTCTGTCCTGTCTGTGGTGGTTCGCTTTTCGAAATCCGGGCCAAGCTGCAGTGCTCGCGATGTCACACGATCTGCGAAACGTGTTGTGAGGGAGGACGCGGGTAACGGGGTTATCACGTTTTACCGCTGTTGCCCCTCACGCAGTCCGAATTTCTCAGTTGACGGCTGTCGTGCCTGTATTCGCACGAACCTGTATTCGCACGAAGTTGTTACTGACCTTCAACATCGTCCCGGACACTGAATTCCAGTTTCCAGCGACCACTGCCGCGTGTGCTGACGCACCAGAGTTCCAGGACACCAAGTTCTGTAATCCGGGTGTGAAACTGAACAGGCACATAGTGGTCGTCCAAGGCATCGTCCTTGGGAAGCGTTGCTTCGAGGGAATCAGTCTCCGCGAGTTCCTCGTCGGACCAGCGCTGTAACCGTACGCCGGGATCATCGTCTTTGCGGGTTGATGAACTGAAGAACCGGAAGTGTGCTGGCTGACCGACGATCAGGCCGATTGCTTCGGACGGCACATCGACTTCGGTCCCCTCTTCCATTCCGAACGGGACCACGCAGAGGGCTCGCAACGGCCGCGGAGCACCGGGGATTGCCAGACCTGCGGATTCAATGCCAACGTAATAGGCTCGGGCGGCTCCACCGCGAATGCGAACGCCCCCATTGGTCTTCGCCCAGCCATAGTAAGCGGCACCGCGCGCGACGGCGTAATCGAGATCGTGAACCCCTTCCAGCGTTTGGGGAGATGTTTCCGGGAACCAGGCCTTGAGCGTTTCCAGCAATCGCTCGCGCAATGGATCAGCCTTGAAGACCCCACCATTGAACAGGACGTGCGTCGGTCGAACGGGATGTCCTTCCCCGTCGCCGTGGCTTTGTAAAAAGGCGGCCAGATGCCGAGTCACCGCTGTATCGGATTCGTAAGGGAGGCCGAGTTCCTGAAAACCAGATGCTCGCTGCCGAATCGGTCGGTCTGCGACATCGCACTTCGGAAAGAAGCCGTTGACGAGCAGTTCGAGCGTAGCGTCCTTGGGAACATCGACTGTGACGGTTCCACCGATCAATTTGCTGCTGCGCCCGAGAATCGAAACGGGATGTTTCTTGGGTCCATCGGGAGAGAGCAACGTTTCCTTGGCCAGGCGGCAGGCATGCCACAATGAGACCGATTGCCACGGATCGAGATTGACTCCCTTCTTGGCAAACAGGCCCGCCACATGGTGTGCGAGCGCCAGGTCCATGTTGTCGCCACCGACGAGCAGGTGGTTGCCAACCGCGATCCGTTTGAGAATCAGTTCCCCCGCTTCTTCCGCGACGCCGACCAGTGTGAGGTCGGTTGTCCCGCCACCCACGTCGCAGACCAGCAAGGTGTCTCCAACCTTCAACACTTTACGCCAGCGGTCGCCGATTTCGGTCAGCCATGCGTAGACCGCAGCTTGCGGTTCTTCCAGTAGAACGAGCCCTTCAGGGAGTCCGGCGAGTGACGCGGCCTCGCGCGTTAATTCACGAGCACTGGCATCGAACGACGCGGGGACAGTGAGTACGACGTGTTGTTCCGCGATCGGATGATTGGGGAAGGCGTCGTGCCATGCCGCAACAAGATGTTCCAGGTAGCGCCGGGCGGCGGTGACGGGACTCACTTTGGCGACATCGTCGCCCGCTCCCCAGGGAAGGATGGACTGATGGCGATCGACGCGGCTATGGCAAAGCCACGACTTGGCGGCACCGACGGTTCGTTCGGGAAGTTCTGCCGATTGGCGACGTGCCATTTCCCCCACGGCATATTCACGGTCGACTGCCCAGGGAACATCATAAGCCCCTGACGCGGCTTCGATCTTCGGGGCCAGGTACAGAAAAGACGGCAGGAGATTGCGGTTTTCGACGGTGGATGGAGCAACAAGTTGCGGGATTGGCAGCAGTTTGACGTCGGGCTTCTCGGTCTCCAGGGCGGCATACGCCAATGCGCTGTTGGTGGTTCCGAGGTCGATTCCAATAATGAACGAAGCAGTCATGGGTTTTGTTTCGCAGGCATTCTATTGAGGGATAACGAACGGATGTCCCGGCCGGGAAAATTTCACCGGCAGAGGATTTCCGCACCAGCAGCGTAATGTCGTCGGGCGACAGGTGCTATTCAGAGAGCTCCTGGCCGAACGCCAACCGCATTTGTAAGTCGCGGGAGGGCTGCTGTAATTCCTTGAACAGCAGGCTTGGCTGAATATCCTGGTTGTTCTGATATTTGTCACTTCGGTATTCGCTAACCGTTCCCTGAAGCGCATGATACAGAATCTGACAGATCGGCAGGCCGGGGTAAATCCGGATCGGATGGACGGCGACGAGTTCCAGCGTCCAATAGCCACAGAATCCGACGTTTCCAAATCCCCCAGACGCATTGACAAAAAGTCCTAAACGGGCGATCGACGAGCGTCCTTCGAGCATCGGTACATAGTTGTGGGTTTCTGTCCGCTCGACGGTTCGTCCGAGGTACAGTTTGTGGGGTTGCAGCACGAATCCTTCGGGGGGGATGATGTGCCGTCGGTACCGGTTGCGTCGGCGCACGTCGAGCACGATCTCTTCGTACACGATGAGTTCATCGTGCAGCTTGAGATTATAACTGTTGGGGTTGAGCTGCTTCTCATCGAACGGTTCGATCAGAATGCTCTTACCCAACTGCGACTTGATTTCTTCGCCGGTGAGGATCATCGGTGCGATATCGTGGCCGAAGGGAAGTGGGCACGGGCTCCATCAGACGACACCTTACGGGCCGCGCGTCCCGGATGCAACCGAAACGAAAAAAGCGCATCGCTCCGACTTCTCAGGGTGAAGTTCGGAGCGATGCGGCTCTGTCGCAGTCGGTTCGGCATTTTACCCATTGAGAACAGGGTGAGCCGTGTCTTGTCTGGTCGGATTCAATCGGGGTTGACTGAGGCCGTGAATTTGGACTTTTGTCATTTCGCCACGAAGTCTCGGGGAGCTGCCCGGAAGGCTTCCAGGTTTTCAGCCGAGCTGAACATGTGCAGCTTGTGACGGAACCAGACCGCATGATCGAGCGATCCCTGCGTCACATTGTGGCCCACTCGGACTTCGATGATGTCCAGCCCCCCAGCAGCCGGGATGTACCATTCCGGATGTTCCAGGAACCGCTCACGAGCCTCGGCGGAACTGAATCGATAGGTCTCGCCCTGATATTCGGTGGAGTACTGATCAATCGCTTTTGCAAGACGACGCTCATCGCGCAACGCAACCGGGCAGAATCCCTGCAGGACGTCACCGGGTGACTTCGTGCCGGATTCCATCTCGGCACGCTGTTTCGCGAGTCCGGCTTTGGCCCAATCCAGCCCCGTCAATTCCTGGGTGTCGGGCATCATCGGTTCGGCGGCGTTTTCACCCCCTTCGAACACGTCAACCAGTTCATTTTTGACGTCAGCCGAGGCCGATGGCGCTGCAGGTACAGGAACATTCGTTGTAGGAACTGGAGTGGTCTCTGCCGGCGTCACTGCAACAGGCTCGCTCGGCGCTTCGATTTCGATCTCTGCAGGTGGTTCGCTCCGTACCGGTAATTCGAACTCCAATTTCCCGGCAGCGGGATTCGCCGCAGTTTTCGGGGCGGTTGCTGTGGGGCCCCAGTTGAAATCCCCAGGTGTGATGACGGGGGAGTTCGGGATGGCCGCAGGAGATGGAAGTTCATCTAACGACGCGATGATCGGGGCTGGCAGGCTGACACTGTCTTGTGGAACCGGGTTTGGTTTTGATTCCACTTCCCATGCCTGCTGGGCCGTTACAACGCCCTTGGCTTCAGTGCGAACAGCACTCGTTGATGCAACGGTCGCCGGTTGAGCCATGGAAGGACGGATTTGCTGCAGTGCATTCGAGGCAACTTTATTGCCGGGTTCGCGCGACAAGACCTGCTGGTACGACGCAACTGCGGATTCGACTTCACCGCGCTGTGCCTGAATGTAGGCGACGTTGAGAATGGCCTGAGTTTCTGGATTGACGCGGCGAAAAATCGCCAGGGATTCTTCATAACGTCCCTGAAAACCGACGGCCATCGCCAGATTGTTGATAGCACGAGGTTCACGAGGAGCAAGACGGACGGATTCTTTCAGGAACGATTCCGACCGAGGATAGTCTTTCTGCAGATAGGCCGAGTACCCCATGTCAGCCAGAATCGCTGGATTCGCGGGACTGAGGGCTCGTGCATGTTCAAAATATTTTGCTGCCGTCGCGTGGTCTTGCAGTTGCGTGCAGACCACCCCCATCCGATGAGCGTACTCGGGTGTGTTGGGGGACTGACGCTGAAGAGCAGCGTACAGATCCCTGGCCTTTTCGAGTTGCCCTCGCTGTTCTGCAGTACGGGCCGTCTGATATTGGGATTGGGCACGGTGCCGGGCGATGGAGGGGAGTGCATTCAGTTTGGGTGAAAGACTGGCACATCCGACGTTGAATAGAGGCAGGCAGGCCAATAACAGCCCGTACTTTGCCGCGCGATTAAATCGCATGAAATCCCCCCTCGATAAGTTGCTGGGCCACAAATGTTTGTGGCTTGGCTTTACAATCCGCCTCACAAAACAGCGGGGGCGAATCGCTTAAACAATTCATTGCAAATACGTTACGCAAAAGACAGTCGCATGTTTCTGAGCCCAAGGTTCCCGTGACGATGTCGTGGCCGATCTTCCACGACAGCAATCTGAGCTCCGACTCCAATTCTTCGACGTCATGTCAGCAAAATGCGGTCTCCGAAACTTCGAATCCGCTCAAGTTTCATTTCCAAGACAGTTCTGGACGACATGGTTTGAGGCGCAGAATGTCCTTCAAGTCGTATCGCATCACTTGTATCGGTTGTAGGGAGTTTGGGGTTTCAATCAAATTTGCGAGTTGCAGCAGCAAGTCTGAATTTGCCAAGCGATTATCCCGGCAGCGTTGGATTCAAGTCGGTACGTCTTCGCCATCTGTCCGTGATGGTCTGGCACAATCGGATGGACGTGGTGTGATAGGATTTGCGGACTCTTTGAAGTTCGAATCAACAAACGCTTGACCCTTGTTTCGTGAAGGCGTAGCATCAATAGTCGCGTCGCCCATCCGTCCGATTCCGATTTCTTCAATTTTTAACAGTATTTTCCCCGAACATTCCAGGTTCGACGCGGGTGTATCGTCGCCATTCCGCTGAACAGTGAGACTGCTAGATGAGTACTCAGAACGTAATTCCAACCGTTCCCCCGATCGCAAATGGTGCCACAGTTCCGAACGGTGCGTCTCCACCGGTTGCGGTAGCTATACCCGTAGTTGCCCCACCCGTCGTGGCTGCCCCGGTTGTCGCTGCAGCAGTTGCTGTACCGCCTGCGGCTGCCGCCGTACCGCCTGTGGCTGCCGCCGTAGCACCTGCTGTACCAGTCCCCCAACCGGTCGTCGCTGTTGCCCAATCTGCTCCTCAACCAACGGTCCCCGCTCCGGCGGCGGCACCAGCCCCTGTTGTCGCGGCGGTGCCTGCTACCGTAGCAGCGCCAGTGCCTCCTGCCGTTGTTGCAACGGTCCCAACTGCTGTTACACCGCCTGCGGCACCCCAACCTGCGGCACCAGCTGTGACGCAACCTGCTGCAAAACCGACGGCCCCAAGGCCAGCAAAACCGATGATTACACTTGCTCCTCGTCTGGGACGCAAGACAGTGGACTGGAAGACTCTGTCGACGACCATTATGGCAAGTGCCGGTTTTCACGCTCTAGCACTTCTGGCTTGCACATTCATCGTCATCCAGAATCCTCAGTTGCTCGAAGAGATCTTTACCGAGGTAACTGAAAACAAGGAAATCGTCGACGAGCCGATTGTTGAGCAGGCGTTGGAGCAACCCAATCAGATTCTTGATTCGAAAGCAGATAACGTCGATCAGCAGAACGCGACCGACATGGTTTTCGAAAAGGGACCTGTCGACGTCAACATCAGCGATGCTCCTGTTGCCCAGTTAAAGGCTGAAGGGAATGCGCCTGGCCTGGCAGACATCAAATTTGACAATGCAGCCAGTGGACGAATGTCTGCTGCTGCCAAGAAAGCACTTGTTCGGACAGAAGGTGGAAACTCGGCAAGTGAAGCGGCCGTCGCCTATGGGATGCGCTGGCTTTCCAAGCATCAGTTCCCTGATGGTGGCTGGAGTTTCGATCATGATGCACACGCCGACTGCAAAGGTCAGTGCAGTCAGGCAGGAACCCTGAAAGGTGGCGGGCGAACCGGTGCAACAGGATTTGCACTGCTGGCTTTCCTCGGCGGCGGACATACCCATCAGAACGGCGAATATCAGAAGGAAGTCAAGAACGGCGTTGAATACCTGCTGCGAGCAGCAAAGCAAACTCCGCAGGGATTGGACCTCTGCCCTGAGGTTGTCGCCAACGAGAAAATGTACGTTCACGGTATGTGTACAATCGCCCTGTCGGAACTTGCCGCACTCACCAAAGACAATCGAGTCAAGGCCGCTGCGACGGGAGCGGTGAACTTTATCGTAACAGGGCAAAATCCCAAGACGGGGGGCTGGCGTTATACTCACGGAACCCCGGATCCCGGAGATACGTCCGTGGTCGGCTGGCAGATCATGGCGTTGAAAAGTGCAAAGAATGCCAAGCTGACGTTTCCCGCCAGTTCTTTCAAGGGTGCCGAACAGTACCTCAACGCCGCCCAGGTTGAAGGGGGTTCGAAGTACGTTTACGACCTGAATCAGAAAACTCCGACACCGACGATGACCGCAGCAGCGCTGCTCTGCCGTATGTATCTCGGCTGGGACCGCAAGAACAAGGCCTTGCAGGAAGGGGTCAAATACCTTGCCGCGACGAAGCCCCAACCGAATAACATGTACTACAATTACTACGCGACCCAGGTGATGCACCACTGGGGTGGCGATGAGTGGACCACATGGAATTCGGTCATGCGTGATCAGTTGATCCGAACACAAAAGACAGGTAAAGATGGCCACATGCAGGGAAGCTGGGATCTGGCCGATCCTCACGGTGCTGTTGGTGGCCGACTCTACATGACGTGCCTCAGCGTCATGACTCTGGAAGTCTACTACCGCCACCTTCCCATCTATCGACGTGAAGGCTTGAAAGTCGAGTTCTAAGATTTCGCCCCAAGCCCATTGATGACCACGCGAAAGACACTTTGTCGCGCTCGCCAGTGATTGAAACGGACGCCAAAAAAACGTCCTGACATCGGAGCAGATCCGCTCCGATGTGGTAGAGCAGGGTTTCCGCCGGATGAAATTGATGGGTTCGAAACCGAAGCAGGGGATTTGGCGGTTGGATTGCTGAAGCCCATCCGTAGGGAATCTGGGACGATAGTCTCATGGCCCCGGTGTTCGCAAACTTCGCTTTTGGCAATCCTCGGAAATCGGTGCCGCTCCACATCTCGGCCACCCATCCGATCCCATTCAGGTAAGTTCCACCTTCGCCCGTCGCCTGAAAAAAGGTAGGCAACTTGCCGACAAAGTGATACGTTGGTGGCACGCTGACAAGGTGACCATGATGTGCAAGGTATAAACATCTTGCATTTTCAAATGGACGCGTTCCCAGTCTTTGTGATGCCCACGTACCACGTCGCATGGCCATCGATGTTTCGGTTCATGTCTTTTTTGTGAATTCGAGTTTATGAATTCTCGCCCCCTTCCATGCATTGCGCAGATGCCCGAAGATGGAATTTGCAGAAGTTTCGTCTCCTTTTTGAATTGAAGACGAATGTCTTGACTGCGGCCGAAAACGTGCTGACGAAACTCCTGCAAACTCACTCCCCTTCCACGCGTGAATCTATAAGAATGTTGGAGTTACAAACGATGCTGCGATTCCCAACACGAATTACTCGGGCCGGTCGAAGTGGCGCGTGCAGAATCGTGTTCTTTGTGCTCATGGCAGGCGGCTGCCAGCAATCTCAGTCTGCTCCCACGAAAACGACAGAGAAACCCGCCAAGACTTCTCATCCGGTAGCCGAGGCCCTGCTCAACACCATCGAGCTGACGACAGACGCTGTTCGCCGCCTGGGTTTGGAGATCGCAACGGTTGAGGAACGGAAGATGGTTCGCACGCGGCCCTATGGGGCCGACATCGTGCTTCCGACCGGTGCAACCGTGATCGTTTCAGCACCTCTCGCGGGGACCTTAAAAGTTACCGACGCGCAAGGACAATTCCAGGTCGGGCAACACGTGAAAGAAGGGAGCCCCCTGCTGAATCTGCTGCCATTGTTGTCACCAGAGCGTTCCGTGTTGACTCCGGCCGAGCGGATTCGGTTTGCCGAATCCAAAAATGCTCTCGCGCAATCTCAAATTGATGCCGAGGGGCTGTTCCAACAGGCGAGTGTCCAGGTGGAAGCGGCACAGATTGCACTCGAACGCGCTGAGCGTCTCGTGCGCGATAAGGCGGGAACGGTCCGTGCCGTGGATGAAGCGAAAGCTCAGTTGCAATTAACCGAGAAGACTTTGGCTGCGGCCAAAACTCGAAAACAGCAGGTCGACAGCGTCAAGTTCGATGAGGAGGCCGGAACACTGGAAGCGATCGCGATCCCGTCGCCACTGACCGGAATCGTGCGCGCCACGCAGGTCCGTCCGGGCGAAATGGTCGCGGCGGGAGCACCGTTGTTTGAAGTGATGAATGACGACGTCTTGTGGATCAGAGTTCCGGTCTACGTCGGGGATTTGGAGGAAATTGATTCTTCAGTCTCAGCGCGGTTGACGCTGCTCAATGGTCGGCATTCCGAGGGGGATCTCATTGTAAAACGAGCCGCATTGCCACCGACAGCAGTCCCACTCGCGGCAGCGGTAGACATTTACTACGAATTGCCAAATCCCGACCGGAAATATCAGCCTGGCCAGAAAATCGCTGCCCATTTGACGCTCAAAAATGAAGCGAATCAGTTGGCACTCCCTTGGTCTGCGGTTATTCACGACATTTACGGAGGACAGTGGGTCTACGAACAGACGGGCGAACGGAAGTTCGTACGCCGCCGTGTGGACATTGGCTGGATCGATGGCGAATGGGCTGCCGTGACGCGAGGTTCACACGCTGGAATGAAAGTCGTGACGGCCGGTGCGGCCGAGATCGCGGGTACAGAATTCGGATTCGCAAAATGACTGTTCGAGCGCGAACGCATGTCAGGACGAGTTCTGAAACATTTTCATCAAACAGGATGATTGCCCTCACACGGCAGGACATATTGGAGAGATTGCCATGAGCTGGCTGGTAGAAATGGCGCTGCGAATGCGCGTCGCAGTTCTGGCGTTGTCTGTCTTGCTGATCGTCGTGGGGATTCGTTTGATTCCACATCTTCCACTCGATGTGTTTCCCGAATTCTCGCCTCCCTATGTGGAAATTCAAACGGAAGCACCGGGCTTGTCGGCAGAAGAGGTCGAAAATCTCGTCAGCTTTCCGCTGGAAAACGCACTCATTGGAACGCCGGGACTGGAGACCCTCCGATCCAAGTCTGTCCTGGGACTATCATCGATCCGGCTGCTCTTGCATCAAGGGGCCGACCTGTACCGCGCACGACAACTCGTCCAGGAACGACTGGCAGCAGAGACTCCACGGTTGCCGTCGGTGGCGCGGCCGCCGGTCATTCTGCAGCCGTTGTCTTCGCTGAGTCGAATGATGAAGATCGGAATCTGGTCGGAAAAGCTGTCACAGCGAGACCTGACCGAACTGGCGGTCTGGACGATTCGCCCCCGTATCATGGCAATCCCCGGTGTGGCGAACGTCGCCATCTGGGGGCAACGTGACAAGCAGTTACAGGTGTTGATCAACCCACAACGCTTACGTGCACATGACGTGACTTTGGATAACGTCCTCAAATCGACCGCTGATGCCGTTGTGCTCGATGCCGGAGGTTTCGTAGACACCCCGAATCAACGGATCGCAGTTCGTCAGTTGTCGCCCGTGCGAGGGCCCGAGGAATTGTCCCGGACCGTTGTCGCCTATCGCGATGGTGCTGTACTGCGTCTGGGCGACGTCGCGCACGTGACGCTCGGTTCGCCGCCCGCCATTGGCGATGCCATCATTAACGATGGCCCCGGGTTATTGCTCATCGTCGAAAAGCAGCCCGCCGCCAATATGCTGGAAGTCACACGCAAAGTCGAAGAAGCATTGGAAGTCCTGAAGCCAGGACTGACGGATGTGGAAATGGATGCCACGATCTTTCGTCCCGCGACATTCATTGAGCGGTCGATTGATAACCTGACACATGCCCTGGTCACCGGCTGTTTTCTGGTCGTGATTGTGCTGATTCTCTTCCTTTACGACTGGCGCACTGCCGTCATCAGCCTGACGGCGATTCCCCTGTCACTCATGGCCACCGTCGTGGTGCTCTACTGGTGGGGACTGACGGTGAACACCATGATTATCGCGGGCCTGGTCGTTGCTCTCGGTGAAGTGGTGGACGATGCGATCATTGACGTCGAGAACATCGTCCGCCGGTTGCGATTAAATCGGACTGCCGAGAAACCGAAGTCGGCATTTCGAGTGGTGTTGGATGCTTCTCTCGAAGTCCGCAGCGCGGTTGTCTATGCGACAGTCATTATTGTGCTGGTCTTCTTGCCGGTCTTCTTTCTGGAAGGTCTGCCAGGAGCCTTCTTTCGTCCGCTCGCCATCGGTTATGTACTGGCAATCGTGGCCTCATTGCTGGTGGCTCTGGTCGTTACCCCCGCTTTATCGCTGATGATTCTGCCCAGCGAAAAGAAAGCGGCCCATGAGCCGCCGCTGAGCCGCTGGTTGCGATCCCCTTACCGGCGCATTCTGCCGTGGTTCACACTCCGGCCGAAGTCGACAATTGCATTTCTGGTGGTCGCCTTTACGGCGACCGCATGGCTCTTCAATGGGCTGGGGCAGGAGTTTCTCCCGAACTTTCAAGAGACCGACTTCCTGATGCACTTTGTGGAAAAACCGGGGACATCGATCGAGGCGATGGATCGAATCACAATCCTTGCCAGTCGTGAACTGCGTGCCATACCCGGCGTCCGCAACTTCGGGAGCCACATCGGCCGCGCCGAGGGGGGAGACGAAGTTTACGGACCGAACTTCACCGAACTGTGGATCAGCATCGATCCCGATGTCGACTACCAGCAAACGGTGGGAAAAATTCAAGAGGCGGTCGATGGTTATCCCGGACTGAAACGCGATCTGCTGACGTTTCTGAGAGAACGCGTCAAGGAAGTCCTGACCGGGACGAGTTCGAGCATCGTCGTCCGCATCTATGGACCTGACCTCGCCACATTGCGAGCCAAGGCGAAGGAAGTCGAAGGCGCGATGAGTCAGGTCGAAGGGATCACCAACCTCAAAGTCGAGTCCCAGGACCTTGTTCCGCAGCTTGAAGTCCGCTTGCGAACGGCAGCCGCCGAGCGGTTGGGACTCAATCCCGGTCAGGTTCGCCGAGCGGTCACCACGCTGCTGCGAGGGATGAAGGTTGGCGAAATCTACGAGAATCAGAAGAAGTTTGACGTTGTCGTCTGGGGTCAAGAAAGTTCTCGCACCGATCTGGCGGCGCTACATGACTTGCGCATTGATATGCCGACAGGAGGCCAGGTGCCGCTCAAGGATGTCGCGGATATCAGTATCATCCCGGCGCCGAACGAAGTGAAACGTGATGGCGGGTCAAGGCGTATCGACGTGACCTGTGATGCCAAGGGGCGCGACCTGGGGTCGGTGGCTCGCGACATTGAGGCGGCCGTGCGGAAACTGCCGTTTGATCGCAGCTATCATCCCGAGTTCCTGGGGGAATATACCGCTCGGCAATCCTCACAGCAGCGACTGCTGGCCCTGGGGGCAATGTCACTGATCGGGATTCTGTTGATCCTGTACATCGATTTCCAATCGTTGCAACTCACTCTGATGGTCGCACTGACAATCCCGTTTGCCCTGATCGGCGGAGTGGTTGCCGCGTGGATGGCGGGGGGAGTTCTGTCGCTAGGATCGCTGATCGGATTTGTGACAGTGCTGGGAATTGCCGCTCGAAACGGCATCATGCTGGTAAGTCATTATCGCCACCTTCAGGAAACGGAAGGTGAACCCTTCGGACTCAACCTCGTCCTGCGCGGCGCAGAGGAGCGACTGATCCCGATCTTGATGACGGTCCTGACAACTGCGCTGGCACTGCTGCCCCTGGCCATTTCGGGGAACAAGCCCGGTCACGAAATTGAGTATCCACTGGCTGTCGTGATCGTGGGTGGACTGGTGACGTCGACTTTCCTGAATTTGTTTCTGCTGCCTCCGCTGTATCTTTTGTGGGGACGTCACGCGGTCGTGCCAACTGACGAGGATCCCACTAACTGAGCTATTCGCGGGCTGCACGCTCGTCACAATCGTCACTATCGGCATAGGCCACAGAGTCCACCTGACTGTAAGAGTTTACGGGATGCAACCTTCTCGACCGTCGAATCATTAACTCCCATTCAACCGTACGACTTGAACTTCGGGAATAGTCGTTCGAACACCGAAAGAAGATAAAAGCGATGCAATCGCGTTCCTGGGCAAACTGTGCTTGGCTGCGGTTGACGCTTTCGGTGTGGATTGGTGACGCGCGAGATTTCATAAATGGCCAAAGTCTGCTGGATAATTTCGGTGCTGGCCATACTCTGTGGCGGCTGCCGGACTGCTGATTCAGCCAAAGTCGAGCACTCGACACGACCGCAACGGGTTGAAGTTCTCAAAGAGGAACTCCGGAATGTCGTTCGACCGCCCCAGGGAACTCCCGAATCAGACTCCGGAATCAATCTCGCGGCGGCCGAAGTGATCGATCCGGGGAATGAAGTGAAAGCCGCTGCGTCGACATTGTCACTTTCGCAGAGTATCTCACTCGGTTTAGCACAGAATCCCGACCTGATCGCCCTGCGTCAGACCGAGAATGTCAGTTCGGCGGTATTGGGGGTCGCTCAGACTTACCCATTCAATCCGTTTATCCAGGTTCAGGCCACGCCGTATCAGAATTCAAAACTCGATGACCACGGAACGACGTATCACTATGTCCTGTTAATGCAGACGATTCAGCTCGCCCATCAGCAACAGTTTCGTGAGGAAGGTGCGGTCTCCACGCTGAATAGCACTCGCTGGAACATTCTGCAGGCGGAATTGCAGAACGTCGCACAGACTGAACGACTCTACTTTAATGTGCTCTACTTGCGAGGGATTCTCGAACTGGCGAATGCGAGTGACCAGAACAATCAGCAATTGCTGAGAACACTGGAAAAGCAGTTGGAGGCAGGTCAGGCGACTGCAGCCGACGTGGCCATCGTCCGAGTTGATGCACGGTCGACGAAGCAGCAAGTCCGTCTGGCGAAGGCCAACCATGAGACTGCTCTCAGAGATTTCAAACGTCAATTGGGAATCTCTCCCGACGACCCCATCAACATTGACGGAGATCTGCGTACATTCAACTGGACGATTCCATCGCTCGGCATCATGGGGATGGATACAGAATCGGACTCGGGTCAACGTATCAACGTGATCGCGAGTCGCGCTGCCGCGCGTCCGGATGTGATGGCCGCTCACTCTGACATTGATGCCGCGCGTGCCGCGATGGGACTCGCGACTGCCTCCAAGACGCCCGACATCCAGATTGGACCGTATTACCAGCGTACCGCCGATGGGATGTCGTACCTTGGCTTTCGCGGTCACATGGATTTGCCGGTCATCAATTCCGGCAGGCCGCTGGAGCAACAACGGATTGCCGAATACAACCAGCGAGTGATGGGCTGGCAGCAATTGCAGCGACGCGCGGAACTCGAAGCCCAGGCGGCGTGGGAACGGTTCGAAGTCGCGCACTCTGCCGTAGCCGAGGATGCGACTGATGGAGAAACTGATCTGCCGAAAGAGCTGGAAAGCCTGGAACGACAGTTTCTGGCTGGTGAGGTTGATGTTGTCCGCGTGGTGCAGGCACGTGCGAGCATCATCCAGAATCAGCGAGTGCGTCTGGATCTACTCAATGAGGTTGCACAATCCGCAGCAAACCTGACTGCAGCCACGGCCATCCCGCTTGAAGAACTGCTCGGACAGCAAAAATAGAGCTGGATGAAAAGCCATCCCAAATAAACAATACTGGTTACAGGCTCAACCCATATGGGAAGTGTCGGTTTGTGAAGCGATGCTTAACCGGTGCTTCATCAATTATTCGCAATCCGACTTTACTCTCTCGCGGAATTCCTGATCGGCGATGTTCTTTGATGTCGCGCTGTCATCGTTTGGATTCGTGAAGTAAGAGAGCAAAAAATCATGGTTTCAAGTCGTCGTATCGCTCGCCCCAAGTTCGACCGAAGCGGATTTACACTGATCGAACTGCTGGTCGTGATCGCGATCATCGCCGTTCTGATTTCATTGTTGTTGCCCGCCGTCCAGCAAGCTCGCGAAGCTGCTCGACGCAGCCAGTGCCAGAACAACATGAAGCAGTTGGGACTGGCGGCCATGAACTTTGAGTCGACCTACAAAGGTTTGCCGTACAACGCCATTACCAAGAACAACAGCCAGTTCCCCTATATTCCTTATGACCCCGCCGGTCCAGATGCTCCGATGCCTGGGGTGATGGGTGGAACTCAGGGCCGTGCCAGTGGCATGGTCCCCCTTCTGCCATTCGTCGATCAGGCTAGCGTGGCGGCAATCTACTGTTTCAACAAAGACTGGTCAGATCCGTCAAACGTCGGTGCGTTGACATTAAGGTTTCCTGTCATGCAATGTCCGTCTACGCCGACACCTGGGATCGTGACATACCCAGCAAGTTCGGCCAACTATATTACGCCAGGCAACGCGGCCTATGCTCCGCCAGCCACCGGCTCGACAACTAACAATATCAATGGTACGGCACTCTACCCTACAACCAAATGCACCCCCACTGGCTGGGTCGGCGATTACTGCGGTATCGGTCAGGTCAAAACAAGCAAGAACGCAGCGGGTGCTGAAATCGCATTCACCAATCCTTCCATCTCCGTCGCATTTGTTCCAGGGGGTGGTTCCAAGGGGGCCACGGCGCAAAATGCCATCACCTCGATCGCGGCTTGTATCGACGGAACCAGTAACACCACCCTGTACTCGGAACGATGCGGTAAGAGCATGCAATATTATACCGGCTGGGTTGCGGCACCGGCAGTGGCAATTCAAACGGGTTCGATCTGGGCAGATGCCGACAATCGAATTACCGTCACCGGGACTTCTCAGGATGGCAAGAGCGCTTTTGCGTCAGGGACCTGCGTGATGAACTGCAATAATCAGCAGGGTGATATCTACAGCTTCCATAACACGGGAGCCAATGTTGTTTTCGCCGACGGACATGTGAAATTCATGTCACAAGACGTCAACATCAACATCCTCGTGGCCTTGGTCACACGCGGCGGGGGCGAAGTCGTTAGCGTCGACTGAGTGCGATCGCAAAAGCGATTATTGACAGGCCAATGGTTGGGTGAGTGCGATCTCCGCACGATCGGGTCGCACTCACCCCCAGCAGTGTCGCTAGAGAGCCCCTGGCAGCAACGCGATGGCGTCCCATTTCGTGACCTTGGGACGCTTTTCCCAGACGCGATAACCGATCTGTTCGACCCTCTGCAGGTGTTTGGCGTGGACACGAGAAAGCGCAAGAAGCGGCGAAAGGAACCTTGATCGCCAAAGTGGGTGAACAAGGCTTGAAAGGGGATGTCGAAAAAGTTTGTATTTTCCGTGGACCAAAGCAGACGGGATATCTCCTGGTGTCAGACCAGGGGAGCAATCGATTCTCCGTTTACGACCGGAAACAGCCCCACGACTTCATCGGGCATTTTGCGATTGAAGGGGCCGAAGACAGTGACCGAATTGATTTAAGTACGGTGAATTTCGGTACGGCGTTTCCCAAGGATTCTTCGCGCGCCACACGGGTTCAGTCCCACGTTCCGTGTTACTGACCCCTTGGCAGGAAATCGGCGCAAAACTGCCGCGAACACCAAAAGCAGTGACAACCGCACCCTGACGGACAGTCTCATCGGCGACCCGCCAAATGCATGCCATTGGCACGCTCTTCATGAATTGCACGCACCTGACGATGAATGTCAGACTTTGCTCCTCGTTATTTTGAAAGGATTTCAATGAAACTCGCGTATTTTCTCAACATTTCCATGGTTTTTGTCCTGGCGGCACGATCTGCCTGTGCCGCCGAATCCGAAGCGTTGGTGCTTGTCAAAACGATTCCGCTGCAAGGTGTCGCAGGCAAGTTGGATCATCTCGCTGTCGATTCCAAGGGTGAACGACTTTTCGTCGCCAACAAACCCAACAACACGCTCGACATTGTCGACCTCAAGACGGGCAAATTGATCCGACAGATTGCCGATCAAGGCAAGGTTTCGGGCGTTGCCTATGCCGCCGACTTGGACATCGTCTACGTCGGAAATGGAGCCGGTACTTGCAACGCGTTCGACGGCAAGCAATTCAATCAGGTCTTTTCGACGCCGGCCCCGAATGCCGACAACGTCCACTATCATTCGGGTAGCCAGATGGTCTATGTCGGCCAGGACGAAATCCTGTCTGAACTCGACGCCAAAACCGGTGAAGTCAAGTCGTCCATCAAACTGCCGGGTGCCGTTCACGGTTTTCGAATCGACAAGAAAGCCGGCAAGATCTACACCGTGCTCACAAATCCCAATCTGTTGGGAGTTGTTGACATCGCTAAGCGCGAAGTGACCGACAAGTTCGAGTTGATACTTTCTGATGCTGGCAGTCCGGTCGCTCAGGATGCCGACAACGGTCTGTTGTTTATCGGCTGCCCGAAGAAGAAGCCGATGGTTGTCGTGTTTGACGTCAAGTCGGGCAAGGAACTTGCCAGCATTGTGATTCCCGCCGGAATTGATGACCTGCACTTCGACAAGCGACGTAATCGCCTGTACGCGTCCTGCGCCGCTGGAGCATTGGTGGTGATCGAACGGAAAGACAACAACTACGAGGTCATCTTCAAGCTCGATACCCCCAAGGATTCACGCACTTGCGCCTGGGCGTCAGGCAAGCTGTATTTGGGTGTACCACGGCAGGATGGCAACGACGGGCCAGAAGTCAGAATCTACGAGGCGCGACCGACAGTGGAGGCCAGCAACGCATCAAAATAAATGATCGAGTGACGTAAACCTTACCAATCTTCCCATTGAGCACATCCTGACACGATAGGAATGTGGCCCAATCGATCAGTGGCTGGTGCCGGCAAGTTCTTGGATGAATGGACGGCGCGAGTGATGCGTTCCCGTTTGGAGCCCATGAAGAAAGTCGCCCGGACATTACGCAATCACCGTGAGTTGATTTTGAATTGGTTCAGGGCGAAAGGCGAGATTTCTTCTGGAGCCGTAGAGGGCCTCAACAACAAGGTGAAATTGGTGACGAGAAAGAGCTATGGTTTCCGTACAGCAGACGTGGCACAACTGGCCTTAATGCACAACCTCGGTCGCCTACCAGAACCGGAATCCACCCATAGATTCTGCTAACGAGGTATAATTTGAATGACCAATGGAGATTGTTCCAGGGTTCGAAGTGGTGAATGTCGAACATCAAGGAGACCTGCGGTCGGGCATTTCGGCGGGGTCGGGAGACCCGCGCCGAACAACGGCAAGGTCGGGAGATCCGCTATGCGAGCCAACCGGGGATTGCGGCGGCCTGTTTCAGCCAGGATGCCAGTTGAGCTTCGTCGAGTTCATCCTTTTCACGAATATCGAACCAGCGTGCGTCCTTGGTGGTACCGCCGGTCGGGACTGGCCGTAGCGAAGTCCCTTGGAAAAAGGTGACTTTGACGTAGTGAGTGAAAACATGGAACGAGAGAAACCAGCCCTGCCCTTCAATTCCGTAGAAGGGTGAATTCCACTTCACGGCCTTGCAGACGTTGGGGACAGTCTGTTCGATCAGCGCGTCGAGTCGTTTTCCGAGATCGCGTTTCCAACCGGGCATCGCAGCGATGTACGCTTGGACCGGGGCGTTACCTTCAGCCTTGGCAATTTGCGGATTGCCACCCGTGAGTAGAACAACGGCGGCCTTTGCGCCTTTTTTCGCCTTCATTGGCTTCGACTCCTTCAGTTCGGAATCGGGCTTGGATTTCTTGGCGGTGGGTTTAGCAATCTTCGTATCCGCCTTTACGTTCTTGGCTGATCCTTGATTCAGCGCCACGGCGGCCTTTACGAGTGACTTGAATGCTGCGGCATCGATCGTCTCGTCTTCGCGGATGTCGATTGCCCGGCGCGTGTTTCCTTCCAGGCTGGAATTGAACAGGTGCGATGGGTCTGGAAGACTCGCTCCCTTGGCAAACGTCAGTTTCACGACCTTTGAATATGTCTCTCCTGTGCAGATATTTCCGTGGTGCGACCAGACAGGAGTCCCCATCCACTTCCACTCCTCTGTCATTTCGGGATCGGCTTCCAGGATCAGTTTCCGAATATGGGCCAAGGTCTGGCCTCGCCAATCTTTCAACTCGCTGATCCGTTCGTCGATTCGCCTGGAAGCGGCTTCTCCTGTCGCTCGCTCATGACTTCCGTCACCCGTACTCGCATTGAGCACTTTGGTTGGCGCGACCTTTTTCACAACCGGTTTGACTTTCGCGCTGGAATTTGCGGCCTTGACGGTCTGTTTGCGGTCTCCGCGGGTGCGAGTCGCTCGTTTCGCCTTTGGCGGCTTGCTCTCTGGCATTGTCGATCCCTTTCGTTTGATGTTCCGCAAGATGGTCATTCATCCGAACGCGACTGACAACTCGTGATTGAATTCGAGTCAGCGTTTTCAGTTTCCCTCTGCGATTTCTTTGGCACTTACGATCTTCAAATGGCCGTAGGGATTGTGCAATGCGCTGTCGCGTTCAAATTCGTCGTCCTCGCGCGAAACGACTTGGAAACGTGGACCAAATTCATCTGCGAGAATATGGCCGGGGCCAATCGTTCGCTCACCGCGACAGATATAGCGAATGATTTCGATGATCGCTTCAGCCCGTTCGTCAATATCGGCGGAACGCATCTTCAGGTCGGGAAACCCCATCACATGCATTCCCATGGTGCTCATGTGCTGTGCACCACGAATCACCGACACAAAAGCGAAGCTGATCGCGTCAGACCCGCCATCGTCTGTCATCGCAATCCAATCGCCGCCGCCGTGAGCCAAGGCGCTGTTATCGATAAAGACACCTGCCCCGCCTGCCCGTAAAATCGCTGCTGCAGCCTGCATCATGGTCAACGCGGCCTCTAAAGAACCGCCAGGTCCGGTCAATCCGACGTTAACGGAATACCGTTCGACGATCGCCCGTTCGTCATTGGTAGGAGGTCGGCGGCAAGCAGACTTGAATATCCTGGCAAACTGCTCGTCCGGCGGTAATGGAATGAATTCAATCTCAGTTCCATCCGGCATCGTCAATTTCTCGGGATCGAGTTGAAACCCGGCAGGCAAGCGTTCGACAAGTTCTTTCGGATGAGACCAGTCTCCGGGAATTCGCACTGTAATTCGTGGAACCTCGATCATCTGGCGGCCCTCCTGATGGACTCTTACCCTCAACTGCAATATGCGTAATGAACTCAGTTTAATTTACGAATTTCATCCCGAAACGCCAGTGCAAATGGTCGCGGTACCGTTCGTTTCGCGACCCCATGAACAGCGGAATGCTCTTCAATCGGGGTTCTGACAACACCAGAGCAAGCCATTTTGCGTTAATACAAAGAGCCATTCCCACAGATGCGGGAATGGCTCTTGTTTACGGTGTTGGATTCGACCGGGGCACGGCCACTAACTAGCCGTGCGATCACTGACGGATCTTCACGGCACGCTCGTCAGTGTCTTCGACGTGACCTTCGATCCGACGAGGACCAGGTTGTCGGTACCCGTGCCACCATTCATTGAGAATGTCGGAATCGTGCAATACGTCAGGTTTGCCGTATCGTTGCCACTCCCGAACGTCATCGACACATTCGTCGCATTGACGCTCACCAGCGTAACGGTATCGTTCGTAGCAGGCGTCGCCGATTGTGCAAAATTGCAGACGATTGTCAGCGGTCCCGAGATCGTATACGTTGCGGAAACCGTATTGTTGATCAACGTCGAACCAGCACCTTCAACAACCAATTGCGTTCCTCGCTGAGTGATCGTGACCGAATTGGCGCCTGTATCACCAGTCAATGTCAGCGTATTTGCGGCGAAGGCCGACGTCACGTGGCTGTTGCTCGCGGTATTATTCGTGAACGGGTACGTAAACGTGAAGTTGCTGGATGCGATGCCGTTGGCGACCACTGCCAGATTATACGTCCCGTTGACCATGCCTGCCGGGAGCGTGAACTGCACAGACGATTGTGTCGTGCTTCCGGCAGCAGAAACTCCCGGCGTCCAGTTCGTCGTTCGGGCAAATTTCACCGTCGTGCTTGGCGATGGACCGGTCAGGCGAACGAGTGGAATGTTCGTGTCGCTTTCCACGTCATCGCCGTACGAAGACCCTTGCGAAATCCCCGTCAGTCGCTTGCCGGTCAACGTATAAACGTTGGCGTTTGCACCGGTCCCCTTGGTGATCCCATCGACAGTGGGAGCCCAACTCCCTTGCGGACTTCCCGTTGGAGCATAATCCCAAAATGTATTAGTCCCCGTGCCCAGCATCAGGTGACCATCAGGCATGATCATCATGCGGCGATAATAGGCTGGTCGAGACGCCAGATCATTTTGCAGAGCGACCGGCAAAGTCGATGTGATGTCGGTCAGTGTATTGTTCGCATAGTTGAAGTCGTACATCTTCGTGGGGGCGTTGAACAGATAGGAGTCGGCCAGAAACAGGAAGTGGCCATTGGGAAGCAAAGCACCGGGCGCGTCATCTGCTCCCACCCCATTTGGCAAGCTCGGTCCTGCTGCCCACGTGTTGGATGATGGTGTGTAAATCGCGATGTTTTCATTGCCGCCAACGACGATCGCTCGTCCATCCGGCAACAGCATCGCGGGGCCCAGTTCATAACCCTGTACATTCGTGGAAAGGACTGCGTTGAAATTTCCAGCGTCAACCCAGGTACCAGTCTTGTAATCGTATTTCTGCGCGGAACCTTTGTTGTTGGCATCACTGGCAAAAATGTCGTACGACAGGACGCTGCCATCGGGGAGTAGAACCCAGGTTTCTTCGTCACTCGCATCGTTTCGTAATTTGCTTCCCGTTTGTGTGAACGTATTATTGGAAGGGTCGAACAGGTACGTCTCAGGTCCACTCAGGTATCCACACAGGATCTTGCCATTTGGCAACAAGATCGTAGGGTCATCGCCGAAATTGGATTGCGGGAAATTAGGAGTGGGCGACCAGGTGTTTGCGACGGGGTCGTAAATCTCACCCGTGTTGATCCAAGTGGCTGCCAAGCTGGGGCCACTGTATTCCCCGCCCAGAACGAAGACCTTTCCGTTTGTCATCAGGTTGGAACCGAAATACAGCCGAGCCGTTCCCATTGCTGCCAGGTTCGACCAAGTTCCTTTCGCGTAGCTACCTGTTGAATCGGGGGTCAACTTGGACCAGGTTTTGTTATTACCTCCAACAACCATGATCGTCCCGTCGGACAATTGGATGGAAACTCCAGTTCCCCCTGCAGAATTTGGGTTTGTAAACTGCGTCCACCCGGCGGCATTGGCGTTGCGGTCATGAACCGCTCCTGCCAGCAGGAGCAAAGCCAGAATCCAGTTGGGGACCGTTCCTTTGAATTGCGTCCAGAATCCAGGCGGTTGAGTGAAAGTTTCAGCGAGCATTAGGGAATCCTTGTTGCCTGAAAAACGGTTCAAGCCAAGTCTCCACCGAATCGGCTTGAGTGAAACTGTAGAAAGAGAATTGAGCCAATTAGAACGAGTTGAAGTTCAGTCGAAAGAGAACCATGCCGGATCAGATTTCATATTCCGGTCCATTCTCGCTCGTTCGCAGTCGGAATTTCAAGGACATTAATGACAAATGAGTTTCCGCAATCGAATCGTCATTGACCGAGTGGTGTGAGGATAGAGTGGGACGCTATCTGGAATGTCGACGATCACGGGTTCACCTCTTTACGGCAAAACTCGCTGATTCACAGCCAAACGCGCAGAATCGGTGCCTGTTCTCACGATAACGCCAGTCAGGAAAAGTTTGCAGCGACTGCTCGGATTTGGGTTTGGATGCAATCCGAATGCTGTCAGTAAAGTAAGGAAAATTCCCCGGGGAAATTTCACACTTGGTTTACGCCGGATTGCATGAAGTGAATCTTCACGTGCATGCGCACGATTGCTGCCTGGTGTGGACATGAAACTTAGCGACTGGCTTCAACACAGCAGGCATTGCAAGTCGTTACGAGCCATAACGGCAGAATTGACATTCTGGTGACTGATAGACGCAGGTGCCGCACCATCGTGACGAGGTAGCCTGACGTAGCAAGCGTGGCACCCAACGCGGGTAACGATTTGCCGGGGCGTCGGATTTTAAAATGAGGTCGCCCTTGCAGGGCTT
>JBAWWJ010000079.1:0-30375 GCA_037146815.1 Planctomycetota bacterium
TTTTGGCTGAAGGCCCACGAGCACAAAGCACAGGGCTTCAGCCCTGTGAGCTGGAACAAAGCCATTTGTGCGACCTGAAATGTCGCGAGAGATCAATGAAATCGGAGTTTAAAGCTGGCATTAAATTCTCGCGACATTTCAGGTCGCTCACCTCGTTCAGCCCTCACCCACAGGTCTGAAGCCCTGTGCTTTGTGCTCGTGGGCCTTCAGCCCACAAGAACCCTGAGAACCACACTGACACGCCGCATTCACGCAACCGATTAACTTATCGACACTTACACAACCCTACCCAACCTTATGCGAACCAGCGTCAATATAGAAACTGCGGGTATGTTGCAGCCGGAAATCAGCTTCGCTACACTTTTCGGTCCGCTGGAATTCGTGAACTCGGGTTTTTAGGTTTTGAAAGGCATAGGGCGTCATGTCAAAGGAAGCGAAGCTGGTTGTCGAACCACGCACACAAATGGGTTCGGCGGCCTGCCGAAGACTCCGCGAAAAGGGGCTTGTTCCAGGTAATGTCTACGGCCACAACGCTCCGCCGACACCAATCATGGTGGCGTCCGATGTCCTGCGCCCAGTCCTGAAATCAGGTGCTCACGTCGTGGATCTGGACTTGGCCGGAAAGCAGGACAAGGCCGTCATCCGCGAAGTCCAATGGGACGTCTTCGGCAAGGAAATCTGCCACGTCGACCTGCTGCGGGTCGACCCCAACGAACGCGTTAACATCACTGTGCCAATTGAGTTGCGTGGAACTGCCCCCGGCGTTTTGGCCGGCGGTATCCTGGAACAACCGCTGCACCAGTTGACCATCGACTGCCTGGCTTACCAGATCCCAGATTCGATCCAACTGCGAATTTCCTCTCTGCAACTCGGCCAGGCAATTCACGTTCGCGAACTGGAACTGCCAGAAGGCTCACACGCTCACGCTCAACCCGACTCCATCGTCGTCCACGTTGTGAAACTGCAGGAACAGGCCGCCACGACAGAATCGGGCCCAGCCGAGCCAGAAGTCATTGGCAAGAAACCAGATGCAGCAACTGCTGCCGACGACAAGAAAGATACCAAGAAGAAGTAGCCGGATGGACTCAAGTGCCGGGCTGGCAAGCTGTTAATTTCTCGCCCGGCACGATGAGCGCTTATGTAGTAGCGGAGGAAGCCGATGAAAATCGTCGTCGGCTTGGGTAACCCCGGCAGCAAATACGAGGGAACTCGGCACAACGTCGGATTCGACACCTTGGCCGAGTTGTCTCGCCGATGGAGTGCCCCCAAACCGAAATCTCGATTTGAAGCGAACCTCACAGAGATTCTCTACGGATCAGAGAAGCTATTACTTGTTGCACCGCAAACGTTTATGAATCTCAGCGGGCGCAGTGTGCAACAGGTCGTCAAGTTCTATCAGGCCCCCCTTTCAGACCTGATTGTGATTGGCGACGATCTGAACCTGAAAGTGGGGCAACTTCGACTGCGAGCGACCGGTTCAGCCGGTGGCCAGAAGGGGTTGCAGAGCATCCTGAGCTGCCTCAGCACGGATGCAATTTGCCGGTTGAGAATCGGAATCGGGCGTCCCCCCGGAGAAATGGACGCGGCAGATTTCGTGCTGGGTCGGTTTCGCAAGGATGAGCTGGATTTGATGGATGCTGCGATCGTCCGGGCCGCATCCGCTGTCGAAACTTGGGCAACTTCTGGAATCGAAGCTGCCATGAACAAATACAACTCGGGCCCCGAGGAAAAGTAATTCGCCGAATTCCAAATTTGAATGCTGTGGTCCGAATTTGAATGCCACGGGTTGAAATCTGGATTTCCAGAGTGATCGAAACACGCCGCTGGTTGCAAATTACGGTGAAGCCGGTAAAACTATTGGTTTCCGCACGCGAATTTCTACCACCAAACCGTCCATAGCCAATTGAGTCTGCAGACGCAGTCGAGTCCGACTGCACCAATCGAAGGGGATTTATTTTGTCCGAGTACATGTATGAGGGAATGTTCCTGCTCGACAGCAACCGCTTTGCGGCTGACCCGGATGGAGTTCAGGGGCAAGTGAAGAGCATCCTGGATCGCGTCGGAGCCAACATTGTCGCTTCCCGCCCATGGCAGGAAGGAAAGCTCTGCTATCCGATCGAAGGACATCGCAAGGGACTTTATTTCCTCGCCTGCTTCAAAATGGACGGCGAGCAGATGACGGAACTGAATCGTCTCTGCAAACTGAATGATACTGTTCTGCGCCAGTTGGTGATTCGTCATCCCAAGGTCATCTTCGATGCCATGGTCGACGCACTGACCTCGCACGACGGTGCCATCCACAGCCCCGAACAACGACCCGACCCACGCGATCCACGAGCCAACTTTGGTGATCGTGATCGTCTGCCAGACGGGCTCGAAGAAGAACGATAATCCTCTGCCAGCGCCGTGCTGGCGGCAGTTGCAGCCCAGCGTTGACCTCCTTACAGGAGCCCTGTCATGGCAAGTTTCAATAAAGTCATTCTCGTTGGAAATCTGACTCGCGATCCGCAGGTCAAGTACACCACGGGCGGCACCGCTGTGACGGAAATTGGACTGGCTGTCAACAGGCAATGGTTCGACAAGCAGTCCAACTCCCGCAAGGAAGAGACCACATTTGTCGATGTCACTCTGTGGGGACGAACGGCGGAAGTCGCGGGCGAGTATCTCTCCAAAGGGAAACAAGTCCTGATCGAAGGCCGATTGCAACTGGATACGTGGGATGACCGCGAATCCGGTCAGAAGCGTAGCAAGCTACGAGTCGTCGGTGAAAACATGACGATGCTCGGTGCTCGCGGCGAAGGTGGTGGTGGTGGACGCGGATTCGCCGGGGCTCCACGTGGCGGTGATGCGGGTTCAATGAGCCAGGAGCCGAGTGACTTTGGTGGCGGCGGGTTTGACGATGTCCCGCAGTCGGGTGGTGGATCTCCTGACGAAGTGCCGTTCTAAGTAACGGACGCCTAAACAACGGACGCAGAAAATTTGATTGGCCGCTACGGTGGCCTGAAACATACTGGCTGCCAGCGCAGCCGACGAAATTTGGACCGATTCAACTAACTTTCACGTTCGGCTGGTGTCGAACAGGATTCACGGAACAAGCACGATGGCACGCAGTACTCATACCGCCTCTGGCCGACCACGAGTTTCTCGAAACATTGAGTTGCTTCTGGCTGAGGATGTCGAGTCTCTTGGCAAGCGCGGCGAAATCGTTCGCGTTAAGCCCGGATACGCCCGGAACTACCTGATCCCCAACGGTCTGGCCACGATGGCGACCGAAGCAAACAAGCGAGCTGTTGTTCGCCACACCGAAAAGCTGGCACAACTCTTCGAACAGAAGATGAAGGATCTGCAGGTCCGTGCCGATCAGATTGGCAAGTACAGCGTGACGCTGGAAGCCAATGCCAACGAAGAAGGCCATCTGTACGGCTCGATCATGGGACCCGATATCAGCAAGGCCCTGAAGGCGGCTGGTTATGGCGTCGAAGCGGATCACATTCGCCTCGATGGTCCTTTGAAGGAACTCGGGATGTACACCGTCAAGATTCAGTTGCATCCGGAAGTAAAGACCGAAGTCAAGGTCTGGGTTGTTCCTGCAGCCAAGAAGTAATTCGGGCGACGACGCTCGTTGCAGTCTAGAAAGCGACGCGCCGCTCATCCGGCGCGTCGCTTCGTTTTTCCCTACCGCAGGACTCGCGAATGGCTGGCTCGAAACCTCTCGGCGACTTCACTGGTGCTCACCTGCCACCCCAGAACCTGGTGGCAGAACGGAGCGTCCTGGGAAGCATCCTGCTCGAAAACATGGCGATCGACGAAGTCGCCGACATCCTGCATGCAGATCACTTCTACAGCGATGTTCATGGGATCATCTACGCCGCAATCCTGAAGCTGAACGAAGCGGGAACCAAAGTTGATGCGGTGACGCTGGCCGAAGAACTCGACAAGCGTAATCAGTTGCAGGACATCGGCGGCGTCCCCTACATCCTGGAGATTCTCGAAGCGGTTCCGCACGCCGCTCACGTGAAGTACTACGCTGAGATCGTCCGCGACAAATGGATTCAGCGCACCTTGACAAACGTCTGTACCGAAGTCCTGCGAGACTGCTACGAGGGAACAGACGACACGGCGGATGTCCTGACCAAGGCCGAACGAGGGATCTTTGATATCCTGGAAAACCAGGATGTCAGCCAGAAGCTGTCGATGGACGACATCATGCTGGCAACCCTCGACCGCATCAATTCACGTCTGGGGAAAGAAGGCTCCATCAGCGGGCTTTCGACTGGCTTTACCGAATTGGATCGTCAGACAAACGGATTCCAGCCTGCGGAACTGGTTATTCTCGCCGCTCGCCCTTCCATGGGTAAGACAGCACTCGTCTGTAACATCGCCGAATGGTGCGCTGGTGCCGGTGAAACTGCGACGCTGATCTTCAGCCTGGAACAGTCCAAGCTGGAACTGGCCGAACGTTTTCTCTGCATCCGCGCCAAGCTCGACGGACACCGCCTGCGCAAGGGACAACTGGAACCCGACGAACGACACGCACTGCTGGAAGCCTCCTCAGAACTCAGCCGACTACCGCTCTTCATTGACGATCACCCCGGCCGCACCGTGGGGCAGATCAGTGCCATCTGCCGACGCCTGAAACGACGCAATCAACTGGGCCTGGTCATCATCGACTACCTGCAACTGATCGAACCCGAAGACAAGCGAGCGAACCGCGAACAGCAGATCGCGCAGATCACGCGGCGTCTGAAAGGGATCGCCAAAGAGAACCAGTTGCCACTGATCGCCCTGTCACAGCTCAACCGCGGTGTCGAACTGCGCGAAGACAAGCGCCCCAGGCTGGCAGACTTGCGCGAGAGTGGTGCCATCGAACAGGACGCCGACATCGTCATGTTCCTGCACCGCCCCGACGCTTACAATCCCGAGGATCGCCCGGGCCTGGCAGAAATCGTCGTGGCAAAACACCGATCGGGCCCGACAGGGATCGTCAACCTGCAATGGCGCCGAGAATCGATGCGATTCGACGACTACGATCCGATGATGGACGGCGGAGCCACCGCAAACTTCTGATGTTTTCTGACGCGGGTGATTCCTTGTTCGAATTCCGTCGTGAGAACATCAGTCGGAGAGCGGGAGTAAGATCGAGGCGATGAATCACCCTGAATAGGAGACCATGTTGACGACATTTTCTCCTCAGAAGATCACATCCACCGACGGGCTGAATTGGATCAACACGGCCTTGATGCTCGGAACGCTTGCAGTCGCGTACATCGCTCCGATGCATCTCTTTTTATTTGCCTATGCGGTGCTGGGCCCGCTCCACTATTCGACCGAGATTTCCTGGCTGTACGACCGCAACTTCTTTATCAAAGAAGCAACCGCTCGACATTATTGGCTGGGCCTCGTCGGCATCACACTGGCTCTGTTGGTCTACGGATTTGTCGCGAATGATCTGCTGAAGCAACCGTTTCCGCCAAAGTATGAAGTCGGAATGGTCTATCTCGTGTTTATCTCCGCGTGCCTGGTGCAATCGGTTCGACGGAATTCGTTGACGGCGGGTCTGCTTGCAGTATCTCTGATCCTGATCGCGACACTCAGTCACCAGCAGGCATTCTTCATCCTCGCCTACCTGCTGGTGACGATTATTCACGTCCTCGTTTTTACAGGCGCGTTTGTCCTCTATGGTGCGCTGAAGTCAAACAGCCGATCCGGGCTGATCTCATTAGCCGTTTTCGTCCTCTGTATCGTTGGATGCCTGATTATTCCAGGAAACGGCCTGCTCCCGCCAGCGAACCTTCGTCAGGCATATCAGCCATTCGAACCACTCAACGTTCAACTCGGGCACTTTCTCGGCCAATCACCAGCAACGATTTACAACTCCAGTGAAGGTGCTGCGATCATGCGCCTGATCGCCTTCGCCTATACTTACCACTATCTGAACTGGTTCTCGAAGACCTCGATCATCGGTTGGCATGCCGTCTCTCGGCCACGCGCCCTGCTGATCATCGGCGTCTGGATTTCCTCGGTTGTCTTGTACGGCACGAGCTATTTCGCAGGCTTTGCCGTCCTGTACGCAGCCAGCCTGCTGCACGTCCTGCTCGAATTCCCGCTCAACATTCAGACGTTGACAGGCATCCTGAAAGCAGTCGTCTCGCCAGCCAATTCACAAGTCCAGCGAACTTGAGAACTCCAAGACAGCAGCAACCGCAAGGAATCGCATTGTCCAAACGCGTCTACTTCGCGGGCTTGGATTCCTTCGTGAGATAGACCCGCGTCACGTAGTCGGTCTTGGCATACGGAGTATGGCACTTGATGCAGGCCTCCAATCGGCCACTCACCAGTTCTTTCATGCCAGTTCGATCGACAATCGAGTATTCCCAGTCACCATGAGCTTTGTCATATCCCGGCGTCATCTTGCGCATGATCGTGAAGAGTTCTGCCTCAGTCGCTTCCTCGTCGGAATACTTTTGTTTGATGATCACGGACCCGGCAGGATAGATCCCCTTTCCCGACTTCATCGTCTCCAGCCCTGCTTCGTTGACGTAAACATGGCAGTAGTAATTCGAATGTGCATGAAAACTCTTGGGATTCCGATCACACAGGGCCGCAGCCTCATTGTCCATCTTGAAAGGAACGTCTGTCACGCGATGCAGCATTGATTCGTCCGATGCCATCCGAGCGCGAAGATCCGGTGGTTCTTTGGAATCCGCTGCAATGACGACAGTCATCAAAACGACGCCCAGTAGAAGCGAGAACAAACGCACAAATCGTTTCATCGTCAGCCCCTGTATTGGCCTGTAGTTCAGTGCCATCACGACTTGAGTCGCTAAGACGCGATGCCCGTATCAGACGCCCGGCCCGCACACGTAGTTCCCTCGAAGCTGGCAAGAGTCCACGAATTTCGAGAAAAGCAGACGGATGATCGGTCCGTCGTGAATCAGTGGCAATTCGGTCAGGGAGATTCGATCGAAGCTGATGATCGCCCGTCAGCCCCACAATCCAGCCGAGCCTGCCCGCCACGGATTGTCGACAACCGCACGAATATTACTCCGCGAAGAAGCGCCGAAGTGCATGAAGCCGTTTGCGTGTTTCCCAGCGAAAGATTGCTGCCATCATGGGATGCAACAGCCAACGTAACCACACCGGCCTCGCTGTGAAGTTGTACTTGTACTCGATTCTCGAAGAACCATCCCCCAGATCGCTGTGCCGAATCGTCGCTGCAAACGTGTCGAAAAACGGGGGACGATTGACCATCTTCACAGCAGCTACAGAAGCTGGGTTGAACGTCACATACTCAGTCTTCAGGGCAATCCCGCCCAGATACCAACGCCCAGTGCAGAGGGACCTCGCGTGAAGCTGAGCTTCGGAAAATCCATCACACAGGTGCGCGTCCTGCAGTAATGAGTCCCACTCCAATCTTCGACTGTAGTCGTGGAGTAAACGAAAAACCTTATCACTCGACGCCGGTACAATGTCGGTCACAGAACCGTGAGGCATCGCTGTTGTCCGTGGAAGACGTTGGAAATCATTGACCTCGCCAGTAACCCTGGCGATCTCAAGATTATAGTCCGAGAGGCGAATGACGATTTCTTGCAGAATCCACCACTCAGCGATTACTTTCTGACGGGAAGATCCGGCGCCTGAATCGGCTTCCAGTCGGGCGCTTCCTTTGGAAACGCAAATACAAGGACATCATCTTTGAAGAGCTTCCGATAAACAGGGGACAGTTGATCTCCCCAGGATGTCACAACGATGGCGGTATCCTTGTCCTGATCGCCTAACTGCTTGCGAGCGACTGCGACGGAAATCTCTTTTCCATTTCCTCCGTAGATCACGACACCATTGAGAGGTACCCGGTATGTCGATCGGTCATTGTACATCGGTCCACCCGGTTGACCGGGACCAACCGGCTGAAGAAAAATCGTTCGGTATTTGACGAGTAGTAGATTTTCATCTTTATCAATCGGCGAAGCGATCAGTACATCCGGGGGATTACCAGGCGTCGCATCCTTCTTCGGATCGTCGGCTTCAGCACCCAATGCCAGAATCACCATCAGAAGCAGATTTTGAGCAATCATGGAACGTCTTCCAAATTCAAAGGTGATCCTGAAGAAGCCCTCGCTCGTCATTTACCGTACGAAGAGTTACTCGTTAAGAACATGAATCGTATTATGAATCAAGCCGTTGACCGGTTCGCCTCCTGCCCCCACCAGCTTGTATTCGATCGACATACACCACGTCGGCTGAATCTCGGGAAGTTCAATCGTCACGGTGCGATGATCGTCACTCAGCTTGACCGACTTGATCGTTAAAGTCTTCTCGTCGTAGTGCTTTGAACCATAGTTGGCCGAGCGTTGCAGGGACCACGTGCGAACAACGTACCGGCTGGCATGGGTGGCTGCTTCAGGCTTAAGGTCCCCACTGAAGGTCAATTGCATTCCCTGCTTCCGGGCAGAAAGACCAATCGGCAGATGAATCGGCTGCCCCGTCGCCCTGATCCGGTAGAATCCACCCGGCTGCGTTGCATTCCCCGCCCAGGCAAACATTCCGCACGTGTAAAGCTGCCCATCATCAGGATGGAACCGGCCACGCATGATCCCCGTCGGGAAAATTGGCAATGGCAGCTCACACATTCCCCCCTGCACGATCACCGAATTCGTATCACCGGGTCGTTTGACCTTTTCAAACGGGACGACGAACACCTTGCCATAACCGTATGACAAGTTCAGTAACGATCCCTTCAAAGGTCCCCACTTGTCGCCAGTCACCCAGAGCAGTTCCGCCGGTGATCGATCAAACGCATTCGTAATCCAGCAGAGCGGCGGTTCCATCGCGCTATCCGACGAATCCGTCACGTCGTGAAAGCCAAACATGTTTCCATAGAACCGGGGCTTCTCACCCGGCTTTGCGGGAGTGACCCAGTTGATCCTGTTCTTCGGGTTCCAGAACCCTTCCTGATCGGTCACCACAAATGACCCGTCGGGATTCAGACAAACTCCGTTCGCCGCCCGGAATCCTGTGGCGAGGATATCGGTCTGCTTTCCATCCTTGCTGACTCGCAGCAATGTCCCATGATGAGGGACAACGGCCGCCAGCGCATGACGCCCCGACTTCGCATAGTAGAAATTCCCGTCGGCATCTGTCTGCAACCCCATCGCGAACTCGTGGAAGTGCTCTGTCACCTGATGATCATTATTGAAGCATTCAACAACATCGATCTCGCCATCGTTGTTGAGGTCCCGCAACAGCGCGAGTTGGTCTCGGCAAGTTACATAGATCCGCCCCTCCACAATCTTCAGACCAAGCGGCTGAAACAGGCCATTGGCAATTCGCTGCCATGTCAGTTGCGGCTTGCCGTTAGCCCCTCCCTTGCTCTTCAGACCGCTGACGATCCACACATCGCCGTCCCACGAACAGACTGCCATCCGGTCGCCGTCCGCGAAAAAGTCGAAACCGGTCAAACGGAGTTGCGCGAACCAGGGATTGTTTGACGGGATCGACAGGATGTCGACAGCAAACGGTCCAGAGTCAGGACCGACAACAACATCGGTCTTCAATTCCTCGGTCCATCGTCGCGGGCCACCTCGGGTGAGTGCCGAGAGGTCCAGCGGAGGTTGAGTCACGAGTGATGCGAGGCTTTCAGCCTCAACCTTTTCTTCGCGCTGCGTGGTCACAGAAAGCACAAATTTCAGCGGTTCAGGACCCGCAGGGATTTTCAATATCAACGATCCCCCGTCACCTGCCAGCCACTCAGCCCCGGGTAACTGCGGCGACAGGCCCGCTGCAATTCGAGCTTTTGATTCGTCGATCGGAGCCGGACCGAATCCCCCCGCCAGTTGACCATCGTGTCCTTTTCCCGTTTCATCCCGGATCACATCTGCTGACAAAGCATCGAGTTTCCAGTGAGCCAGCAGCGTGTCCCCTTTGAACTGTGCAACCTTGGCAACATCGTCGTCCGCCAGATGACTTTGAATGAAGCGGACATCGGCCAGTTGTCCGACGAAAAACGTCGGGTCAGGAAAGTCAGGAGAAGTGAATCCCAGGCGAATCGTTTGCTTGTCAGCCTTCCCGCTTGGCTTCAGTCTCCCCCGCCCGTCCAGCTTTCCATCCACGTAAAACCGCAAGTCCCCAGACTGATGCTGCCAGGTCATGGCAACATCGTGCCAGCGATCGTCAGCGATATTCGCCTTTCCAGTGACAGCACCGACCCAGCCGACATCAAACGCCAGTCGCCCGCCGCGAATAAAGAACGACTTTCCGTCCGGAGACCACTTCCCTTCCACCGGAGCCTGGCACAGAATCGTCCCGCCCACCTTGGTTTTCACACGAGCGGTGATCGAGTAGTCCTTGGTCGTCAGATTAAAATCATCAGACTTCTTCACTGCGACACGGGATTTCCCGCTGAATGCTGGCGTCACGGGTGAGGCTTCGACCGCCTTGGTTGCTGTGGCAAGTACTGCAATCGGGTTCGCCCCGCGATCTGATCCATCGACGCCGATCTTTTCCAATTTCGCATTCTTCGATGGATGAGTCGCCACATTGAGCAGCATTGGACGCGAGCGAGGACCGATCTGAAAGGTCCGCGTAAACACCGGGGCCCCGTCAGACGTCGACGCGGCATCGCTCGTCGCAGAGATCCCACTACCCGCCACTACACCCGGCATTTCCAACACGTTTACAGACCCTACGGTGTAGGACACAATCACTTGGTCACCATACTGGTACAGGCCTCGATACTGACCCCAATCACGAGGGAGCGGGCCATATCGTCGTTGATCCCGACCAACAATCCGCACATCGTCAAACGAACCGGTTTCAGGATGCCCCCATCCAGGTCCATTCAGATTCGCAAATTGAACGACTCCGGCAACACGCGGGTGAATCTGATGCCGCCCGTCAAAGTTGATCCCATGCCAGTCAATGAAATTGGGAACATCCGGCGACGATTTTCCATCCCCTCTCTCACTGCTCCAGGCTGCCGCAACGCGCAACGTGTCATGATCGAAGACCTGCCAGTGCTTCCCGCGTGAGACCCCACCAGGACCAGGGTCCAGCCGCGTCGCAATCCCCTTGTATGCGAAATTCGTTCCGTCGGTGCCTGTCTCATAGGTCCCGATCAGGTACGGGCCGTAATTCATCAATGACCAGGGTTCGACATTCGATGGAGCCGGACCGCGTGTGGTCCCCTTCGGCAGGCCTGCCACATAGCCCCCATCAATCATCGCATACTGCGTCGGATTGTGAGGCTTCAAGTAAGTTTCGCGAATGTAATGAATGACATCGTACTTCTGCTGAGGGACCATCCACGTCTGAGGTGCCATCAAACCAAATCCGTGCGTCAGCGTCTGATACATCCGATAGGGATCGTGCCCATTCTTGAATTTGCCTTCGGCAAACTTCAGCGATGTTGGCAGTGAACCGGGTTGATCCTTTGTCCCATGGCAATTGATGCACAACCGGTTGTAGATCGCTTCGCCACGTTGAAACGATTTCGCATCCAGATCGCCCAGCATCCCGGCATGATCAATCTGCTTCTCGTACTCGGGCAACACAAATGCAAACAGCGATGGAGGCGGCTGTAACTGGCGAGCTCGAGCGGCCCCCCCTTCGGCGATTTCAATCAGATAGCGAGCCAGATCCAGGAACTGCTGGCGATTGGCGAGAACATTCACCTGCCCTGCCGGCATGATCGAAGTCTTGCTGTTCGTACGTTCTTCAATATTCGTTTTGGGAATCGACAGCGTTTCACCGATCCGCGCGACATCGCGCAGCACCAGTTTGTCGGCTGACTCTTCCACGAACAGTCCAGTCACAGTCTTACCGTCCGCCATGTGCACAACGACAGGCTCAAATCCTTTACGCAATACCTTCGATGGATCGAGGACCGATTCCACGATCGATTCGGCAGTCGTATTCGGTTCAGGCCGAGTCAGATCAGGCCCCAGCAGACCATCGGTCGGTTTCGGCGGGGGCGTGAGTCCGTTCCCAGTCATCCCCGCAGGAGTCTGTCCCACCGAGTGGCATTTTGCACAGGCGAGAAACGGCTGATGAAAGACAATCGCCCCCCGTTGAGGATCCCCCTCCCTGCGAGCCGCAGCAACCAGAGCCTTCGCCCCTTCAGCAGTCAATTGATCCTGCAGCGTCGAGGTCTGCCCCCACACCGAGGAACTCGCCAGCAACAAGGCAACAACAAACGTAAAACGAACCATGAAGACACCGATAATCACGACGGTTGAATGTCAAAAGATGCACCCGAAGTCTAACGCATGGCGCACCACTTCGAAACATTATCGTGTCATCGAGGGATCAGGATTCAAACCGCGTGAAGTGCTTCAGGGCTTCCTTGAATTCTTTGCGTCTTGGCGTTTTGAGCGAAGCGGGCGTGCGCATCTCGCCTTGGCACTCATGATGTAATGTCGGGATGAGACTCACGCAAAGACGCGAAGACGCAAAGTTTGGAAGAAAGCGGAGACTGCGAGACCTGTTTCCTCGCTTTGCTCAATTCTCTGCGTCCTGGCGCCTTGAGCAAAGCGGTCGTGAGCCTCTTAGGTTGGACTGCGAGCCGAATTCGAAGAAGGCTATATCGCATTAATGGGTCGCGGGATCGGTAAGGGAATCGATTACGGAGTGCTCAACCCCGCCCGCCCCCGTACCCAACGCGGTGGACCTCGCAGACAACGCCAGGAAGAAGCCGTCCCGGCTCAATAAACATAAACTCAGCAAGCATAAACATTACGAAGCCGGCGAGCCGAGTGATTGACTTTGATTGAATTCGCCTTCGTACTCCAAAGGAGTTACGTCCTATAGCCCAGGGTTGCTCACGCAGTGAGCTACCCTGGGTCCCGTTGATAAAACTGCCTTGAACCCCAACGGGGTTCCGTCAAACTCGATGACGCAACCCTTTTCATGCGATTTAAGGCCTATTCGAGGCAGACACGAGACGCGGCCGCGCCGGAGTTTGGGTGGCGGGGGCGCACTGGCTTTGCAGAAGCCCCCGAAACGGAATGCGTTTTAGCGGGAACTTCCCCAAAGCGGGTGCGCCCTCGACGTCTGCCAGTTCGCGAGTGGATTCGATGGGCGTCCGATGCTGGACCTGCAGGATGGCTCATGAAAGTCGAATCGCGCGAGGTTCGTCCGCGTTCTCCACGCTGCTCCAACCCGGCCACCTCAGATCGCCCTTCGCGACTGTAGTAAATTCTGCTGGATGAACGACAAGGAATTACTCCTCAAGCATGTAAATTCGACCTTCGTCAATGATGTACTCCATCCACTGCCTCATTGACCGGAATGACTCTCCCCAGTCATTGATACTCGTATCCCATCCCCTGATTCTTCCGCCATTTGTTGCAAACATTAAGCCACCGTAATTCGACATGGCGAACGCCCAAAGCTCACTTTCCGGATTCGCGTTACGCCAGGCCCGCGTAAATTTGTCGATATACCAATCTGGTGCCCACTCGAATCGAGAAACCGGCCGTCGAGGCGAAATCCCGAACAATGTAATCATGACATGCGGACAGCAAAATAACTCGGCACCGTTAAAGTGTCGGACCATCTCGACCAGAGGTACCGGCATTTTTCCAAACTCTGCTTCAACATCGGCAATCCGCGTCTCCGGGCAGGCGGAAACAAACTTGTGAGTTCCTTCTGGAAATGAATGCAATTCACCGATGATTTTATCCCAGATCGGCATCATTGATTATCTCCCTTTTTCTCTTCTCACATTCCTAGTCATTAGTGCGTCACGATCAATCAGTGGGCCGGTCGTCGGAGTTCTTCGCGTCTTTGCGCCTTGAGCCAAGCGGGCGTGAGCCTCTCCGGTTGGACTCCATGCCATTCCAACCCTGGCCACCTCACATCGCCCTACAACACGTCGCCGAGTCCCCGAGCGTTGGCCACTTTGTTGAAGTAACGAACACCGTACTTCTGGAATCGCTTCAGACAATCCTTCACGGTTGGTTCGATGCGTGGAAGTACCGTCTCTAGTGGCGGATCCCCCCAAGACTCAATCTCATCACCCTGGAAGGTTTCAGGTGCCAAATCCCACTCAACTTCAGTGCCGCCGCGGTTCCAGAGTTCCCCCATCCGTACTCTCCCTTCAGGGAGCTTGTAATTATTCCGGGATGAGTCAAAGTCCCACGGAAATTCGTTCAACGGGCTCCATCCGAGTTCGATCAAGAATGAATCATTCGTGCGCAAAAAAATCAGCGCCACACACCCATACACGCCAGAAGCGATTTCCATGGACCAGACGGCGCAATAAGCATCCGGACCTTCAATCAATGTGAATCCTGGATACTGCGATTCAAAGCTTTGTCGAAATATTTTAAGCACCTCTTTTCTGACTCGACTTCTCATGTTTTTTTCCTTTGAGCATGGCATAAACAGTTTTATACATTGATGTCTGAGAATATCTGATCTTGATTCGGCGGTAAACGGCTGGTGTTAATGCTTTTTTGAGTGCCATTTTCTCTTTTTGAGTGGGCTTCCTGGCAACGTTCAGAATGATACCATCGCCAGGCTTTGCCTTCTTGAAGGCATTCGTCAATTGTTTCACCATACGCCGACGAATCGTTCTGATTGAGTATTTGGACTCAACATAAACTCTGATTTTTCCATACCATACGACATGATCAATTTCAGCCCCCTCACCTTTTCCGATTCTTCGGTCTTTTTTAAGAGTTGTCCCACTCAGTTTCCTGAGCGTTGCGTGCGATGTTTTCTGGAACTCTCTACCTAATACATTCATCATTGTCCCAATGACATGACTTCGGTCTTCTTTGGCCGCATTGTCGATTGCTTCCGTTAACTCCTTCTGCTGATTCTCTACCAGCTTTCGGTGTTTGGCTTGATTCTCAAGAACGGCTTTAGGAGGTGTGGAGTTATCCGGAAGCTTCGGAAGGTCGCGCTGCTTCTCTACTGGTCGAGCCGGACGCTTCTTTTGCACCGTGAAAGGGACAAGGTCCCCGGGTTTTGGGGTCAGTTGCTTTACCCCTGTGGCGATATCGCGCAACTTCTTGCGATCGATGGTGATCGTGTAGTTTTCGTTGAACTTCGCGGCTGCTTTGGGGAGCTTCGCAGCCCCCTTGATGGTCGCACCGGTTAAGTGCTGAATGAGCTGTCCAGCCGCGTTTGAAGCGAGTTCCTCTTCCAGCACCCGTGCCGCTGAATTCAGATCCAACTCGTCCTGAACCGAGCTGACTTCCAGATACAGACGATGGGCAATCAGCGCTGACTCAGTCCCCCCAAACGCAAGGAGCGTCAGGTCGGCGGCAAATCCAGCAGGCGGGAAGGCGTGTGCCGCAGCCAGCAGCGCGATCATCGCGCCCATGCGAGCCAGGTTTTCGGGGCGAACTGCGGCCTCAAGTTGCTTGGCGATCTCGGGTGCCAGCTTGCCGGACTTCAGAATGCGGTCAGCGACCGCTGCCAACTTCTGTTCAAACGTCCAGTTGCGGCTCGGATTGTCATGCGGGAGCTTCGCTCCGGTGACTCTGGCCAGCGTGACCATCGACTGCTTGACTGCAGCGAGTTTCTCGCGAACGGCTCGGACAGATTCCGACGACTTCCAGATCGTGTGCCTGGACTGCTCCAACCAAGTGTTAAGCTGCCTGTACTGTTGTTGCAGCAGCGTGTATTTACGCTGTGCTTCCCAGATCCGCTTCTTAACAGCCAGCGATGCTTTTTCGTCACTGAAGTCGCGTTGTTGCAACTCTTGATTCAGTCGATGAATCCAGAGTTCCGCGTATTCACGATCCTCCGTCGTCGTCGCCAGGACCAGCTCGCGAGTGCGGTCATGCAGGTCACTCTGCAGTTCCGCCGTTGTCAGATTGGGAATGTTGTCGTAGTTCGCACGCAGAACTTTTTCGTAGGCTCCGAGTCGCTTCGGGACAACGAACTCCCTTGACGGCGGACCGCCATTGCCCCCGCCATTCTTGGGAACGAACTGGCCGCCATCACTCCGTCCTGCGGGGGCACGAGGATGCTCACGCTCATCGAACTCGCCCTGACCGTAGCGAACTCTCCATAACCACTGCGGATGAAGGTCATCGACGCAAGCGGATGTCCGGTTCGACCTTCGGTTCGACGAGATTCCTTGCGAGCCGCGAGCAAGCGGCCGAGACAGGAACTGCGGCGGCGGCCGAAAAAATTGCGAGACTCGCCCGGCACGTGGCTGCTTGTGTCGCTGGGGATACTGGCGGAATTGATCCGCAGATGTTCGAACAGTCAGCTTCATGATGAACTGCTTTCGAAAGAGGCATGGCAGAGGGACGCGCCAGGGCTAAGAGATCGCGATGCGACCGAGCCGTGGAGTGGACGTACGTTGAGCGCAGTCAGCCGACGCACAGACGCGGCAGCGAAAGATCAGGGGGGGGCGTCAGAGTTCCGGTGCAGCGAGCAACAACTGCGTCGCCACGCTGATCGAGCGATGTTGAGTGACAAACAAAAAAACGGGCTCAACGCCGGGCCGAAGAACTGTCAGTGGACAGTTTCGGCCAGGGGTTGAGCCCGTTTGTTATGGTACTCGGTGAAACGATGTTATGAGTGTTGCATCGACGCGGCGATTATGTTGTTTGTCATGCGTCAGTCAATGCAACTTGATGCTTCTGTGACAATGGCGGCAGACTGAGTTCTTTCAGAAATTCATTATGGCCCGCGTGCGAACCGGACTCCCAAGCCATACACGGCAATGTGCGAATAACGAGATCGAAGCGCACCTACCGCGATGCCAGGATTCTCGTGTCACGTGAAAATCAGATGGATGGCCGGCCTTCCGTGAAGTCCTTCAAACCTTTGCGTCTTGAGCGAAGCGGGCGTGAGCCGTCACCAGAAAGACACCACTCTGCCCGTCCGGAACATCGACCTGATCCTAAGGCAACGGCGGCAGCCCAAGTTCTTTCAGATATTTATTGTGGCTTTTGGTCGCTTCTTTAATGGCCTTCTCAATTTCAACAAGATCGCGGTGCGTGGCAGACAAGTCGATTTCTTCCTCACCCACCGCCGTACTGATGTAGCGTGAGATGTTCAGGTTGAAGTCGTTCTTTTCGATCTCCACCATTTCCACCCGGCGCGAATAGCGCGGTTCTGCTTTTCGGAACTGATAGGTGTCGACAATTTTCGCGATGTGCTCGTCCGTGAGTTTGTTCTGGCCTCGGTGGCCGCCGAGGTGGCGAAGTTACAAGACGTTTCGAAAGCGATGCGCCACTGAGGGAAAAACGTCTTGTCGCCTCGTGACCCCGAGGTAGCCGAAGCGGCAATCGCGGCCACCCTGCGATCATGACCGGTCTGATCCCGTTTTTGAGTCAGAATCAACCATCCGCGATCTGCATGGGCAAGTACTTTTCCAACTGGTCGTGGCGCTCATGGAAGCCCGCTGGCGACAATTGATGGGCCTACCCGACAAAGCGTGACGCGGCGACTGTTCATCCCCGCCAGGCAGGAGGTACGCGCTGAGTGCACTGCCACAATTGTGAGTACGACGAGGTGTCGACTGTCTTGATGATTGCTTTAGTGAGAGCAATCGCAGGGCTGGAATTGTGCAGGTCATTTCGGGCGCCAACTTGAGTCAGCGTCGTCCGTTCCGCTTCAGTCAATGGCCACGTGACAGACGCATCGGAAGCAAGAGCCTTGCCCTGAAACATCCCATCCGACTGAAGACTCATTCTGATTCCTTCTTGGGGCGCTGGGGAAGGCGAATGAGTCTGTTATCGGCCGCGGCAATACCGAACATTCAGACAAATGCGAATTCCAAGCTGTCGCGACGCAATTTCATGAAGTCGCGCAGGACGGTGCTTGTGTCACCGCGTCTCCCCCACATCTTCAACGAATCCGGTGGCTGATCGCCTGACGCACCAGCACGAGCGATAATGAAATCTCGCCTATTCACGCGCAAATGCCTTGATGCCCCCCGCCCCCCAACAGTCTACTCAACGCCTGACTGGCACAATCACTCTGCAGATTCGGAATCTCTGTGATCCGGCAACAGTGGGATCTCGTTATGAGAGTCAAGTGCCCGATTCGATTTTGACATGTTTCGAGGCCCGTACATTGATTGCGCACTTCAAAATGACGATGATTTCGGTCGATTTGGTTCACAGGAATCATTGGTGAACGCTGTCTCACGTCGGATGACTACCCGTCAGCTTGTTTCAACTCCCAGGAAAGGTCAGGTACGGCAATGATATTCGGCAAGTTGTGGCGTGCATTTGCGGCACAGGCCAACAAGCTCGCCAACCTGTTTTGGACAGCGGATCCGATTGCTCAAATGCAATACGAATACGATATCCCACGAACAGCTTCCCACGTCACGACTGCGCTCTTCCACAGCGAGCCCTTCCTGCGCCCGAAGTTTCCTTGTCAGAACGGGGATTCACCGCGATTCGAGGCGCGACGTTTGCGTTTGACGACTTTTGAATGGGCCAGCCCCCCCACCGGCTGCTGTTGCTGGTCTCACACAGGAATAAATCATGATCGCACAATCGTCATCACCGGATCGTCAGACCATCGTTGTTGTTGGCAACGGAATGGTCGGACATCGCTTTTGTGAGCGACTGGTTGAACTTGATGTGGATCAACGCTTTCAAATCGTGACGTTCTGCGAAGAACCACGTGCCGCGTATGACCGGGTCGGCCTCAGTAAATACTTCACACATCGCGATGCAAAACAATTGATGCTCGCAGATCCTGACTGGTACTCGCAACATGGCATCCAATTGCACATTGGCGACAAGGTCGATCGGATTGATCGCTTTGCTCACCAAGTCCATTCGCGCCAGGGACGAGTCCTTGACTACGACGTCCTGGTGATGGCCACTGGGTCCGCACCGTTCGTTCCTCCAACACCCGGCATCGATCTTCCGGGCGTATTTGTCTACCGGACGATTGAAGATCTCGATCAGATGCTGGCATGGGGCGTGAAATGTCGTTGTGCGGCCGTGATCGGCGGTGGACTGCTGGGCCTGGAAGCGGCCAAAGCGGTCATCGACATGGGCTTGCAGACGCATGTCATTGAGTTCGCACCGCGACTGATGCCCCGGCAACTGGATGAACGCGGGTCAAACGTGCTGATCAGCAAGATCGAATCACTCGGCGCCAAAGTCCACCTGAATAAAAGTGCCCTGCAGATCGTCGGTACGGAGGGTGTCTCTGCGATGCAGTTTGTCGACGGTTCCGAACTGGAAGTCGACATGATCGTAGTCTCTGCGGGGATCCGCCCGCGTGATGAACTGGCCCGCGACTGCGGACTGGATCTGGGGCCGCGCGGGGGAATTGTCGTCAATGATTCATTATTGACCAGCGACCCGGACATCTATGCCATCGGGGAAGTGGCTCTGCATCGTGGCATGATTTACGGACTGGTCGCGCCCGGGTACGAAATGGCAGACATCCTGGCCGCGAATCTGACAGGCGACAATCGCGAATTCCGCGGCGCCGACCTTTCAACCAAGCTGAAACTGATGGGAGTCGACGTTGCTTCGTTCGGTCAGTACGAGGCCGATGCCAGCGTCGCAAAGTCACTGACGTTCGAAGACCCACTGGCGGGTGTCTATAAAAAACTGCTGGTCACGTCCGATGGCCAGCATCTGCTGGGTGGAATGCTGGTGGGTGATGCCAGCGATTTCACGAGGTTGCTGTCGCTGTGTCGCAGCGGCAAACCGTTGCCCGGTCCCGCCTCGCAATTGATCTTCGGCAACGCGTCAACGGGATCTGCAGCCCCCCCGGTACTGGATGACGATTGCCAGATTTGCTCGTGCAATAACGTGACCAAGGGGGCACTCTGCCAGACGATTCAGAGTGGCGTGACAAACCTGGGTGAATTGAAGAAGTGCACGAAAGCCGGAACGGGCTGCGGTGGCTGCCTGCCGCTGGTGAATGACCTTTTGAACGAAGAACTCAAACGAGCTGGACATAAAGTCGATCGATCACTGTGCGAGCACTTTGCCTACAGCCGTCAGGAACTGTTTCAGATCGTCAAAGTGAAACAGTACCGGACGTTTACCGAACTGATTCAAACCCACGGTCATGGTCACGGCTGCGAAATCTGCAAACCGACCGTCGCGTCGATCCTCGCCAGCCTGTGGAACGACCAGATCCTGGAGCGGAACCATGCGACTCTGCAGGATTCGAATGATCGATTCCTGGCGAACATTCAACGTGGCGGAACCTATTCGGTCGTCCCGCGCGTGCCCGGTGGAGAAATCACTCCCGACAAGCTCATTGCGATTGGTGTCGTCGCACGAAAGTATGGCCTGTACACCAAGATCACGGGTGGACAGCGAGTTGACCTGTTTGGAGCCCCCGCACATGAATTGCCGAGCATCTGGAGCGAATTGATCGATGCCGGATTCGAAAGTGGTCATGCCTATGGTAAGGCGCTGAGAACCGTCAAAAGCTGCGTCGGAACAACCTGGTGTCGCTATGGCGTGGGGGATTCCGTCGGTTTCGCGATCCGAATCGAAAATCGCTATAAGGGACTGCGATCGCCTCATAAATTGAAGGGGGCGGTCTCTGGCTGTACACGCGAATGTGCAGAAGCTCAGTGCAAGGACTTCGGTCTGATTGCGACCGAGAATGGTTACAACCTGTACGTCTGCGGCAATGGAGGAACCAAACCACGGCACGCTGACTTGCTGGCCGCCGATCTCGATGAAGAGACCTGCATCAGGTACATCGATCGCTTTCTGATGTATTACGTCACCACCGCCGACCGACTGATGCGAACGGCCGTCTGGCTGGAAAAGATGGAAGGCGGGATCGAGCATCTGCGTGACGTCATCCTGCACGACAAGCTCAAGATCGCCGATGAACTCGAATTGATGATGCAGCGTGTGGTGGATACCTATCGCTGTGAATGGAAAGAGGTCGTCAATGACCCTGCAAAACGACGATTCTTCAATCAGTTCATGAACACGGCCGAGACAGAGCCCGATATTGAAATCGTTTCGGAGCGAGGACAACAACGTCCGGCAGACTGGACCAGCGACATCGTACCGCTCAATCAATTGACGCTGCCCAATGGTGCGAAGTACAGCGCCACCCAACAGGAGCACAAATGGGTGCGCGTCGGGGCGACAGCCGACTTTCCCGTGGATGGTGGTGCCACGATCCGGTACGGATATACGCAGATCTCCGTCTTCAATTTCGCCAGCCGCAACGAATGGTATGCCACGACGAACATGTGTCCGCATAAGCGTGAATTTGTGTTGTCACGTGGGATCCTGGGTGATGTTCAAGGTGAACCGAAAGTTGCCTGCCCGCTGCACAAGAAGACTTTTTCGTTGAAGACGGGGGCCTGCCTGACGGGTGAGTCGTATGCGATCGACACGTTTCCCGTGCGAATTGATGGTGACGACGTGCTGTTGTGGGTTCCGCCACCAGGCCGGTTAGCTCAAGGACCGGCTGTTGAGCAGCGACGGTGTGACGGCGACTGCCACACAGCATGTGGCGAGGTGAACGCTGACGCCGTCGAACGTCCCACAGCAATCAGTCACTGAATTCTTGGGAATTCGGAATTTATTCGAATCGAAGCCTGCTTGAGGCAAAGGAAAAACGTCCGTGGTACTGCCTGTGTTACCAATGTCGCCCGAACGCGTGAATCTTCCGTCCATGGTGGAAGAACTGCTGCGTGAGCAGCAGTCGTTGACCGCGGTCGAACAGTTCGCGCAAGCCTTCAGCGAACAGCGACAGCCGACGCAGTCCAAGTACTACCAGGCACTGCTTCCCGCCAATCCTCCCGGTCCCGGCGAACAGTACGCTTTTGAAGTGGATCTTGATCGTTGCTCGGGGTGTAAGGCCTGCGTGACCGCCTGTCACGCACTGAATGGTCTGGATGAACACGAAACGTGGCGCGATGTCGGATTGCTCGTGGGAGGGACGACATCACTTCCTGTAATTCAACACGTGACGGCGGCCTGCCACCATTGCCTGGAACCGGCCTGCATGGACGTCTGCCCCACACGCGCCTACGAGAAAGACCCGCAGACCGGCATCGTCAAGCATCTGGATGATCAATGCTTTGGTTGCCAGTATTGCATCCTGGCCTGTCCCTATGAGGTCCCGAAATACCACGCGGGCAAAGGAATCGTTCGCAAGTGTGACATGTGTTCAGATCGACTGTCAGCCGGGGAAGCTCCTGCGTGTGTCCAGGCATGTCCGCATGAGGCCATTCGGATCAGCGTCGTTTCGCAGGCGGACGTAGCTGCGGACTGTGAAGCCACGAACTTCCTGCCCGGTGCCCCGGATCCCCAGATCACATTGCCGACGACGACCTACAAGTCGAGTCGCGTTTTCCCGAGGAACATGCTCCCCGCAGACTATCTCGTGGTGCGAGTCGAGGAAGCTCATCTGCCGCTGATTCTGATGCTGGTCCTGACGCAATTGTCTGTCGGGGGCTGCTTCATCAACGCGTGGTTGTTCTCTGGAGAGACCACTGCAGGGCTGACTGCGATTCGTAGCTGGCAGACGTTGACGTCCGTCGGCCTGGGCTTCCTGGCTCTCGGGGCTTCTACGATGCATCTCGGCCGCCCTCATTTGGCGTGGCGAGCGGTGCTGGGACTGCGGACTTCGTGGCTCAGTCGTGAGATTGTGGCGTTTGGCCTGTTTGCCCCGGCGGCGGCAGCGTACTCAATGGGAACATTATTCTGGTCGGAAGGTCTTCACGCGGACGAGTTCGTCTGGCAAGGAGTTCGTGGGGGAGTCCTGTCGGCGGGACTGGCCGGTGTCCTTTGTTCGGTCATGATCTACTATCGCACGCAACGTCCGACATGGGGTGGCGCGCGAACGCTGTTTCGATTCCTCGGAACAACCATCTGGCTGGGACTCGCTGTAACGGTGTTTGCCGGGATGCTCGCCACAGCGGTTCAGTCAGACGTCGCGCTCGGGACTGTGATGCAGGAACTGCTGGCGCATCTGGGTCGCCCGCTGATGATCTGTGCCTTCGTGAAATTGACTTATGAAGCCTCGGACCTGCTGCATCTCCTGGATCGCCATCAGACACCATTGAAGCGGTTGGCCTTGTTGATGACGGGCGAACTGGGGGGAATCGCAATTGCACGATTTGCACTGGGAATACTGGGAGGAATCATCCTTCCCTGGTCACTGCTGGCAGCAGACAGCGACAGCCCTGTGAAGTGGGCTGCTACGGTCTCCACGATGTTTGCGATGTCGTTGGCCGGAGAACTGCTGGAACGAACGTTGTTCTTCATGACGGCAGTCGCGCCGAGAATGCCAGGAGCCGTGCGAACATGATTCCTCATCGTTTGCAAAAACTCTTCCGTGTCCTTGACGGACCCTATACCAGTGAGTTGGTCCAGCATCCTGCGCCATTCGGGTTGCCTCGACTTCCCGCTTCAGCCATGCCGACTTCCACCGCGACCATCGTCTGCGGCTTCTGCTCGACGGGATGTGGCTTGACGGTCCATCTGCAGGACTCCAAAGCCGTTGGCCTGTCACCCACGACAGAATACCCCGTCAATCTGGGAATGGCCTGCCCCAAGGGATGGGAAGCTCTGTCGGTCTTGAACAGCTCTGATCGGGCGACAACACCGTTGCTGCGCAACGATCGAGGTCGCTTGGAGCCTGTTGACTGGTCGACTGCTGTACAGACGTTTGCCCAGCGCTGGCGACAGATCTGCGACCAGCACGGCCCCGAATCGATGGCCTGGCTGGGGACGGGACAGATTGCTGTCGAAGAACTGGCATTCCTGGGGGCGCTTGGCAAATTCGGTATGGGAATGCTGCACGGTGACGGGAACACCCGGCAGTGCATGGCGACATCGGTCGTCGCCTACAAGCAGTCGTTCGGATTTGATGCTCCGCCTTACACGTATGCCGACTTCGAGGAATCGGACGTCATCGTGCTGGTCGGCGCCAATCCCTGTATCGCTCATCCCATTCTGTGGGAACGAGTGATGCGAAATCCGCATCAACCGAAGATCATCGTAGTTGATCCGCGTCGTACCGAGACGGCGATGGCCGCGAACCTGCATCTCGCACTCAAGCCAAAAAGCGATCTGGTTCTATTCTATGGGATTGCTCGTTTACTGTTCGAACGTGGCTGGATCGACGAAGCCTTTCTGAGAGACCACACAGCGGGTGCCGCAGAATTTCGTCCGGCACGTAGCTGCTTGTGTCGCTGGGGTTGCCGGAGGAATTGAGCCGCAGATGCTGGTGAGCCGTCTTTCACATTAATTTTCGTTGCACCATTGCCACTCATCGCGATTTCCAATCAGTTTTGCATTGCGGTGGAATCCGCCCGCGTCATTGATTCTGACGAACGGGATGCGAATGAAGAGGAGACCTTCGGTCGGGTGGTTCGGCGGGGTCGGGAGACCCGCGCCGAACAGCCGACCCGCGCCGATAATCTGCGGTTCCGCGCCGATCATGAGCGTCCTGCATCGCAGATGCTGCGGGGCTCGCATCGTTGGGGCCGAATTTCAATTCGATGTCACTTTGCTGGCCACGTAAATGGATTCGCCCCTCTTCTCCGTCGTATTGAGCTTCGATGATCTGGTCGTACTTCAAATGGTCACGGTAGCCGACTGTCACCCCCGTACTCGAGTCGATCACTTCAACCGCCAGGCTCTGTAGAGCACTGTTGGTCCGGTCATTCACCTGGCTCAACATCACCAGAAACGGCAACGGACAGTCTTGGAACTGCAACACCGTGCGATAGGGGATGGAACGCTTCCAGAGCAATTCACCCGTCGCACGATCGAAGGCATAGAGATCATCACCGACGGCTAATCCCGGCACATGCTGCCCGCTGATGGGCTGGAAATTTTGCGTCGTCGTGGCGGTCGCTGTATGTCTGCGAATATTGACGAAATACCGTGACCGGTCCGAGAACATCTGAACGGCTCGAATCTGTTGGACCTCAGCGCCGTCCAACTGGGCAGAAAGCTTCTTCTGGCAACGTCCCACGTCGTAGATGCGAACTTCACCTCCGGAACCGACATAGATCATCTCGCCCCCAGGCACGAAGACTGGCAGGCGGGTATCCGGCAGTGCCTCGGTGATCTCAACCTTGTCACTCAGCAGGTCACGGATTTCCAACACCCGAGTCCCCTTGTTGTCCACAACCCCGACAATGTGCCGCCCGTACGAGCCTCGCCATTGACCAGATATGTATCCCGGCTTGACGGTTGGCAGACGGCGGCCCGTTGCCGTTTCAAAGACCTCGTAATGGACTCGAGGCATCCCGTCACCCGAATCGACGACACGTTGCACTCCGATGACTTGTCGATCACCGATCAATTCCAGCCGGAAGTTCGGATTCAACTCCTGCGACGGGACCGCAATCTTTCGCTGCCACAGCAGTGTTCCATCCAGCGGATCAACAACGTAGACCAGATTCCTCCAACTGAACGAGGCAAAATCGGGGCTCGCAGGCCCCGGGTTGACGGGTGATCGCCGCCCGGACATTTCACTCGGCATCTGCTTCCAGACTGGTTCCGCATCCCCCAGTTGCATTGTCGAGATACCGACGAGCCCACCGGGCAACCCCAACGGAATCAGATGCCCGCTGGTCACGACTTTGTCGACACCCGGAAATCGATTCGTCAACGGGATGTTCAACAACCCAAGTCGTGAGTGAGTTCGCTGGTCAAAGATCGTCAGTGTTGACTGGTCTGCAATTTCCGAGGGACTCAAGACAAATTCGATCGGTTGCCAGGCATAGCGTGCCGTTCGCCCCTGAATCACTGTCCCCATTCGGTCAGACTGGTAACGAACCAGTTCGTCTTGAGCATTTCGAAGCGGAGTCAGTGGCTGAGCGAAGTCTGGTCGAGCGGCCGCCTGATCAATCTCAACGCGTTGAACAGCCCAGCGTGGTTCACGTGATTTTCGCCAGGCAATCTTTGCCACCCGCTCCTCGCGAAGCTGTTTGACGACTTCACGGCCAATCATCCCCGCGGGAAGCTGGACATCTGCGAATTTTGTCGCGAGCAAATCAAGTTGCCCTGCGGCATCCGCAACAAAGCCATTCTCTTCCCAAAGCTCCATCAGACGCAAAGCCGCCTCAGCCGCCACATGAGGCTCACCGTCAATCGAATTTCGTAACCACAACATCTCCCCTGCGTGAACCGATCTTACGTTCGTCAACTGAGAGGCCAGGAACGAGCGAGGCGGAATCACCGCAGAATCCGAGTTAAAGACCCGGACATATCGCAGAACCTCGCCAGAATTCGCATCCACTCTCATTGGCGGTGACCGCAATTGACGCAACTGCTGCAGTCGCTCACCGAATCCTTCCGCGGGCGAGATTTTCATCTGCAGACGACACCAGGCCGCCGGTGAAACCTTCCACTCCTCATCCCCTGGTAACGCACCGGCGATTCGTTCTGGAAGGTTATAAATACGATCGGCCACTTGCTCGGGTATCAACCACCGTGGCATAGCCCCCTGTTGAGCCGAGGCTGCAATCAGGAAACGGAATTGATCTTCAGGACTCTCAAGAAGCGGCTCTAAGAGTTCCAGTTCCGAGGCGACGGAATCCGACCGTCCTTCAATCTTCTGGAATAGCAGCTCTTTCAATTCACGCCGTGATCGTTCACGATCAAGCGAGGTCAATTCCCCCGTAAGAAGTAGCCTTAATCGACGTTCCCCTTCCGCCAGATTCCCCTGGACCATCGCGATTTCTGCAAATGCGATGTCACGATGGACGCCACTGGCAACCTTGGAGCCCGCAGCATTGATCTCACGCATCACATAGTCGACCTGAGGCAACGCAGCGAGTCCTCGCGAACTGAGCGAGTAAACTCGATCGCGGTCTGCAACCAGATGCCCCAAAGCCACATCGCTCTGAAGAGCCTTTGTTCCATGGTCCCGACCGGTCGCCATGTCGAGCCAGGCCAGACGCCCGGCATCGAGCGGAAGTGCATAACGATCACCGATCGCGACCCCTCGACCTGCCGGCATGCCAGCTCCAACATCCCAGATTTCACTGCCGTCCGTTAACTTCAGTCCACGACACCGCTGACGCCCGACGACCAGAACTCGTCCGTCAGAAACCGCACCAATGAATTCGGCACCGTTACGGGGAACAGACCAGACCACTCGCCCCGTCGCAAGCTCCAGACATTGAATCTGGCTGCAATGGAGTGGTACATAGACCACACGCCCGCCTGCAATTAAGACCTGAGAACCATAACCCGCATACCCCTGGGAAGGACTGATCATGACTCCGCGAAACTGTCCCCGTTTCGCATCTGGCAAATCATCGACAAACGCCGCCCACAACAGATTCATTCGAGCTTGATCGACGCCGACCAGCAACCCGGTATTTGTGGGACAGACGACGATTCCATCACTTCGCATCGGAAGACATGCGATTTCGTGTCGCTCAGGATCGGCGAGTTCTGTTCGCTCAACGGAACAGAGTGGCTGAGTCCAAATCATTTCGCCTGATTGCGGATCCAGAGCTGTCAGATGAACTTCAATATCATGCTCAGTAATACAAAGCAGTTCGCTGATCCCCGGTAGTGGTGCACCGAGAAATGAAAACCGCTGTGGCCCGCCCGGAGACCTCATTCGCGGGGGAATAACCCCCTCATTAATCCACGCGATCTTCCCCGCTTGAGCGTCCGCCTGTGCACGAACGGCGACGAGGCGATTGCGGAACGGATGAACCGGCGTCAGAGCATTTAATTCCTCGTCGGTTTCACTCACCGACGAAGTATCAATCGCATAGACACGCTGCCCGTCCGATGAGATCATTCCCATCAGTGTGTTTTCGCCCAACGAATTCGAACCGGATGGCTGAACGGAATTGCCCTGAAAACCACGTGTTCGAATCAAACGGCGTGGAGCCTCGGTCCGGGAAGTCCGGTAGTTGCAGGCAAAAGACCAGTTCAACTTTCCGGTGGTGACATCAACGGAACGAAGCCCATTGGCATCTCGAAAAATGACACTCCGATCGACCACAATTGGATAGGTCGCAGGACAACAAGGCTCGTCATCCTCTTTCCTCGATCCCTCCCAGTCCTTCAAAAAGTCTTGCACAGATCGCGAAGACTGATTCGCAAACAGATCTGCTTTCCAGGCTGGAATTGGAATTACCGGACTGCCACCAACGATGCGACTACCGGAGGAACTGCCGCCATGCATCATCCATCCGGATTCGAGCGGATTCAACGAATCGCGGAACGTACCGAATCGACGCTGAAACTGGATGACCGAATCACTGTCAGTACCGGCCGCCACGAACTCAATTCCGGTCGCCGCCTTCAACAGGACCAACATCTTCCGAAACTGAGGAGTGATCCGCCGTTCATGGACCGGTTCTGCAAGAACCTGCCGAGCCAGATTACCGGCTAAAGGGTAATCGCCTGAATCCAACCAATGAGCGATCAACTGCTCTGAAGCAAGGTAACCCGATTCCGTCATGAAGAACCGATTGGTGATTCGCCGCAACTTCGGAATGGAAGATTCAGAAACGGCAGCGGCGTAGAGATTTTTTGATTCTGCAGCGAAGAGACTATCGTACTTTCGAGTCACATCGTCCGGTGACCGACGCAACCGAGATTCGACACTCCGCCGAATTGAAGTCAGATCATCAAAAAACGCGTCTGATTCCTGATCAAGTACGGCTTGGCCGAGCCGAAGTTTCTCGACGTCGTTTGCGAACTTCTCACCGATCGCACGGACGGCCGAATTCGATACTCGTCGCCGATGGACACGATCCAGAGCCGAGCGATCACGATCATCCGCCTGCAACTGCCAGGTAGTCATGACAACCAGGAGCACGACCGCGGCCTGCATTAACGAGCGACCGCCCCCAAGGGAGCTGGCCAGCCGCAGAAAGAGCGTTTCATTCGCACGATCGTTTGTTGTCACCCACGTTCCTCCCGATGGATGCGGGAAGTATAGCAAGGACAAAGAAAAAAAGCGGCTCGCATTTCTGCGAGCCGCCAAAAGAACCCGGCAACAACCTACTTTCGCGCTGTTTTGCACTATCATCGGCTGCGTGAGCTTAACCTTCGTGTTCGGAATGGGAACGGGTGTTTCCTCACGCACATAATCACCGGATAACAACTGGATGCCGGGTTAGCGACAGCCAGTCGAAGCAACATGCAATCTGCACATATTTCTCGAGAACCATTCATCAAAGTGGCCAAGCTTTCGTCCATTAGTATCGGTCAACTGAGATCATTACTGACCTTACATCCCCGACCTATCAACCTGGTCGTCTACCAGGGGACTTCAGAACTTGCGTTCAACGAAACCTAATCTTGGGAGAGGCTTCGCGCTTATATGCTTTCAGCGCTTATCCCGACCGTACTTAGCTACCCTGCGATGCCACTAGCGTGACAGCAGGAACACCAGAGGTACGTCCCTCCAAATCCTCTCGTACTAAAGAGAAAACCCCTCAAGTTTCGTACGCCCACAGCAGATAGGGACCAACCTGTCTCACGACGGTTTAAACCCAGCTCACGTACCACTTTAATCGGCGAACAGCCGAACCCTTGGGAGCTTCTCCACCCCCAGGATGTGATGAGCCGACATCGAGGTGCCAAACCCCACCGCCGCTATGGACGCTCGGGTGTGATCAGCCTGTTATCCCCAGAGTACCTTTTATCTGTTGAGCGACGGCCCTTCCATTCGGAACCGCCGGATCACTAGGTCCGACTTTCGTCTCTGCTCGACTTATAGGTCTCGCAGTCAAGCACACTTATACCCTTGCGCTCTACGCCTGATTGCCAACCAGGCTGAGTGTACCTTTGAACTCCTCCGTTACTCTTTAGGAGGAGACCGCCCCAGTCAAACTGCCCAACTGACACTGTTCACCATCCAGATTCATGGACCCGTGTTAGACTCCAAACAGGCCCAGGGTGGTATTTCAACGTTGGCTCCATAGACACTAGCGTGCCTACGTCATCGCCTCCCACCTATCCTACACAAGAACTGTCTAAAGCCAATATCAGCCTACAGTAAAGGTTCATGGGGTCTTTCCGTCTAGCTGCGGGTACGTGGTATCCTCACCACAACTGCAATTTCACCGGGTTGCTGGTTGAGACAGTGCTCCAGTCGTTACGCCATTCATGCAGGTCGGAACTTACCCGACAAGGAATTTCGCTACCTTAGGACCGTCATAGTTACGGCCGCCGTTTATCGGGGCTTCGGTTGCGGGCTTCGAATCCGAAGATCCTGACCCTCTCCCTTAACCTACCGACACCGAGCAAGCGTCAGACTCTATACGTCCTCTTACGAGTTTGCAGAGTCCTGTGTTTTTAGTAAACAGTCGCTAGAGCCGATTTACTGTGGCCGCCGAAGCGGCACCCCTTCTCGCGAACTTACGGGGTCAATTTGCAGAGTTCCTTAACCAGCATTCTCCCGAGCGCCTGAGGCTACTCGCCTCGCCTACCTGTGTCAGTTTTAGTACGG
>JBAWWJ010000080.1:0-30309 GCA_037146815.1 Planctomycetota bacterium
CCTGAGTGAGTCGACCTGAGTGAGTCGACCTGAGTGAGCACGCTTTTTCGAGGTGAATTGAAATGAGTGATCGCCACCAAGACTGTCGGAATAGACGATCTTCGATTCTCGAGCGAAGTTCGGTCATTCTATTTGTCGCGTTCTTCCTGATAGCGAGCCGCAGTGTTGACGCCGCTGGCTGGAAAGCTGGCGTTGCCAAGGTTGTGATCACCCCGGAAAAAAGTGTCTGGCTTGCAGGATATGGTTCGAAGCGAGCCCCGGACGGCAAGCTGCATGATCTCTGGATGAAGGCTCTGGCTCTGGAAGATTCTCACGGACGTAAAATCGTCCTGATCACGAGCGATTTTCAGGGTGTTCCGAAGGTGATGAGTGATCCCGCCTTCGACCAGATTCAAAAGAAGTTTGGTCTGAAGCGTGACCAGATCATCCTGACGTTCTCGCACAATCACTGCGGGCCACGACTGGGCGACGATCTTGTCGATTATTACCCCATTGATCCCGATCAGGTCAAACTGGTCAGCGAATACACCGAGCAGATGATCACGCGACTGGTTGCGATGGTGGGCGAATCACTCGCCAATCTCGCCCCCGCCAGTTTGCAGCAGAGTGAGGGGATCACGACGTTTGCCGTCAATCGACGCAATAATCGCGAAGCCGATATCCCTGAACTGCTGGCGAAGGGAACTCCCCTGGTTGGCCCCGTCGACCATACGGTTCCGGTTCTTACGGTGACGCGGCCGGATGGCAAGCTGGAAGCAATTCTGTTCGGCTATGCCTGTCACCCGACGACGCTGAGTTTTACGAAATGGTGCGGAGATTATCCCGGTTTTGCACAACTGGAACTGGAGCAAACTCACCCCGGTACGACAGCGATGTTCGTCAACACGTGTGGAGGTGACCAGAATCCGCTTCCTCGTCGAACAGTCGAACTCTGTCAGAAGTATGGACACATGCTGGCAGATGCCGTCGAACAGACGCTCAAGAAAGACTTCAAGCCGATTTCACCGACCGTTCGAACCGCATTCGAAATAGTGGAGCTTCCGTATCTGAAAGTTGTCTCTCGCGAAGATCTGGCAACCGCGATGCAGGACAATCATCCTATTCGGGCCCGTTGGGCAGGACGGTTGATGAAACAGCTCGATGCCGGCGAGAAATTTCCCGCGTCGTACCCGTATCCGATACATGCCTGGCAACTGGGGCAGGAAATGCTGGTGATCGGGATGGGGGCTGAAACCGTCGTGGACTACGCATTGAAGTTCAAAGGTGAGTTTGGCACGGGAACGTGGGTCTGCGGCTACGCAGATGATATGATCGCCTACATTCCTTCACGACGAGTCTGGGAAGAAGGTGGGTACGAAGGTGGCTCGAACCTGTTCGAGTATGGTCGACCGGCATTTCGCTGGAACGGCGATATCGAAGATCACATCACCACTTCTGTCAGGAAATTGGTGAAGCAGGTTCGTGATTGAGAAAAGGCCGACGGGAAAGATCATCATGGCACGTGTCGAAGCTGATCGAGAAGACCTGCTCAAGGAAGCGGTGGCGCTTGTTCGTCGGATGGAATTCCAGCCGATCGACAGTGAAGAATCGATCATCGTCGGATTTCGGCAAACCGGCTGGTTGTCGGTCTATTTCGGTCCTGACCGGATGTACCAGTTCGACGAAACGGGGCGGCTGCGACGTTCGTACATTAACGGGCTGCTTTATCGCACTCAGGGAATGACTCTGGCCAAATTACAGCGACAGCGCAGTGAAAACGAAACGACTCTTTTGCGCCATGACCTTGATGAGACTGCACTGGCCGAATTTCGCGATCAGGCGCTGGAGAAGATCCGGTGGCTCGAAGGACTGTTACGGGCCGACGATTTCATGGTCGCCCGCAGGATTCCGGCGGACGATGCGAAGCTGACGCAAGACGTCCTGGCATTCCTCGGAATCGTCTTGAACTCTCCCGAATTTCTCGCTCCTCCCATTCGCGGAAAGCGATGAAAGAACGACTTCGATGGACAAGCTGATCGTCGGTTGCGGATATCTCGGACGACGCGTGGCGCGCGCCTGGCTGGCCGAAGGAGACCGAGTCTTCGCGCTGACGCGATCGGCGGCAAACGCTGCAGATTTGCAGGCGATGGGGGTCATCCCCATTATGGGTGATATCTGCCAGCCAGAGTCTCTTGAGGATTTTCCAGTTGCCAACACCGTGCTCTTTGCCGTCGGATACGACCGAGGATCGGGCAAATCCCAGCGAGAAGTTTATGTTGATGGCTTAAAGGCGGTTTTACAGGTCGTTGGTCCCGGTTCGGCGCGAAGTTGCCAGCGGTTTCTGTACGTCTCCAGCAGCAGTGTCTATGGCCAGTCGGAAGGGGAATGGGTGGACGAATCGTCGGTTACTGAACCCGTTCAACCTGGCGGGGTCTGCTGTCTGGAAGCCGAAAAACTGGTTTTCAGGTCGTTCGCTGCTCATGGTTCCACCGCATTGTCGACGGGAACTGTTCCCTATGCCAACGTCTTGAGGCTGTCAGGGATCTACGGACCAGACCGATTGCTCTCCCGTGTGGCGACTCTGCGCGCCGGGGAGCCGATCGCTGGTCGCGGCGATGCGTGGCTGAACCTGATTCACGTCGACGATGGAGTTCGTACGATCCAGGCCTGCGAGAAATCTGGCAAGCCAGGACAAACGTACCTGGTAAGCGACGATGCCCCCATGATGCGTTCTGAATACTACGAGAAGTTGGCTGATCTGACGGGCTCACCAACACCGACGTTCGCTCCCGAAACCGCTTCCAGTCGAGGATCTGGGGGAATCAACAAACGCTGTTTGAATCGACGAATTCGGGAAGAGCTGAAGGTCGTTCTCGCTTATCCAAGCGTTACCGTTGGGTTACCGCACGCGATCGGCACATCGGTCGATTCGAGTTTGCGTCCGTAGGCTGGCTGATCCGAATGAAATGCCATCGTCGTTCACCATTGCGGACCGTATATTGATCGACGGGGACGAAGTTTTCTGTCGCTACCTTTGTTTGACTGTTGCTGGACACGGCCACACATTGAGTCACTCCGGACTGGTCCACAACCATATATTTTCCCGCCGTGATCCCCGGCGGAAAAGGTATAGATGCGTCCATCGTTGCGGCCGAAAGGCGGACAACCTTCGGTGCAGCCTGATTCACCTTGCGGTCAGGAATCAGTCGAGGGGTTGAGGAGCGGCGGGCAAGTTGCTTTTGCGCCGGGCTCTGCCCGTCTGGACTGTCCGCCGACCACATGCCGGCGAACAGTCCAGTCACGAGCAGCAGTAGTGAGACACGGGTGACCATCATCGCTCTACTCATTGTCACGGCGGAATATCACGGAAGCAGCAGTTTGAAACACACGTCATCGCAGTCGGAAGCGGCCCGAATGCCACCGGCTAGCTGGGGTTGACGCAGGAAATATCGTCGTCCATAGAAACGAACAAACAGCGAAACCCTGCCGCCTTCGTAAAACCTGCCGGTTGCATGGGACAATTCGGGTTAAAACGATTGAATCGCTCAGATCGGCAGGGGTGATTGGGTCAGGATTCGGTGAAAGCGAGCTTTGTCTGACATCGCCACGGCTGACCGAAACGAGGTTCGGCGTTACAATCTCTCCCATCATGGCAGGAAATTCGTTTGGTCAATCGTTTCGGATCACCACCGCCGGGGAAAGCCACGGTCCGGCTAATGTTGTCATTATTGATGGCGTCCCTCCGGGAATATCACTTTCAGTGGAGGATCTGCTCGTCGACCTGAACCGGCGGCGACCCGGGCAAAGTCACATCGTGACCCAGCGTGACGAATCTGACACTCCCGAGATCCTTTCCGGAGTCTTTGAAGGTCGAACAACCGGCACGAGCCTGGCGATCCTGATTCGCAATCAAGATCAGCGCAGTCGCGACTATGGAGACATCAAGGATCTTTATCGGCCTGGTCACGCAGACTTCAGCTTCGACGCCAAATATGGCTTTCGCGATTACCGCGGTGGCGGTCGATCGAGTGCTCGTGAAACCACCGTGCGAGTGGCCGCTGGTGTCGTGGCCAAGAAGATTATCGACGCTGCCTTCGGCGGTCGCGTCGTGGCCTATGTCACACAAGTCGGAGAGATCAAAGCTTCGATCGCGAGTCCAGAATCCGTAACACTCGATCAGGTCGAGCGACTTCCTGATGGAACGCCGAACATCGTGCGCTGCCCTGATCCTGCCGTCGCGGCGAAGATGGTTGAACTGATTGAACAGATCCGCAAAGAAGGGGATTCGATAGGCGGTGCGGCCGAGATCGTCGCGACAAACGTTCCTGCAGGACTTGGCGAACCGGTTTTCGACAAAATCAAAGCGGACTTGGCCAAGTCGTTGTTCAGCCTGCCAGCAGTTCTGGGGGTGGAATACGGAATCGGGTTCGGCTGCGCGACGATGCGGGGCAGTGCGCATAACGACCACTTTGTTCCCGACCCTGAACATCCTCGTGATGGTCATGCAGGGATTTCCACCGATACGAACCGGCACGGAGGAATGCTCGGGGGGATCACGACAGGCCGTCCGATTATCCTGCGAGCTGCCGTGAAGCCGACCAGCAGCCTGCCGATCGAGCAACCGACAGTCAACAGCTCAGGGGAGCCTGCCACGATTCGCACTAAGGGTCGGCATGACCCATGCCTGCTGCCTCGTTTCATTCCCATGGCCGAAGCGATGGTTGCCATTGTCATCGCCGACCATTGGCTGCGATGGCGTGGCCAACGCGCATTGTGAAAGTGACTATGAACTGGTCTCAGCACCAATTGACGCTCCCGTCGTTCCGGCGAGGATTCCATTTGATCACGCGCCACGTGCTGGAGGCGATACCGGAACTGGCGTCAGTCCAGATCGGGTTGCTCCATGTTTTCATCCAGCACACATCGGCATCGTTGACCATCAACGAAAATGCCGACCCCGATGTTCCCCGAGACCTGGAAACGTCGTTTAACGCGATTGCCCCTGAAGATTTTCCGTATGTTCACACGTGCGAGGGGCCGGATGACATGCCCGCACACGTCAAGGCATCGATGCTTGGCAGTTCGGTCTCGATCCCGATCAGTCGCGGAAAACTTTGCCTGGGAACCTGGCAGGGAATCTACTTGTGCGAACACCGTAATCACGGCGGACAACGATCACTGGTCCTGACTCTGCAAGGCTCGACGGGCTGATGACGGCTTGCTCACATTGCTGAATTAGCCTCGGAAATCTGTCGATTTCCGCAAAAATACAACTCGATTATTCATTTCCGCAGGACACCACATGGCAACCACGCAATTTCCTCTCTCCTGGGATCTCAAGACGCTTTCGCCCGCACCGACATCGGCCGAGTTTCGGCAGCGACTGAACGACTTTAAGTCCCGATTGACGAAATTTGCCCGGTCCACGGACGTCTTGCCGGACGTCAACTCGGACCCCGCGAATGTCAGTCGCTGGGTTCAACTTGTCAGCGAATACGAATTTCTCGACGCGGGGATCACAGATCTGAAGGCCTTGGTCGAATGTTATGCGGCAGCCGATGCCGAGAATAAGCAGTATCAGCAATTGCAAGCTGAACTTTCCACGCTGATGCCGCTGCGCGAGCAGATCGCGACAAATGTGGAATTTGCCTTCAAGGAAGCAACCAACGAAGGTTTCGCCGCACTCGTTGGGGCAGTACCCGAGCTACAACGAAACGAATATTTTCTGGTAACTCGTCGCCGCAATTCGGCCTTGCGATTGCCTCGCGATCAGGAGGTTCTCGCCGCAGATCTAGCCGTGGACGGACTACATGCCTGGGGGCGACTGTTTGATCGCTTGTCGGGTTCGCTTAAGATCCAGGTCCAGGAAAAAGGGGCTCTGGTCACTCGATCTCCAGGTCAGGTTCAGTTCGATTCCCCTCAACGACAGGTCCGCGAAAACAACTTCTTTGCAGCGGATGCTGCCTGGGGTTCGATCGAAGATACATGCGCCGATGCGATCAATCATATTGCGGGGACTCGACTGACGACGTATCGCCACGTAGGTCTGCGTGATCACCTGGAAGTCCCCTTGCGGTTCAACCGGATGACGCGTGAAACACTCGACACAATGTGGTCGACAATCACCGCAGCCAAAGGCGTCTTGAAGGAATATCTCGCGAAGAAAGCCCAGTTGATGGGGATCGAACAACTCGCCTGGTACGACCTGTCTGCCCCGTTGCCACAGTTGCCTGGGGCCGGGGGGGCGGATGAGATTTCGTACGACGATGCCTGCACGCAGATCATCGAAGCCTTCCAGCAGTTCAGCCCCGATTTTGGCGATTTCGCCCGGATGTCGCTGACGGATGGCTGGGTCGAAGCCGAAAACCGGGCTGGAAAACACCAGGGGGGATTCTGTACGGGATTCCCGACGGCGAAACAGTCACGCATCTTCATGACGTACACCAACAGCGAGGACAGCATGAGTACTCTGGCTCACGAACTGGGCCATGCCTATCACAGCTGGGTCTTGCGAAATGAACCCGTTTTCCTGCAGGACTACCCGATGAATCTTGCTGAAACAGCTTCGACATTCGCCGAAGCCGTCCTCGGTGAACAGCGTTTCCGACATGCGAAATCAGATTACGAACGGCTGCAGATGCTCGATGGACTTCTGGGAGATTCCGTGGCGTTCCTGATGAACATCCATGCCCGGTTCCTGTTCGAAGACAGTTTCCATCGGGAACGGGCCAAGGGAGAATTGACGGCCGCTCAGCTGAGCGAACTGATGCAGACCGCTCAGAAAACCGCGTACATGGATGCGCTGGCCGACGGCGGATGGAATCCCCGTTTCTGGGTGTCGAAGCTCCATTTCTATATCACCGGCTTGCCGTTCTACAACTTCCCGTACACGTTTGGCTATTTGCTCTCGATGGGGGTCTATGCCGTTGGACAGGATTCCGGGGGCGAGTTTGCAGACACCTATCGCAAATTGCTGATTGCCACCGGGAGCAAAGATGCCGAGGATGCCGTTCGATCCACGCTCGGTTTCGACTTGCGTAAGCCCGACTTCTGGAACAAGAGTCTGAATATCGTGGCTGATCGAGTTCGCCAATTCGTCAAGTTGGCCGACGCAACGCTGAATAAGTCGTCACAAATCTGATCGCAGCCAGGAATTCTTGACTCCGTTGAATAGACTGGTCGTATCTGAAAGTTGCAGTTAGAATCAACGGACAAGCAACTGATGATGCGTCAGCCGAGGGGCAGATCCAGCCGGGAAGTGAGTCGATGCGCGCCGCTAAAGACGAGATTTCTCCGAGGTCCACTGGAATCAATGTCAAGGTGCAAAATGAGTTAGAAGAATCTGCCGTTTCAAAATGGATGTTAGCTCAGCTTCCAGAAAGCTGTCCGGAATCGGCACTTGCGATTTCGCGGGGGCGTTCACCCAAAGGAAGTTACGTTCATTTTCACGTGCGAGACGAGTTTTCTACTGTTTGGGCGCCCGGCAGCAACACGGGAGAACTCGCCGAGCACCTGCATTTAGATCCGGAAAACAGCGACTGTGACCTGGAACAGGAAATCCTGTTTTCAATCCTGCTGTGCCCGGTTCTGATGGAGTTTCCCAGTCTCCAGGAACTCATTTCGACAATCCGGATTCGGGCTGCGATTGTCCAGGCGGCACGCCGGGCCTCACTGGCGTTTGCGACCTATGAAGCGGAGCGTCCGGCAGACTACTGGCATTACGACGAGGATCGCGGGTTTGTGCTGCTACCAGGAAAATCGCTCATTTCGGCTCTCGAGAAGGCGACGAACTCCGGTGAAGTGGACAAGCAGTACACCTTTTCGTGCCGACGAGCATCCGAATATCTGGTCCTGCTAGGGTTGGCACGGGAAGCCAGAAACAGCAATACCGTGTTATATCAAGCTCTTCATCACCAGGCCGAAACACGAGCGCTCAAGGGGCGCGAGTTCGAACAGGTCTTTGTCCGGACGATTGGATCGACAGCAGAACCGCTTCCCGTGCGATACTTCATTCCCGGCGACCGCACCTGGTTCCGGAACATTGATCCAGTCTCTGCGGAAGTGACTGGATACGAGGGAAGTTGGACATTTTATCTGGGAAGCGGAAAGTTTGCCGATTTCTGGCGTCGTGACCGCGTCTTTACGCTGGAGACCAAGTTGGTGTGTGTCTACCACTGGCGGAACGCCGTGTTTCGTGATGCAGCCGGTGAACTGCAGATCGACGAACAGAAGGTCGACGCACTGATTTCTGAGTCGTGCCGTACACCGAGAGCGCTTGAGGAGATCCTTCACGAGACTCTGCGACTGCAGTCTCAACTGGGAACATCCGGCGGCGGATGCATCGAACCTCACCGAGAACGCCCCTGCCTGATCTGCCCGGAAACGACCGAAGTTATTCTGCCGGACAGTTGACCGCCAAAAAACGTCGATTTGGCCATTGACTTTCGCCGATATGACGGCAACAATGTCATTGAGTTGAGACTGAATCTCAACTTCAACTTCCGATTCCAACCCTGTGACTCGTTCGGTTGAGTGTTCGCCATGGACTTCGGTCACCCGCAAACTCTCGTCGAAAATCAGAACCACGCCGACACCTGTCGGACGGTGTGTCATTGTCTCAACGTCTCGGAACACGAAATCCGGGCGGTGATCGACGAACACGATCCTCAGTCGATTCGTGGTGTGTCTCAGGTATGCGGGGCAGGTGCGGGATGCATGTCGTGCCACCGTCACATCCGCCGCATGTTGAATGAACGGGTGCTCTATCGCCGCTCACAACTGGTGGGTGAGGCTGATAACGCCGAAACTCCTTGCTCCTGAAGTCGTTCGGAATGGACGGTTTCGACCAGTCGAAGAACCGTCATCTCTTCTCAAGAAACTCTCGAACAATCTTCATCCGCTGAGCATCAAAGAACTCAGCCCCGCCGTGCTTTCCTTCGTGGACGACGACGAACTGGCACGGTCGCTTTACGGCTTCATACCAACCCTGAAGTTCGTGCGACTGATTGATCGGGGCTTGTGGATCCTGATCGCCGTGAATCAAAAGCAGAGGAGGATCACGCTCATCGACATGAAACACGGGACTCGCCAGTCGTGCGAGTTCCGGCTTCTCCTCCGGTTGTCCTTCGAGCAACAGTTGCAACGCGGGGACTCGCACCTTTAACCCATGGGGAGTCGATTGAGACAGAATCGTGGTCAAATTCGACATCCCGAAGAAGCTGACGATCGCATCGACCTGGGATGACTGATCGAGGTTCTCGCCAACTCGCCCTTCCAGTTCAGGATGTCCATTCGTGACGCCTGCCAGCGTCGCCAGATGCCCCCCCGCCGAGGCTCCGGCGATCACCACCCGACTGGCATCGAATCCATAGTCGCGTTGTCGGGCCCGTAAGAAACGAATCGCCGCCTTGATGTCATGGACTTGAGCCGGAAACGGAGCTTGCGGCGAAAGTCGATAGTCGACACTGGCAATCACATACCCGTCGTTGATCAGGCTGTTCAAAGGCATGTCCTTCTTCGAACCACCCCGCCACGCTCCCCCATGGACCCAGACGATAATTCCCGGCTTGGCGTTTTCGACTGGCCGGTACAAATCGAGTTTTAACTCGATTCCATCGACCGTTGCATACCGAATATCAACCCGCTTCGTTGGCTCGGCACCTGAAGCGCCGCAGTCAATCAGCACGGTAGCGATCAGAAACATCAACGACATGGAGAATTTCATTTGCAGTTTGGCCCTGTTTTCTTCATGGCACGTTGAACGACATTGCTCACATCAGCCGCGACTTCGCAGTATAAAGTAAACATGCCGAACGTGCGTACTGGAAGTCTTTTGTGCGAGCTTGACAGTCTTCGGGGTTCGTTCGAGAATCACCGCACTTCAACAGTAGATGAGGATCGATGACCAACCATCATCGAGGCGACGTCAGTGGGACGAACGCCCGTTTTGATTTCTGCAAGTGATTGATACAGAGGAGAAGAGATGAGCGGACCGATCGTGCGCACCGGAACGACCCCCAAGTTCTGGGAAAACTACGACAACATTTTCAAGAAGAAGGCGGCTCCGAAGAAAGCCACCGCTGCTGCCGCTGCGCCAGCGAAGAAGGCGACCAAAAAGGCTGCCAAGAAAGCGACCAAAAAGAAAGCCTGACCGGTCTGGCAGATTCCTGCCACCACGGATCGCTTGTTGAACCCCTGCCCCGGCAGGGGTTTTTTATTGACAGTTCGACGGACGAACCGTCAGCGGCTTTGACCCTCTTTCGCCCGCCGGTAATTGCCCACGAATGTTTCAATGTTCATCGGAAGATTGACTTTGATCCCGACCCCTTCGAACCAGGGACGAATGCGTCGGCTGCGACCCCAGTCACTCTCATCGATCGCCCCGTCCTTGTTTTCGTCCATGTCACCGAAAGTCTTCCGCGCTTCCTGATCCACAGCGTCTGGAACTGCGACAGGAACCCCCGCAACTGGAGTTCCAGGCGTGGCTGGACTTCCTGCAACAGGAACGCCAGGGGGGCTGCCTGCACGTGCTGGTGTTTTCGAATAGAAAGCCTTCATGACCCCTTTCGGAAGCAGTTCGACGGCGGTCAGAAATCCGTCGCCGTTCTTATCCAACTTGGTGAACTCGGCAAACTTTTTGCGATCCCATTCGTACAGACCAATCTGGCCATCACCATTCTTGTCGCGTGAAACGAATTCCGCAGGAAGTTCAGGCATCGCATACCCCTTGCGGGTCGTGCGAGGTTGTACCGAAGGAACTACCGGAACTGCGACAGCCTGGGGCGTACCTGATTCACCTGTCGAGATCTCGGCCTGACTCGATTGGATCGGGACCGTTGCTTCCACAGACTTCACGGGAACGGGAGCGACTACCGGCACTGCGACCTTTTCCGAATCACGCCCGGCATCGGACGATACAGGAACTTCCACCGATCCGGCTGGCTTCGCAGCCGAGCCGTCAGCCGTCGGGCGGGACGTCTCACTTCGCTCTTGTGCTACAACCGCTCCTGTGACACTCAAAACCAGCAGGCTCAAGACTGTTCGCAACACCATCGTTCCACTCCGTTTTTTTCGAAGAATCAACCCAGATGATACCATCTGCGCCTGAAGATTTCCTGAATCTCTTTGCGGTTCGGATATCAAATCAGTCACACTCGGCAATGTGTAAACTTGAGGAATCCGCCGTCGATTTCTGCCAAATTCTTCAAATCCCTCTGCGCGGCGGTTTGATCGATACAATCCCCCATCTTGTGACCATGTGACGTGACCGATAGCATAAGTTTTATCGGCAAGTCGGGTGATTCCGATGTTTTCGACGGCGATAACCGTTTAAGTCTCGTAGTGCACACAAGAGGCAGCGCGTTCCTCGACCGGCACCAGCTCAATTCCCGGAGACGACCATGCGGCGATTCAAATACCTGATGACACTTCTTCGCAATGGCGGGATCCTCAGTATTGGGCTGTTTCTCACCTCCGATCTCGTGGCCCAACCCCCTGCTGGCGGTCCCGGTGGCGAGCGGCGGCCAGAAGATCGTGGCGGTCGCGGCGGCCGCGACTTTGGTCGCGGTTTCGGTGGCATGTCGGGCGAAGCGAGCTTCACGCGAGAAGTGCGTCGCGAGACCTTTGCCACGAAGCTGGGTCTCACTGAAGAGCAGAAACAGCTCATCAATGAGATCGAAATGGAAAAGAACGAATACTTCCGAAGCATGCCACGCGGAGGGGGCGCTGCGCCGGGCTCCGAAGAATTCGAAAAGCGGATGCAGGAAATCCGCACCAAGTTCGCAGAGATCGACGCCAAGGCGATTAATGTTCTGACCCCCGAGCAGAAAGCGATCTGGGAAGAACGCAAGGCGGAAGTCAAGAAGGAATTCGAAGCGATGCGGCCCCCCGAAATGGCCCGTCCACGAACTGACACTCCATCGGTGACAACAGCAGAACCGAAGGAACCTGCACGTCGAACAGTCTTCTCGGATGAAAAGCCCCCCGAAGGGACGGCTCCGACCGCATCGTTCGCGCCCCGTGTTGCCTCGGCGGAAAAAAGCACCAACGTCCGCACCGAATCGGGTGACGTCCCACCCGCAGACGATACCAGCGCGAAGCCCGCCGCTGCAGAACCCCGGTTGTCCTTCAACTTCCGGTACGCTCCCTGGGCCGATGTTCTGAAGCTGTTTGCGGAAGCTGCCGGACTGACACTCGACCTGAACGATGTCCCTCCCGGCACCTTCAACTACTTTGACGACAAAACCTACACCGTTACCGAAGCACTGGACGTCCTGAATGGATACCTGCTTCCCAAGGGCTATGTCCTGGTTCGTCGTGACCGGTTCCTGGTCTCGATCGATACCGGAAACGGGATTCCACCGAGTCTTCTGCCAACGATTTCTGTTGAGGAACTTCCCAAGCACGGTGCCAATGAACTGGTGATCGTCGACATTCCACTCGAAGGATTCGAAGCCGACAAAATTGTCGCCGAGGTGAAGGAGCTGGCAGGGCCCTGGAGCAAGGTCGCGGCCCTCAAGAACACCAACACGTTGAACATCATGGACACCGGCAGCAACATCAGTCGAATCATTCGCCTGTTGAAATCCGGAGCCCCCGTCGACAATCGTGAAACTTCGTTCCGCGCAGTTCCTCTGAAACACATTTCGGCGGCCGAAGCAGAACGAACCGTCCGACGCTTGTTCGGACTGAATACCGCCACACAATCGTCTTCTCAGCAGCAGCAGTTCGGGTTTCAGCCGTTCGGCGGCTTCAATCCTGGTTTTCCCGGAGGATTCGGGGGATTCCGTGGCAGCGATGGACGCGACAGCCGCGATCCACGTCAACAACAGCCCACACCAACACCATCGGCTCCTTCAACTCCTTCGCAATACGCGGGAAAAATCCAGGTCACTTCAGATCCACGGACCAATCACCTGCTGATTACGGCATCGGCATCGCTGGTCAAGGTGGTGGAAGAAGTCGTGAAGTCGATCGATGTCGACAAGAATGCCACCGGCGATAAGATCGTCGCCAATGACAGTCCCGCCTTCTTGAAGGCGTACGTGGTTGCGGGCGGTGATGTCGTCCAGGTTTCGCGAACACTGAATTCAATGATGCCGGGGTTGGTCGTTGGTGAAGACACCAAGTCCGGAAAAATTCATATTCAGGCCACTCGCGAAGAGCACGTCGAGATCGAGAAACTGATCCAGACACTGGCGGGCGAAGCAAGCGGATCGGTGGCAGTCATTAACCTGACCAAGCTCGACCCGATCCAGGCGACGAATACCCTGCGCAACCTGTTTGCCAATGACGCACGTGCTCCGATGATTGAGGCGGATGCTCTCGGCCGTCGTCTGCTGGTCCGCGGGTCTGCTGACCAGTTGGCACAGGTAAAGATCATCCTGCAGCAACTGGGGGAAAGCGGACCAACGCCAGAGAATCCTGAAGCGGATCGAGGCCGCGTCCGCACGCTGAATTCCGCCGGGCGTGCCCCTGACGATGTGCTTCCGCTGCTGCAGAAGATGTGGGAAGCGGGAGACCGCAGCCCGATTCGCGTGGTTGTCCCATCCCGTCCAAACCCAATTCGCGATCGGCGAGTCCCATCCAGCCGCAAGATCGATGACCAGGCACCTGCGGAAGAAGCTCCCCCCGCCCGTCCCATCGAACGCCCCGTGTTGGAGCGATCTTCGAACGGCAAGACATCGTCCAGTCAGAAGGCCGAGCCTGAACCGCAGCGTCGGTCCTCGATCCTGCAAGTGAGCCAGTCGGGTGAAGGCCGCGATTCCGAAGCACCACGACGATCAAGACGGCCCGCCGAAGGTGCCGAACAGGCCCCAAAGGAACAGAGCAAGGCTCAGGCTCCTTCAGAATCTGAAAATGGGGGCGAGCCTGCACAGATCAACGGCGGTTCTGCTGTCAGCGTTTCCGTGGTCGGTGACGAAGTTATCATCAGCTCCGACGACACCAAGGCTCTGGACCAGTTCGAAGACATGTACAACGCGCTGGCCGCATCGATGCCGATGCGAACTCGCTGGACAGTCTTCTACCTGCGGACTGCCGATGCCACGGATACGGCCCAGATGCTGGAACGCCTGTTCCCTCAAAGCACCGTGACCGCCAGCACCACTGGCAACACCGGGATGCTCGGTTCACTGACCGGTGGGCTTTCCACACTGGGACGCGGGATGATGAACGCGACCGGGTTGAATCAGACACTGGGGGGAGCCAACGATCTGCGGATCATCACCGACATCCGGGCCAATGCCCTGTTCGTGACAGGACCGCGCGATCAGATCGCTGAAGTTGAAACGATGCTGGAACTGCTCGATTCTTCAGAACTGCCGGAATCACTGCGGGACCGCGTGCCACGTTCCATTCCCATCGAATACGCCGAAGTCGATGACGTCGCTGACATCGTGGAAAGTGTCTTTAAGGACTCGATGACTCCCGACGCACAGGCTCAGCAAGGGGCCAACGGGCAGCGATTCAATCCACTGGCCATGCTGATGGGTGGAGCCCAGGGGGGATCAGGAGGCCGTAAAGATCCCGGCGTACAGTTGTCGGTGGGAGTCGATCGTCGAACCAGCCACCTGATCGTGGCCTGCAACGAAAATCTGTTCCGGCAGATTGAAAGCCTGGTGAAATCGATCGACGAACGAGCCCGCGATGCTCGTCAGACGGTTCGAATCATGCATCTGGAAACCGCCGATCCGACCCTCGTATCCGCGACCCTGACGTCACTCATCCCCAAAGTAACGGTCACAGCCACGCGGGGAGGTGCCAACCGACGAAATCAGGGTGGAGCCGAACAGGGTGGTGGTCAACCACCTGATGCCGTACGAGACCCCCAGTTGATCCAGCGAATGCAGCAAGGCAATCAAGGCAACCGCAATCGAGGCGGCGGAGCCGGAGGTGCAGGTGGACAGCGTCCAAACTTCGGCAACGGTGGAGGGGGACAGCGTCCTGGCTCCGGAGGTACTGGCATTCCACGCCCCAACGGCGGTAGTGGCCGAGGGACCCGTTAATCCGAATTTGCCCGCCATCAATTTGGCCCTGAGGATTTACTGACCGGCAAACGGTCATTAGAATCACCACATCAACGACGCCTTCGGACCGACCGCAGGCCGGGTGAATCTCACGATTCACCTAACTCGTTGCAGAATAATCTCTTGCATCCGTAGCTCAATTGGATAGAGCATCGGTCTTCGGAACCGAGGGTTTGAGGTTCGAGTCCTCACGGGTGCATTTTCTGAAATCAAAGCCAGCAAGTGCTTTGTCTTCTTGGTCCCGTCAATGACGTGGATTTCTGGGCTTGGCGCTGCACGCAAAGCCCTTCTCGCTACTTGGTGGGGCCTCAGGTCGCCTTTTTCGCGGGACTACGACGGAGGTAGGGAAGTGGATCACAAGATGTTTGTCAAACTTCTTGTGACTTCGTCACCCCGGTAGCCGAAGCGGCAACCGGTGGCACTAGTGGCCGGGACTGGGCCGAAGGGAGGCCCCGGTTGAATGTCGATCGGCATAAATGACAATTGCAGTGTGGATATTCGCGTATTCGCAACTTTCCGGGGCTTCCTCCGCAAAGCCTCAGTCCAGCCCCGGCCACCCGTCGCTACCAAAAATCATTACTCGCCTTGGCAAGTCGAGTCCAAGGCCTCGCAACTTCAGTACTTCGGCAGCACTTTCAAGGCCTCTTCCTTGGTTCTGCATTTCAATTGCGACATTCTGTAGCCAGGGGTGACGACAAATGCCCGGCCGTTTTTCAGGTCGTATTCTTGGTTGCCGAGCAGCAATGGACCCGCGACTCCGTTGTGGAAAGTCACTTCGAAATCGATCAAAAAGGAACCGTCCTCGGCATTTCCGATTTCGATGTCTCCACCAATCGTCGTTGAGATACCTTCAATACTGGGTTCAATGTATCCGATCGAAAGTCCCGACAGTTCCTGCGGGGCGACAAACAGGTGCGCTACAGGAACGTCGTGATGCTCGATCGCAAGATAGTCGAAGACCTGCTGAGGTCGCAGAAACCGTTTTGGGCCGAGTACGCGTTCTGATTCCATAATCAACCGCCAATTCGATCCTTACCAACCCAGGGTCGCAACACTTCCGGAACGATGATGCTGCCATCGGCCTGCTGGTAGTTTTCCAAGACAGCGATGATGGCTCGCGTGACGGCGATGGCCGTACCGTTCAGCGTGTGAACGAAGCGAGTCCCCTTCCAGTCGGGTGACTTGCAGCGGATGCTCAAGCGGCGAGCCTGGAAGTCGGTGCAGTTCGACGCGGATGTGATCTCACCCCACTCACCCGCTTCGCCTCGACCCGGCATCCAGGCTTCGAGGTCGAACTTGCGGTAAGCCGGGCCCCCCAGATCGCCTGAGGCAATGTCGAGGACTCGATAAGGAATCCCCAGGCCCTGAAAGATCTCTTCTTCGATCGCCACGATCTCGGCGTGTAAGGCGTCCGATGCGGCGACATCGGGGGCGGTGAAGCCGAACATTTCGATCTTGGTGAATTGGTGGACTCGGTAGATCCCGCGAGTTGCCTTGCCGTGAGCACCTGCCTCTGTCCGGAAACAGTGCGAAATCCCTGCCATCTTGATCGGCAACTGGCTCGATTCCAGGATCTGGTCTTTCAACGTCCCACCGAGTGTGATTTCCGCTGTGGCGACGAGGCACAGGTCCGTCCCGGCGATCGAATAAATCTGAGTTTCATTGCCGCGCGGCTGATATCCGGTCCCTTCCAGAACCTCCATCTTTGCCATGTCAGGAGTCGTATGCAGTGTGAATCCGTGTTTCACCAACTTTTGAACGGCGTACTGAGTCAGCGCCAGTTCCAGCAGCACGGCTTCATTCTTCAGGAAATAGAACCCGTGTCCGGCGACGCGTGCTCCGGCTTCCAAATCGATGAGCTGATGCTTTTCCGCAAGGGTCACGTGATCGAGGGGTTTGAAGTCGAATGTCCTGGGCGTGCCCCAGGTTCGAACCGTCTTGGAATCCGCTTCGTCGCCGAGAGGTGCATCGGGGTGAGTCAGGTTGGGAATCGTCATCAGGGCCGTACGGACATCCGCTTCGACTTTGGCCAGGTCCGCTTCGAACTGACTGACGCGTTCGCGCAGGGCTCGGCCTTTTTCAATCAGCGCGGGCTTTTCGGCTGCCGCTGCCTTCGGGATGAGAGCCGACGTTTCTTTTTGTTCATGACGAGTCTCATCGGTCTGGACGATCAGCATCGATCGTCGATCCCTGAGCGAGACGATGTGATGCAAGTCTGCTTCGACATGCCGATGTTTGCAGTTCGTCCGGATCGCCTCGAGATTGTCGCAAACAAATTGAAGATCGAGCATTTCGTCCCTGATTTCATCCTGGAGTCTGTAACGTCCGCCGAATTTATTTCGGTGGATCTGGGCTTTTGCCCAACGAATCGATATTCGAAGGGCGTCGTACAAGAGCCCCTGGCCACCGAGACAAGTCCGGTCGATTTTTGTTCGGAATTTCTATGACTTCATGGCGGCGAGCTTAGCCCACAATCGGGAACTCGCTTCGATCCCGCGATGGAAATCCGCCACCGTGAAATGTTCATTCGGGCTGTGCAGATTATCGGTATTCTGACCCCAGCCGAGCAGAAGTGTATCGATCCCCAGGACGTCCTTGAAGGTCTGTACGACCGGGATCGATCCCCCTTCGCGAATCAGGCAGACCTTGTCGACGCCCCAAGCCTCGCGGATCGCTTCCGAGGCTGCTTCGATGTAGGGGCTGCTTGGGTCGAAGGCAAATGCCGGACACCCATGGAAACTCTGGAATTCAAACGTCAACGACGGCGGACACTGTGCTTTCAGGTACTGATGCAGCGCTTCCGTGAGAACATGAGGATCCTGATCCGGAACCAGACGGCAGGTGATTTTGACGGTTGCCTTCGACGGAACGATCGTCTTGGGGCCGACTCCGGTATAGCCACTCACTAGCCCATTCACTTCGCAGGTGGGTCGGACCCAGCGGCGTTCAACCGTCGAAAACCCAGCTTCGCCAGCGACTTCCGTAATTCCAAGTTCTTCTTTGAAAGCGGCTTCGTCGAAACCGAGATCGCGGAACTGCTGCCGCTCGACGTCGGTCGGAAGGACAACCTTGTCGTAGAATCCGGGGATCTGGACTCGCCCCTGATCATCGTGCAGCGACGCAATCAAACGGGCAATTCCCGTGGCGGGATTGGCAACAGCTCCGCCGAACATTCCGGAATGAAGGTCCTTTTTGGGGCCCGTGAGTGTAATTTCGACCGCCAGGATCCCTCGCAAGCCGTAAGTAATTGCAGGCCTTCCCGGTCCGTACTGACTGGTGTCACTGACGACCGCGACGTCGCTTTTCAGTCGCTGTTTGTTTGCGGCGAGGAAGTCATCCAGATTTCGACTGCCGACCTCTTCTTCGCCTTCAATCACATACTTCAGGTTGACGGGCAGGCTGCCAGTGGCCCGCAGCCACGCCTCCGCTGACTTGATGTGTGTGAACATCTGTCCTTTGTCGTCGGTAGATCCACGAGCATAAAGCTTTCCGTCTCGAAGCGTCGGTTCAAACGGAGGTGTCGTCCAAAGATCCAGGGGGTCGGCAGGTTGGACATCGTAATGTCCATAGACCATGACTGTCGGGGCTCCCGGTGCCTTCAGCCATTCGGCGTAAACAATGGGATGGCCAGCAGTTGGGATGATTTCAGCCTGAAATCCCAAGTCGGCGAATTGCCGGTGGATGAATGTCGCCCCTCGGAGCATATGGGGTTTGCACGTGGGGTCAGCACTGACAGTCGGTATCCGCAGGAGTTCTTTCAGTTCTTCCAGGAACCGATCGGAATTCTCACCCAGGTAGCTGGCAACACTGTCGAGCATGAATGCAATCCTCTGCTTAGGACAGGTTTGTCCCTGTCGTTTCGACGACAATCGTTTTCCGGCAGGCAGGAATCCTGCCCATAGACAAGAGCTGGCAACCTCGCCGTGGATCTACGGTTAGGTTAGCGGCAAAGAATAACGGGCACGATTGCAATCCGAAAGGCGGCGAAGTCGATCGGACAAGAATTGGTGACGTTCGGCCAGCCGTACTTCGGGAATGTAAGACCCATCAGTGTTGTCCATTCCTCCCGACGTGAAGCCGATTCCGTCGCTCTATTTCCCCCAAACCCATCAATAGCCGTTCATTCTCGACCGCTTTTACCTCCCGATTAAGCCGGAAATCCGGGATCGGCGAAATCAGCCACTCGCCTTGGGGGGGATCGGGCGATAAACTGTTACCCGTTGAGCCGTCCGTGTCGGTACGGCTTTGTTCGTCGGTAAGTGAGTAAGAAACTGTTTCGAGGAAGACGATCGTGGCGACTGCGACAGCAAAATGCACTTCGGTACCCACTGCATCAACAGCAAACGGCAAGTTGAACGGGGCCGATGTATTCGTCGAATGCCTGATCCGCCAGGGGACAGACCTGATATTCGCTTATCCCGGTGGCTGCAGCATGCCTATTCACCAGGCGCTGACATTCCGAGCCAATGACATCCGCACGATTCTGCCTCGACACGAACAAGGGGGAGCGTTCGCTGCCCAAGGTGTGTCGCGAACAACGGATAAAGTCGGCGTTTGCATGGGAACGAGTGGTCCCGGGGCCACAAATCTGGTGACCGCAATTGCGGATGCCAAGATGGACAGTATTCCTCTGATCGCCATTTCCGCTCAGGTGCATACGCATTTGATTGGGAGTGATGCGTTTCAGGAAACGCCGATGGTCGAAATCTGTCGCGCGATCACCAAGCATCATTATCTGATCACCAAGACCTCGGATATTCCTCGCGTCATCAAGGAAGCGTTCTACATCGCCCGGACAGGTCGTCCAGGTCCGGTGCTGATTGATATCCCCAAAGACGTGCAGTTGAATCTGGTGGAAGATGTCCGCGTTGATGGTCAACCGTGGGAACTCGATTTCGATCCCCCGATGAATCTCCCCGGTTATCATCCCGAAGTCCGCCGTGTTCATCCGAACCAGATTCGCGCCATCCTGAAAATGATCCGCGAATCGAAGAAGCCGATTTTCTACGCGGGCGGGGGAATCATTCAGGCGAACGCTACGGAAGAATTTGCCAAGTTCGCTCGCAAGACCGGGATTCCCGTGGCGACCACGCTGATGGGGATCGGCAGCTTTCCGGCAGACGATGACCAGTCGCTGCACATGCTGGGGATGCACGGCACGGTCTACTCGAACTATGCCATTAACGAAGCCGATCTGTTGCTGGCGTTCGGGGTTCGCTTCGACGATCGCGTGACGGGCAAGCTGAGCGAGTTCGCCAAGCACGGGAAGGTCGTGCATGTTGATATCGATCCGAGCGAAATCCATAAGAACAAGCTCGCCGACATTCCGGTGGTGGCCAACGTCAAGGAAGTCCTGCAGGGTTTGAACGCGATGATCGCGGACGAAGACGTTCCGCAGATCGCCCCCTGGTGGACTCAACTGAACGCCTGGAAGAAGCAATACCCGCTGAAGGTTCGGGATTCGGGCGATTTCATCATTCCGCAGTACGCGATCGATGAATTGTGGCGACAGACGATTGACCAGGACCCGTTCATCAACGTTGGAGTGGGCCAGCATCAGATGTGGGCAGCACAGTTCTACAAGTTCCGCAATCCGCGACGCTGGCTGAGCAGTTCCGGCTTGGGAACCATGGGTTTCGGGCTTCCCGCCGCGATGGGTGTGCAGGCTGCTCACCCGGGCCGACTGGTGATCGACATTGATGGCGATGGCTGCATGTTGATGAATGTTCAGGAACTGGCGACGCTGCACTGTGAAAAGCTTCCCGTCAAGATTCTGCTGTTGAACAACCAGCACCTGGGGATGGTGGTGCAGTGGGAAGATCGATTCCACGGCAAGAACCGGGCTCATACGTATCTCGGCCCGGTCGATCACCCGGAAGCAGTCGGTGCTGGTGCCGGTGCACATTACGAGGAAACCTATCCGAACTTTGTCCAGGTCGCCCGTGGATTTGGAATCGGTTCGGCTCAGGTTCGCAGCAAGAAGGCATTCCCCGAAGCGTTGAAAACGATGCTCGAATACGATGGTCCCTACCTGCTGGACGTGATTTGCCCATACCAGGAGCACGTTTTGCCAATGATCCCCGGCGGCAAGACGGTCAAGGACATCATCATTGAATAACTCTTCACGAGACTGTTCATGGCAACACCTGTACCAGTGAGGTCAGGCTTTCGCGTGGCAGGGCCGGAGGCTCCTGCCACGGCGTATGCGCATCCACCCTTGGTGGAATGCTGGCTCGAAACGAACCTGGCGACCGGCAATTTGCTGACGCCAGCGGACTTTACTGCGCTCGTTGCCAAGCTGGGCCCCGAGTGGCCGCAACGCAGCGCCCGGCCATCCCCGAATGGGGATCTGCGACTGACCAATGCGATGGGTGATCGCGTGCTGCGATTGTCCGCAGATGGGTTTGGGTTCGGCTGGCTTGGCCACGGCGGAGAACGGTATCCGCGGTATGAGGCGGTGCGTGACGGATTTGTTGCGGTTCTGGACCTTGTCCGGGATATCGTCAAACAGCGCACGGGGACTTTTACTCCAATTACCTGGGCCGTTCGCTACGTGAATCGCATTCCTTGTGGAACCGTCTGGTCTACGGCTGGCGACTGGTCATTCTTTCGGCTGTGGCAGCCTCACGTTCTGACCGGCCTGGGGGTAGAGCCCTCGGGTTTTCAGGGGCGATGGGATCTGCCTCTGGAAGCCGAGCGAGGTCACCTTACGATTCAGTTTCGCCATGGCGGGGTCGCGACGTCGGACGCATCGAACCCAGAAACGACGAACTCTGAAACGTCGAACAGTGTCTGGATCGAGTTGACGGCCAGCAGTACCGCTGAGGACACGGAGGCAAGTTTGTTCGACGGACTTGATTACGGTCGCGAAGTCATCGTCCGCAGCTTCAATGGACTGGTCTCGGCAGAAGCGAAGGAATACTGGGGTGTCGCCCTGCCCGTTCGACAAGTTGGCACTAAAGCCAATTGATCAACGCGGCGGAGCACGGCGAAAAACAGCGGGGCAGTTGGACGACTGCGTGTTCCAATCCCTTTCGTGATTTGTTCATGCGTCTGACTTTGGCCCTTCTCCGATTGGCTTCCAGCGTCACACATATGGTATAGTGCCGATCCTCGAAACGCAGACGACTTGTCTCGCGCAGCCCCTTGGATTGATGCCATGACCGTGTTGACAATCACAGATCCTCATTCTGGTTCCACCGCGCGTATCGCGCCTGAATTGGGATTTAATTGTTTCGAATTCCGGGCAATCGTCGGTTCCCGACCGGTCGACGTACTGGATGCGGCACCAGATTTTCTGATGGGAGGCCAGCGTCCGAGCGGGCATGGGATACCAATCCTGTTTCCTTTCCCCAACCGGATCCGAGCAGGCAAGTTCTCGTGGGAGGGAAAAGATTATCAGCTTCCTACGACAGATAAGTTCGGCAACGCGATCCATGGACTCTGCATGGACCGGCCTTGGCGAGTGATCGAGCAACGTGATGACCTTGTCACCGGGCAGTTTCAACTGAGTGTTGATGCACCGGACCGCCAGCATCTCTGGCCGACCGATTTTGTGATCGAAGTCGACTATGAGATCGTCCACAATCGGTTGCGGGCGAATTTCCGAATCGGAAATCCTTCCAATCGACGCCTTCCGTGGGGTTTGGGGACTCACCCGTATTTCAAGCTTCCGCTCGGTGCAGGGAGCGGAGTCAATCACTGCCTCGTGGAAGTCCCCGCATCCCGGCGCTGGGAACTGATTGATTGTCTTCCAACAGGCAACCTTCTCGAACTCGGCGAAAGCCATGATTTGAGAGACGGGGCCTATGTGAACACCGTCACATTGGATGATGTCTACACGGACATTCGCTGCGACGGACCGCAATTCGACTGCACCATTATGGATGAGCAGGCCGGGTTGCAGGTGGTTCAAACCTGTCCCCCGATCTTCCGGGAAATCGTCGCGTTTACACCACCGGGCCGGGCAGCCGTCTGCGTGGAACCCTACACCTGCCCGACCGATGCCATCAATCTGACCGCTCGCGGTCTCGATTGTGGCTGGAGAACATTAGGACCTGGCAGTGAATTTCATACGTGGATCGATATCACTGCAGGCCCTGTACTGGCCTAGTTTTCGTAGCAAAAATGGCGGACTTGTGCCTGCTGATGTTGAAGGAGCCCCGATGTTCAAGTTCTCAATCTCGGCATTGTTGATCATCCTCGCGGGAACATTCTCGTCGATCACATCCGCGTCGGCTGCCTGGACAATCCCGACGACGGCGTTGTGGATTCAGCCGGCTGATGCACAAAAGGGAGATAATCCCAAAAAGGCTGACGACGTTAAGCCCGCTGCCGATGCCGCAGCATTCCAGAAGCTGCTTGACCGGATCAACAAGCTCGAAGCAGAAGTCGAGCGACTGAAGAATGGCGCTGCGGCACAGCCGAAAGGTGCGGGGGAAGGGGGCGACGTTTTAACACTGGTCGACGTGGCACATGTCGGCGCGGTCTATCTGCAGACAGGACAGTCGCGCTATGTGGCACTTCATCTGATCGTCGCCAACACGACCGGCAAACCGGTCACGATCGCACAGGATCAGGTTACCGCCGAGATCGATGGCGAGGTTCGCAAGCTGGAAACAATACCTCCTGATATTGCCAACTTCAGTTTTCAACTGAGGACTCAGGGGAACAATGTTCAGAACTACGGCCTGCAGACGATGCAGCCTGAAAAGAGCCGAACCGTTCCCGCAGGTGGACAGGCCTCATTCTGGCTGGTCTTTCCCAAGCTTGGCTTCACCAATACCGTTCCGAAATGCAAGCTTCGGCTGCAACTGGGCGAGACTAAAAAAGAGATTGATGTCAATGCCGTGCAACGAGCGTTGCTGGCGATGGAAACGGAACGAATCGGTCCTCGTTCTTGCCTGGCGCTGATTACGGTCACCGGGACCATGACAATGTTCAATACGCAGAGTCTCGTGGATGAAATGGAGCGGGTCTCGGCTTTAAAGGTCGCTCGCGTGGTACTGCGATGGAGTGCTGATGCTCCGCACCCTGATGCCCAGATCATGAACTGGCTGCAGAACTCGACCAATGTGGGAATGGTTCGCAATCCGAACGACATGTTCCCGTCGATCCCGGGTTCGCTCCGCGAATTTCACATGGTCAAGGTTTCCGATAACGACAACTCAATGAACTATGGATACCGCGGTAACAACGTCGGCCCCAGCCGCATTCATGGATCAGCCGCAGATGCTGTTGGAGCGGCACTTCGCACGGCCTATCTGGCACTACCTCGTGATGAACTCCTGCAGGAAATTCGCGAAGGTCACCCTCTGACTCGTGCCGCTGCTCTCGCCTTCGGCGGTGCTCGCCTGGACGCGGAACATCTGCCACAGATTTTCCAATGGGTCGCAGACAAGGACGTTGATGTCCAGCGGGCTGCCCTGCAGACACTCAGTCATTTTGGCGAGGCTGAAGCGGTTGAAAAACTGGTCTTCTATGTGAAGAAAAATGTTGAACCATTGTCGAGTACTGCGATCGAAAGTCTGGCCGGATCTCGGTTCGGCACGGCTCATGAATCGCTGTTGACCATGATCAAGAATGAACCGCCCGAGTCCAAGAAGCGAATTGTTCTGGTACTGGCGAAGTACCCGCGTCCCATCTGGTCCGAAACCCTTTACGAGTTCGCCAGCGATAAGCGGTCCGAATTGAATATTGACGCCATCAAGGCTCTGATCCAGGTAGGACACCCGAAGCTGGTCGACATTCTGGAAGCTGGTCTGAAAGAAACAGATAAGCCGTTGCGTGATCTCTGCTTCCAGAGTCTCGCAGGCCGTACTGATGAACGAAGCGAAAAGCTCGCGATTGAATACACACTGGCTCATCTGAAGACTGCACCTCCTCTGCAGGATGGGTCCATGGGTCAATTGCTGATTCGCACCAAGGATCCGCGTGTATTGCCGCTGTTGCTGGAACATTTTGAGCGCGGGGGTAATGACCGTATCAGTGTCATCAACCTGCTGATTCAACTCGGTGATCAAACCGTCGGTGAGAAACTGGCCGAGAAGTATCCGTTGTTGCAGAACACCGAAAAGGCACAGGTTCTGAATGGGTTGCGTCAGTTCCGTCACCCGAAGTTTCGGGAATTTGCCGGCGCCGCCTTGCTGACAAATGACAGCTCATTGGTTTCCACGGCCGCCAACACGCTGATGCAGGAAGGTCATCCTGATGGGGAAAAACTGCTGATCGCGGCACTCGAAAAGCAGACCGCCAATCATTTGATGCACAACATCACAAACGCACTGGCGAACTACGGAACGCCTGCTGCACGGGCAGCACTGCTGAAAGCGAAGGAATCGACCGATGCCAACAAACGCAATTATGCGATCGCAGCCTTAGCCCAGATTCGTCAGCGTTCACCGGGCATGCAATACGTCGTTCAGGGCGTTCAGAAACTGAAAATGGCGGGCGATGGCAACGATGCCAATGCCAACGTTAAGGACGCCAGAAAGCAGCAGGAAAAGGAAGCGATGGAGTTCTTCGATCTGGCGATTCAGCTCGACCCCCAGTTGGCTGAAGCGTATGCCGGACGTGGAAAGCTGTTTTTGCGGAAGGAAGAAATGCCACTGGCAGGTAAGGACTTTGAAAAGGCGATCGAACTGGATCTGGAACCCGACAGCGAAGTTGTCACCGGACTGGCTTTGGTTCGTGTTGTTGAAGGCAAGATCGACGATGCTCTTAAACTGGTCGAAGGGGGGCGAGAAAAGCACAAGAGCACAGCGTCTGGCTTGTACTTGTATAACGTCGCCTGCGTTTACAGCCGTTCCATTGAGTACCTGAAAGACCATCCCGAAATCGCCGAAGCCTCTCAGAAACAGGAAGCCTATCGCAAGAAGGCGATTGCAGATCTGGAACAGGCGATCAAGCAGGGCTTCCCGGACTTCGACTGGATGGCCAAAGATCCTGACTTCAAAGTCATGCGCGAGGACCCTGAGTTCAAAAAGCTGCTCGCAAAGAAGCCCGCCGAGTCCCCGGACCAAAAGAAGGCAGACCCCAAGAAGACCGAGGACGACGAATGACAACACAGATCCGCCGGATCGGGGTAACTCGACGCTGGTCCGACGCCGTGCTTTATGGCGGGACAGCCTATTTCGTGGAAGTCGCGGACGATCCCGCACAATCGATCCGTGGGCAGGTGGCTCAGGTTTTGCAGCAGATCGATGATCGGCTGAAAGTCGTGGGAAGTGATCGGACTCGATTATTGCACGTGCAGATCTTCCTGGCCGACCTGGCGGATGGTCCACATTTGAATGAGTTGTGGGATGCCTGGGTACCGGAAGGACATGCACCTGCCCGCGCCTGTGTACAGGCCGGACTTGCTCCGGGTTATCTCGTGGAAATGGTCATTACGGCGGCATTGACGAATCCGCTGACTGAGTAAGAATCGGGTTGTGATTTCCTTGTTCAAAATGAGTTGAGGCTGGACGATTGGACGCTGAAAACGTGACGGAGAGACCGACAGCCCCCGCAGCGACAGCGCCTGAAACACCTCACGTTTCGCGAGTGGTGCTCGAAGTCGAACGCCAATTTCGCGAGCGCGATTCCGGAGCCTTTTTTGTCCTGCCGCGAGTCGTCCGTCGTGTTCTGCAGAACGAACTCAATATCACGACGAACTGGGTTCCACCTCCGCATCGGAAAACCTGTGTCATTGAACGCGATCAACTGCTGTGGCTCGTCGCTCGCGATGAACTTGGTGTTGATCCGGATGCCGTTCTGCCACAGCGACTGATCCTGATCGCTCGCCCCGAAGAAGAACGCCTCGACAGCTTCACGCGTGAAGGGCTGTTGCGTTACTACTGGCGACTGTTATTTCATGCCCGGATTGACTTCGAACTGGAGTTGAAAACATCCGTCAACCGGATGACGACCGCGGAACTGCGACGCCGCATCGATTCTCTAGGTCAGACACAATTTGACGAAATTCGCTCGGTTCTGCGCGCTGAGCATATGTTGCGTCGGCCTGACGATGCGCGTCATGTGTATGGCGAGTTTGTCGCGGTCTATCACGAATTGAGAGAGTTCGCACCGAATCTCATTCCGCTTTATTTTCCATCGCTTCCCAGTCAAGAGGCGGTTCTGGCGACAATCGGCCCCGATTGCGACGCGGCATCTTTGCTGGAAGCAACACGCCCGGCAGCGCTGTCGTCAGCCGAACCTGTTCCTGTTGCTCCACCCGCTCCTCCCGCGGTTGAAGTGTTGCTGGAATCGACTCAGATTAATCTGGCATCACGCTCGCCTCACAAATATTCGAGCCTTTGTCGCCGCGCGCAGCGGTTGCGGGTGGCTGGCAATAATGTCCGCGCTGCATTGGTCCGGCGGCTGGCCTACGATGTCGCGCCTCTTGATAAAATGAGCGAGGCGAAACAGGAACTGATTCAGGAGATTCAGTATCTTGTACTCCGCCTGCAGGCTGCACTGGAATTAACGGACGACGAGGTTCGTCCGTGGCTGGCAATGTGTGAACGTCTGTTGCCTGCAGCTCGACATGGGTTCTGGAACGCTAATGCCCGCTTGTTGTATGACCTGCAGCAGGTCTGCCTGGATCACGAGCAAGAGATCTACAAAGTCGATCTGGTCGGGTGGGCGATCAGTCGTGGCAAGACCCCGCTGAAAAGGCCGCTGCCCAATCAGCGTGTCGTGATGTTGTCCAAGCACCTGCGCAGTGCGGCATTGCGAGTCCCCGCCGTGTTGATTGATGACGAAGGTCGACATGAACTGGGTGAACTGCTGCACGCCGCTGCACATGCAGCCGAGCATATCCTGCGAAAGCGGTTTGAACCGATTGTCGCCACGACGTTGAATGACGTTGGCTTCGTTCCGAAAAGCGTGGTGGAGCGAGTCGCTTTCCGCAAGATGACCAATGAACTGCTGGACGGCATCGTCCAACGCGGTTTTTTGACGATTGGTGATTTGCGCGACGCAGTCTCAAGAAACCAGCTCAAGATTCCTGACTTAAAGAGCCCTCGCGAATTCTTTATCGGTGACTCGCTGTTACAAGGTGACAAGCAGTTTGCCAGCACGCTGGATGGAGTCTATCAACGGGGGCCGTTCTACCTGCGATGGCTGCAGCGTTTGAATGCGGTGACGTTTGGCATCCCGCAAGGGCGGGCGATTACGAAATATCTCGCTCTGCCGTTTGGACTGGCGTTTCTGATCCTGATGGCGGTGGAGGAACTGGCTCATCTGGGCAGCGGGTTATTACCTCACGCGGCGGAAGTTCACACGGCCGCGGCCGAAGTCGCCTCCGTTGAAGCCGATGATCCGGCGCCAGCAACTCATCCCAGCGGACATGGGGGGCATGGCAGTCGCCCTTATTTGATCTACAGCGGTCAGAACACATTAATTCTGGGCTGCCTGATTTTTGCCCTGATTCACTTTCCGAAATTCCGTCAGCGCGTCGTCTGGATTTTGAACCGAAGCTGGAAGGTTCTGCGAGTGACTTTGATTGATCTGCCGCGTCGGATCGCCGCGCTGCCGATTGTCGCGTGGTTGCTGAAATGCTTTCCGTTCATGATGTTTCGCAGGTTCGTCCTGGCTCCCCTGGTTTCAACCGCCATCTTCTGGTTACTGCTTCCCGCAATGGGGATTTACGATCAGCCGGATCGCTGGTGGGGAATCGGGATTCTGGCCGCATCCATTATCATTCTGAATTCTCGACTGGGACGTGATACTGAAGAGTTGACTCGTGAATTCCTCAGCCGCAGTTGGTACCGCATCCGGGTTCATCTGCTGATGGGACTGTTCACGCTGATCATGGATGCCTTTCATTGGCTGATGGATGGGCTGGAACGCGTGCTGTATGCGGTTGACGAATTGCTGCGATTTCGCAGCGGTGAATCAAGCCTCACGCTGGCCCTCAAAGCTGTACTGGGACTGGTCTGGGCGGTCATTCACGGTGTCGTGCGATTCTGTGTGACCTTGTTGATCGAACCCCAGGCGAACCCGATCAAACATTTTCCCGTCGTGACCGTCTCGCACAAGCTGATGCTCCCGTTGGCCTATACGAGTGACGCCACTGTTCCGTCGACTCTGGCGAGCATCCTTTTACAGATCGCTCCCCTTTCCACGGAAACCGCGAATTGGGTTATGGCAACCGTTGTCTGGGGAATTCCGGGAATCTTCGGCTTCCTGGCCTGGGAACTGAAAGAGAACTGGAGGCTGTATGCCGCTAATCGACCGGCAACGTTGCAGCCGGTTTTGATCGGTCACCATGGTGAAACGTTGTTGCGTCTGCTGTGTCCCGGATTCCATTCGGGCACGATTCCGCGCCTGTTTGCCCGTCGCCGCCGCGCTGCCCGGAAGGCTGTGCACAATCCTCAAGTGAACAAGGAAGCCCGCTTTACCGAGAAGCTGACTCATGAGGCCGAAAGCCTGCAGCATTTCGTAGAACGTGAACTGGTCGGTCTGCTCCGAGAGAGTCGTACGTTCCGCAACTGCAAGTTGTCGGTCCGTGACGTCGAACTTTCCACGAATCGGGTGTTGATTACGATCTGTAACTCGGACCATCCTGACGATCCTATCGAACTGCAATTCGCGGAACAGTCGGGTTGGCTGATTGCTGGAATTGCCAGGATGGGATGGCTGCAGGAACTGACCGACGAAGATCGTGCCGTCTTTCGTGCGGCGCTTGCGGGGTTGTACGAACTGGCGGCTGTCGATCTGGTGCGAGAACAGATTGAAAGCAAGCTGATCGCCCCGCCGCTTCCAGAGCCATCGGTCGGGGAAGTCCATCCATCTTCCACTGCCTCCCGGATTCACCCGTACGACATTTCGCCTGCGGGACTGGTTGTCTGGCCACATCGTCACTACGAAGCAGAAATCCGCTATTCACTGGGGGACGATCAGACAATCGTCCCGCGTCCCCGTTCCCTGGCCCGTGCCGCTGGCCTGCCGCCGTTGCCACGTTCGGCCATCCTGTTCCGAGAACACCCGATCGCCCGCGAGTCGTGGCAGGCCTACTGGGAAACCGAGCAAAATCTGTTCGCTATTCCGATGCGGCTGATTCCCGATGTGGAGCTTCTTCGCCCCACGGTATTGTGACTTTCCGCAGAATCAGTCAATCGCTTTTTTCAATGTGGAGCAAGCGTGCGCTTCAGGGCTTGGCCCAGAACCCAACGGCGGGCCAGGAACATGGCCCCCAAGACGGGAGGGTGAGGCGGTGAGGCTCCTGCCGAACCGGGTTTGGAATCCGATGTCACTATCCGATCACGGCTCGGCGGGAGCCTCGCCCTGAGTTTACGGCACATTTTTTGTTGTCATAGGA
>JBAWWJ010000081.1:0-29990 GCA_037146815.1 Planctomycetota bacterium
CCAACAGCCAGCACTTCGCCCCGCTGTGGCTTGTCCTTGGCACTGTCCGGCAGCACGATGCCGCCAGCGGTCTTCGTTTCGGCCTCGGCTCGCTTCACGACCACGCGATCGCCGAGCGGAACCAACTTGATGTCATTCGAGGCACTTGCCTTTTTCGCCATCTCACCTTCTCCAGAATTGCAGGCACCCTGCGGCCGAGCTTAAATTTTGTCTACCGACACTGCGAGACGGTGAATCCTCTAAGCGAACTGCGCGCCAATTCGTTGCGACTCAGTAACCACTGAATAGATAACATCTTGTGGAAACACACGTTTCGCGGCACACTGCCAACGTGGCGAGATCGTCCCGGCAGGGTCCACTCTCCCTGCCAATCTGACATGCGTCGGTTGATGCCGATCAAGGCTGGCGTGGTTCTGATTCAACGCCGAGATGCAGAAGATTACAGGCGGATGATGGCTTGACCTCGTAAAACGTATTCCCCGCAAAGTTGGTATATTCGAAGAATTCCTTGTTGTCGGCAGAGTTGACAAAATGGATAAAATAGGAATAATGCGTTAATCTCAGGCCGCATTGAAGACTCGTTGTGCCAAATCCCGGCAGGATGGACGGATCCATTCGTGCACCAGAAAGAATTTCTGGGCACCAGGTCTTCGCACACCATGCTCGTTCTGCTTGTGTCCCCTAATCGAGCATGAATGGAGAGCGAACGGATGTCGAATTCTGGTTCTGATCAACTTTCCTCAAAGGTCAAGAGAAATCTGCGCATCGCCGAGCGTCACGCCCTGAATGGAGCATGGAGCGATGCAGATGCCTGTTTTCAAGCGGCGATCGAGTCCGACACGACACCTGTCAGTCAAATTGCCTACGCCGGTTCACTGACAGAACGGGAACGCTATCATGAGGCGCTTTGCCTGTTTACTGAAGCGATCGATCGGGCCTCGGCCATGGGAAATCGCGAGGCACTCGGGGTCATATTCCACAATCTGGCGGTGATCTACCGCGAACTCGGAGACGCCGATCTTGCTCGGCGATTCCAGCATAGGGCGTTATTGCAACTGGACGATTGCGGCCCCGCGGAACTTCTCGGGCTCGCTAATGATGCATGGCTGTCGAAGCGGACCGAACTGGCTTCGTGTCTCGCGGAGTCGTGCGTCGAATTGGACGACGATACCGAGATCGCTGTCGACCTGGAGGCACAAGCAACAGTGTGTATGATGTCAGGCCTGCTGGACAATCCGCGTGACGGAATCCGATCGCTGATTCAGGTGTACAGGCAACATTGTTCCCGGAAAGAACTTCGTTTAGCGGGAATTGACCTGATGAATCTGGCAGTTCTGCTTGCACAAATCGGCTGGACACATGCTGAAGCCAACCTGGTTCGCCGGGCAATCGGCCATTTCGACAGTGCCCCGGCTCCCGTTTCCGCATCCCGATCGCGGCAGGTTCTCGCTCAGATTGAACGAATTCAGTCTCTCGCTCGCTTTGACCCATCGTGGAACTGATGACGAGGCCAAATCGAAGAATTGCTGCAAATCCCCGCTGGAGTCACGTTTACAGAGTCTCCTGTTTACGGCAATAATGCTGCCACATCGAATTGACTTCGGCGATGTTCTCTTCAGTGGCTGCGGGCAAGGATTTCCATCCGTGGCATGTCTCTTGGATATTCAGCATGGCAAATCCCACAGAACCATCTGGCAGTTCCACACCCACAGAGGGGGCTGCTAAGCCTGGTAAGCTGACTCACCTCGGAAAATACCGTTTGATCAAGAAGCTGGGGCAGGGGGGGATGGGTGAAGTCTATCTCGCCGAAGACACCAAGCTCGGCCGCAATGCTGCGGTGAAGGTTCTGTCGAAGCAACTGGCAGGCAAGAGTGACTTTGTCCAGCGATTCAATCGCGAAGCGCGCGCGATGGCGAAGATGAATCACGAGAACGCCGTCAGTGTGTATGACGTCGACGAAGCCCATGGGTTCCACTTCGTGGCCATGGAATTCGTCGACGGCAAAAGCATGCAGAAATGGATGGACGAGCTCGGTAAGTTGTCGGTCGGAGACGCACTGCATGTTATCCTGCGGTGCGCCGAGGCTCTGCAAGTGGCCCACAACCAGAATATGATCCACCGCGACATCAAACCCGATAACGTCATGTTGACGAGTAAGGGAAAGGTCAAGGTGGCTGACTTCGGACTGGCGAAGGCTACCGACGAAGACATGTCGATGACGCAGAGCGGGACCGGGCTGGGGACCCCCTATTACATGGCTCCAGAGCAGGCACGCAATGCCAAGCATGTGGACGCCAGAACCGACGTCTATGCACTGGGGATCACCCTCTATTACTTCATCACGGGTAAGCTTCCGTTTGAGGGGGGTTCGGTCCTCGAAATCATTACCAACAAGGAAAAAGGTCTGTTCACGCCCGCACGTCGCCTCAATAAAGAAATTCCCGAACGACTCGATCTGATCATCGATCAAATGATCGCCAAAGATCTGAACGTCCGCTGCAAGGACTGTTCGGAAGTTATCAAACTGCTGACGAGTGTCGGGATGGAGAATCCATCACTCAGCTTTATCGATGCCCCAGACAAGGTGGTTCAAACCGCATCTGCACCTGCCAGTCGTGCCAATGCAACTCAGGTTCCCGCTGCTCGAACGATGGCAACGGGTTCTGCAGCAGGGCGAACATCGGCAGAAGATGCTGCTGCTCGGACCAAGCCTGTTGCGAATAATGAAGCCTGGATCGTTCAATATCGGACCCCGCAAGGGAAAGATACGATTGGGAAATTCACGACGCAGCAGGTATTGCTGGGGCTGAAAAACGGAACAATCGACACAAAGTCCCGCGCGAAACGAACAGCGGCGGACCAATTCATGCCGATCGGCTATTTTCCTGACTTCGAAAAGTATGTCGAAAGCCGGAACGTCAAAGAAATAGCCGATAAGAAGGCAGGAGACATGAAGTCGATCTACAAGGATATTGAGCGACAATACGAATGGCGCGGCTGGAACCGCTGGTTCAGGAATCTGATTTCAGGGACAACCGGGCTGATCAGTTTGATCGTCTGGTTGGTGTTCGTCTTCGGGGGGCTGTTTGCCGTCATTTATTACCGAGCGCAAATCTGGGATTCGATTGCCGGGTTTCTGAATTCCCGCTGACGGGCGACCTGCTTCACTGCGGAATTCTGGCCAGACGAGACTGCAAACTGGATCGATTCAGTGTGGCGGACCGATGGCGCGATTTGCTAGGGAGTAGACCGAAATGGTCAGGGCGATCGCCTGGTTAAAGTTGGGGACTCGCGACACTGTACGACCGTGTACGGCAGTGCCGTACCTGCTGATTATGATCGTGGCGGCGTGTTCACTGACTGCTCCTTGTGCACGCACGGTTCTGGGTGGCGAAGTTCGCCTGAAAAACGGAACTGTGCTGAACGGGAATCTCTGGCTGATGACGAAGCTGTCGGAGCCTCCCGTCGGGATCAGCCGAAAACTCGTTGTGGTGGACGCAGACCCCAATCCTAAGAATATCATCCTGGTTGATAACGGCTGGCAACGCTATTACGTCCCGCTGCGCCAAATCCCTGATGCTGATGTGGACAAGAATCAGGCCCCTTCGCGGCCGGAAGCGTTTGTTTTCACGCTGTTGAAAAACAATCAGCAACGTCAGATTTCGTCGGTCGGTTCCGTAGTCAACGTCACTCCGTTTGATGAATTTGGTCATCGGACGATTACGCTGGCAGCATCGAAAGGGAATTTGAACGTCATCCAGGGAATCAGTCGAATAGAACCTGATCACTTCATTCTGGAGGGAATGAATTACAACTGGAAAGTGGGAATGTCCCTGAAGGCATTGCCCGTTGATACGCTGAAAGCGATGCTTCAGAAGAAGATCAAGCCGACTGAACCGGCCGCACGCTTCGCGCTCGTTCGATTCTACTCACAGGCCGACATGTTCGACGATGCCATGAAGGAATTGAATGGAATTGTCGAGGACTTTCCTGATCAAAAACCTCGGGCAGATCTGGTTCGAGCGGAATTGACGGACTACTTTGGTCGTGAAGTTCTGCGTGAATTGACGCGGCGGCGATCTGCTTGCCAGCACCAGTTGGCTTACGACTTCGCCGTTCATTTGAGTACCTATAAACTCGGCGGATCAGTTCTCGATGATGTTCGTAAGTTCCTGAAGGACTACGAAGAGATGGGGAAATCCATCAGCCGCGCCAAGAATCTGTTGATCGAATTGCAGTCGAAACTGAAGTCACCCGAGCAGATCGAAAAGCTGCAGCCATTGCGAGCTGAAATCAATGAGCAGTTGAATGTCGAAACGTTGCCACGCATGGACGCGTTTCTACAGTCAGAAAACGACTCCAATCTGACGACCGAACAGCGGTTGGCTCTGGCTTATTCAGGTTGGGTTGTCGGGGCGGTTCACGCGATCACAGATCTGGAGATGGCGATTCGCTATTGGGATGCACGGCATATCGCCCTGGAAGCTGCACGGGCTGAAACTGTCCAGGAGCGAGATCAGTACTATCAGGATCTGCGACGTGTGGAAGGGGTCGGTCCAAAGGTCGTTCTGCAACTGACTGCGTTTCTCCCCTCAATTCTTGACGCTGGTGATATTCGTCCGAGCGAAGTCCACACCGTTTCTGCGACCCCTCCGGGACACACTCCCGCCTTCACCTACAAAGTTCTGCTGCCACCAGAATATTCGCCCCATCACACCTACCCATTACTCGTGGCATTGCGATCTCGTGATCACTCGGACGAAGACACGGTAAAATGGTGGGGTGGAGACGCCGACCGTCCTGGCCCGGCGATGCGCCGTGGGTATATCCTGATCGTGCCGGATTATGCCGAAGCGAGAAAGGCGGATTACGACTATAGCCCGACGTCACATCAGGCTGTGATTGAAGCGCTGCGTGATGCCCGAAAGCGATTTAACGTCGACTCCAATCGAGTTTTTCTTGCTGGTCATGGCATGGGTGCAGATGCCGCCTTCGATATCGGGATGGCTCATCCAGATGAATTCGCAGGAGTGATTCCGATTGGGGGCGATTGCCAGCACTACCCCAAGATCACTTACATGAATGCACGACTGACCGCCTGGTACGTGATCGGACATGGATTCAGCCCTGAAGCGGGGACTCAAAACGTCGTAAGAAATACTGGAAACGACGTTACTTTCGAAAAGTTTTTGAATCAGGGCTCGCAGTTTGATTTCATGCTCGTGGAATATCTGGGGCGCGGACTGGACCGCTACCTGGACGAAGTTCCGAAGCTGTTTGACTGGATGGATCTTCACCGCCGTGCGCCGGTGACAAACACAATCAGTGCGAAAACCTTACGGAAAACCGACAATCGTTTTTTCTGGTTGACTGCGGTTGATTTGCCGTTTACGACCATCCTGCCGGGTGCACCTGGGGCTGCAAAAGGGATCAATGTGATGGATCTGGAAGTCACAGTGAAGCCTGAAAGAGAAAACTTGAAAGTGACAATTGGTGGGCCTGCCAAGCGGTACACCATCCGATTTCTCCCGGAAGTGATCGACTTCGAAAAGCGTGTCGAAGTTCGTCTCAAAGCCAAGGACAAGCGACTGTTTGGCGGATTCGTCACACCAGATGTGACCGCCATTCTTAACGAATTGCGCGAGACTGGTGATCGAACACGTTTACCCTTGGCAACGATGGAGTTTTAGTTCGACGTCGGAATTACGCATTTCACCTCGCATGAAAAGATTCTTTCCACGAAAATTCCGATACCTGTTGATAAGGCCGTCCAAAATCCGTTACGATTGGTCCCCCCAATCAGCGGCGTTTCGTTTTACGACATTGCCGCCAATTTGTATCTATTTCAGTCGGGCCGTCAAAGTTTGGGCTATCCGTTTTGTTGACCGTTTTTCGCCGTTTTCAAGAAGAGGAGGTTCCATGAGTGTAGGGCTACGCAGATCGCGTGGATTTACCCTGATCGAGCTGCTGGTGGTCATCGCCATCATCGCAGTCCTGATCGCACTATTGCTGCCCGCCGTTCAACAGGCTCGCGAAGCCGCTCGACGGACGCAATGCAAAAACAATTTGAAGCAGTATGGACTGGCGTTTGCCAACTACCACGATGTGTATGGAATGTATCCGATTGGTGGATCGGGTGGCTGTTGTGCCACCCCGCCCGCACTTGGATTTCATGCCCGACTGCTCGCATTTATTGATCAGGCACCTCTTTTTAACCAGATCAACTTCAGTCTCGGTGATGCAAACGGGCAGGTCCTTGCTGACGGAAAAACGGTTCGATTGCACACATTGACGACTTCAATCTGCCCGTCAGATAGCGTCGGCGTTCCCATCCTGAACGGATGGGCTCAGACGAACTACGATGCGTCGCTGGGTTCGCAGGGAAACGTTTCGAATGGTGGTAACTGCAACCCATATCAGCAATTTGCACAGCGGGTGAATCCCAACAATGGGGATTCAATCGATGGCACCCTGATTTCTGGAATGGGGAGCCGAGATGGACCGTCGATTCGTATCCGTGACGTCACCGATGGAACTTCAAACACCATTCACATGGGTGAAGTTCTCCCGTCGTGCAACGATCATTCCAGCGGTGGGCTGTGGCATTCGAACGGGATGGGAAATTTCCATTCGTCAACGATTGTTCCAATCAACGACTTCACCACGTGTAGTTGGGCGACCGCTGGTCAGATCAAGGTTGCTGGTTGCACCAGCCAGGACAAGTGGAATATCAGTTGGGGCTTCCGGTCCCGACATGTCGGCGGAGCACAATTCCTGTTCGTTGACGGCACGGTTCGATTTCTCAGTGAGAACATTGACCACGCCAATACCTTCCAGCGATTGGGTGGCCGAGCCGATGGTCTCGTGGTTGGCGAATTCTAAGCTTCTCGTCTGAGTTCAAAATCTCTTGGTTCAGAAGTCAGGAAGCAGCGAATTGCTGCTTTCTGACCTTTTCTTTTTCTTTGCCGCCTCGAATGCGAAGAAGGATTTTTCCGTGACTATCAATTTCCGCAATTGTCTTTCCGTTGCCGTCTGTCTGTTCATCGGTTGTTCGTCCTCAAGCGGCCCCAAACTCGCTCCTGTCAATGGTGTTGTCACTTTCAAGGGAAAGCCACTCGCCGGTGCCACCGTCACGCTGATCCCTGAAAAGGGGCCATTTGCCATGGGAGTCACCGGCCCCGATGGGAAGTTCACCGTTTCCACAGGCGCCAGCCGCGGTGCCGTGATCGGATCCGTCAAGGTCTCCATCACCGAAGGTCAGGCTGGAACTGGCGAAGTCACAAAGCAACCCACGACACCGGAAGAGGCTGACGCCTATATGAAGAAAGCCGCAGAAACGCAGGCTGCCATTGCAGCCAATGGAGGTGTTGCACCGCTGCCGGTATCGACAATTCCTCAGAAATATGCCAAGGCAGATACCAGCGGACTGACGTACACCATCAAGGCCACTGGAGAGAATCGCCTGACGATTGATCTGGTGGAATAGGCCGATTGTCCTGGCTCCGCAAAAACGAGCAGCACCACTACAGGCACATGCACTTAATCAATCACGTACTTCAACTCTGGCGATTCCGCAGTACATCGAAATTCGATAGGAAAATCGGGGCAGGACCACGGGTCCTGCCTGACGTTCCCCATGGTCTGCGGCATGCGGTGACTTCACCAAGAATTCATCGGCCCGGGTTGCAAGTCACTTGGTGGATCGAGAAGCTGTAGACGGAAAACCGCCGATTTGGCGCTGATGCACCACGATCATGATGCGCCATTAAACCATCTACCCCCTTCGCGCGAGCTTGCCGAAATGACAGTTGTCGTACGATTGATCGTCTGCGTTTGCGTGATTTTCTCCTGCCGACTCGCAACGCCACCCCAATTGCAAGCTGACCATATTCGCGAATTGCAAGCAGCGGCGATCGAAGCGAACAAAGCCGAGTTCGGTCACTGGGGGCATGATCCTGCCAATTACAAACAGTGGGGAACTCACTCGAATCGGCTGATCCCCGTCTATACCTATGGTTCTCTGATCGGCGAAGCCCCCAATCCCTTTGACCTGCGACAATTCACGGGAGATCACAGTCCATATCGAAGCGAATCGCAATTGAAGCGGATTTTTGGTCGCCTGCCGGCCCATACCATTAATCCCGGCGCCGAATACATGGATCAGACGAACATCTACGATTTACAAATGGCGGGATTCGCCAATGGGAAAAAGTATGTCTTCCTGGTGATCTTCGACGGAATGGATTGGCAGACAACTCGAGCCGCATCCATTTACAAGACGCAGTCCATTTCCTATTCCGCAGGGCGAGGAAACGGATTGCATTTTCAGGATTATACGGCCGGGGGAACAACGCAATTTGGATTCATGTGTACCAGCCCTCATAACACGGGCACAAAGACGAACCCGACTCAGCAGACCGTGCTAAATCCCGGTGGAACCATGTTCGGGGGATACAATGTGGAGCACGGCGGTCCAAATCCCTGGACTCCCGGCAACGATCCGCTCTACCTGATCAGCAAATCGATGGATAAGGCGTTTCTGCATGCTTACACCGATTCTTCGAGTTCCGCGACGAGCATGACGACCGGGATCAAGACGTTTAATGACGGCGTCAATATCGATCCGACTGGCCAACCCGTTCGTACGATCGCTCACTGGGCTCAAGAGCAGGATTATGCGGTTGGAGCGGTCAGCAGCGTTCCCATCAGTCATGCGACGCCAGCGGCGGCATACGCTCACAATGTCGAGCGAGACGACTATCAGGATCTGACGCGAGACATGCTCGGTCTCAAATCCGTCGTTCACTCCGAGCAACCGTTGCCAGGCCTGGACGTCGTGATTGGTGGTGGCTATGGCCACGTCAAGCCCACCGATCTGGTGGCTGCGACTGAGACTGAATCCGCTAAGAATCCACAGGGTTCGAACTTTCAATCAGGAAACCTCTATCTAACCGAAGCCGATCTGAAATCGATCGATGCGAACTTTGGTGGGAAGTATGTGACGGCAGTGCGGACGGCAGGTGTTGACGGTCGGAAGCGTCTGACTGAAGCGGCACGTCAGGCGGCTGAACAGAACAAACGGCTGCTTGGTTTCTATGGAAACGGGAAATACAGCGGCCATCTCCCATTCGCCACTGCTGACGGCAAATATGATCCTCCGGTCGGACGAAGCGGCCCCAAAAAGACGGAAGTTTACGAAGCATCAGACCTGACCGAAAATCCATTGCTGACAGATATGACGGCCGCAGCAATCCACGTTCTTTCAAAGAATCCCAAGGGATTCTGGTTGATGGTCGAATCAGGAGATGTCGACTGGGCCAACCACGACAACAACATCGACAATTCGATCGGAGCCGTATTGGCAGGTGATGCCGCAGTGAAGGTCATCACCGATTGGGTGGAAACTCACAGCAACTGGAACGAATCGCTTGTGATCGTCACGGCAGATCACGGTCACTACTTGTTCCTGGAAAAGCCAGAACTGCTGATTACGCCAAAACCGTAGTTCACTCCCTTATCATGACGACGGATGCTGAGCGACTTTCGATCAGGAACGAACTTTCCTAGAATTCTCGTTCTCCATCCGGCATCGGCTGGAGACCTGCGGAAATCGCAGGTCAATGACTGTCAACCTCGATGAACTTTCCGGAGCTTATTCATGCGATTGGCCAGCCTGCAAACATCCCGGGGCCCACGTGTTGTCGGTGTCGCACTCGATGGACAATTTGTCGATTTGTGTGAAGTCGATACGAAACTGCCAACGACGTTGAAGGCGATCCTCGAGACTGAGCAGGGATTGATGGCAGCCGCCAATGCCCTGGCGGCGGGGATGACAAAAGGCCCATTCGTCACAGGACAATTACTTGCGCCAATCGCGGCACCATCAAAGGTGATTTGCATCGGGTTGAATTATCGCGACCATGCCTTGGAAACCAACTCACCGATTCCCAGTGAACCGGTTGTCTTTAACAAGTTCCCCCAGGCTGTTGTCGGTCCCGACGACGCGGTCGTTCTTCCTGCCGTCGCTCATGAAGTGGATTACGAAGCGGAACTGGTCGTCGTCATCGGCAAGCAGGGACGACGGATTCGCACGGAAGACGCATTCAAGTACGTCGCGGGGTACACTGTTGGAAACGATGTCTCGGCTCGTGACTGGCAAAAAGGACGCCCAGGGGGTCAGTGGTTACTCGGAAAGACCCCAGATACGTTCGCCCCGACGGGCCCATACCTCGTCACGGCCGACGAAGTCGATCCGCACAATCTGCGAATTCAATTGCGTTTGAACGGTGAGACGATGCAGAATTCATCCACCAAAGAATTGATTTTCGGCATCGACGAACTGATCGCTCATTTGTCGCAATTGTTTGCCTTGCAGCCCGGCGATTTGATTTTCACGGGAACTCCACCCGGCGTCGGTGCAGCTCGTAATCCCGCAGTTTACATCAAGCCCGGCGATCGAATGGAAGTCGAAATTGAGGGGCTCGGGATTCTCAGCAACCCCGTTGTTGCTGAGACCGTTTGATTGCACCACGAGCAGGCGGATGGGGTCTATCCGCAGAGATTTCGCAACCCTTTCAGCTTTGCTATAATGCTTTGAGTGCAAGTTCGACCTGAGAATCTCTGCAAACCCGCTTCTTCCGGGTTCTTCCCGCAGAAGCGGTTTGCGGGTGGTCGATCAGAAATGATCGCTCGCCTACAAGATTCTCACAACCGCTGCACGAATGCTTTCAATCGTCTGAAGTCCTGAGTCGGTACTATGTTTTCCGCAGCCCTGGCCGCACGGTTTGGTCGTTGCTTCCCATTGTGGATTGCGGTGGCGGTGTTTCTGTTGGGAAGCTCATTCGCTGAGGCGAGTTGCGGGGACTATCTGCATCCGTCACATCCGGTTGCCAATTCCCAGATGTCGTACACGTTGCCACTCACTCATCTGCCAGCATGCCCGTGCCGTGGACCGGAATGCCAGCAGATTCCTGATGTACCGCTTCCACAGCTACCTGTGGCATTGCAATCAACAAGCGTCGACCGGTTGCTGACGCAAATGGAACCCCTGCCACCGGTATCTTCGGATCAATGGAATTGGCGAGCTGGAAACACAAAATTCCTCGCTGAGGATCATCGTATCGGCCTGGATCGCCCACCCCGATCCCGCCCGATTTCGATCGCATCGTCGTTACAGGACGCACCATTCGTTTGAATGGAAATCTCTGACAACATGATGCGGCCCCAAGTCAACGTTGCGGCGCTTCACGGCCCGTAGGGAGACCTGCGGTCGGGCGTTTCGGCGGGGTCAACAGACCCGTGCCGAACATCGGGCCTGAGTTCCGCTCAGATCATGGGGCATAAGACCTGCGTCAAAGTCTTGCATCACTGCTGAGTGCTGATCGCTGACAGCTGATCGCTAAAAACCTCGGGTGGAGTCGATTCATGTCCAATACTGTTCCGGCGTCCGTCCCACCGCAGCGTCGAACGTATGTTCCTGCCGTGGGGCCACGCCTGCGTGTTCTAATGTGGTTAGTCTTTTTTCTCGTTGCACTTCTGGGTGCGAACTCTGTCTATCTGGGAGCTGTAACGTTCCTCGGCTGGAAAACCGGGCGGACGTATGAGAACTGGTTCTCGATCCTGATGTTCGCTGGACATCTGGCACTCGGACTGCTGCTGGTCGTTCCATTCGTGGTGTTTCTCGGCATCCATCTACTCAACACGCGGCTGAGAAAGAACAAGCGGGCGATTCGCGTTGGCTATGCGTTGCTCGTGGCCTCACTCGCGGTACTCGTGACCGGCGTCCTGCTGATGCGAGTTGAATTAGGGACATCGGCACTGGTGATCAAGAATCAGGCGACTCGATCGTTAATCTATTGGGCTCACATTGCTGCACCGTTGTCGTGCCTGTGGCTGTACTGGCTACATCGGCTGGCAGGCCCCAAAATCAAATGGCGGATTGGTGCTGGCTACCTGGTCGCGACGGGGCTGGCAGGCGGTGGCATGATCCTGATGCATAATCAGGACCCGCGTCATTGGAATCAGGCGGGGCCGAAAGAAGGGGAAAAGTATTTTTCCCCCTCACTGGCCCGAACCGCGACAGGAAACTTCATTCCCGCCGAAGCCTTGATGAACGACGACTACTGCCTGAAGTGCCATGCAGATGCGTACAAAGGCTGGTTCCATAGTTCGCACCATTTCAGCTCGTTTAACAACCCTGCCTACCTGGCCAGCGTTCGTGAGACTCGCGAAGTGGCATTGAAGCGAGATGGCAACGTGCAGGCCTCACGCTGGTGCGCCGGCTGTCACGATCCAGTACCATTCCTCAGCGGTGCCTTCGACGATCCCAAGTTCGACGATGTCAACCACCCGACATCGCAGGCGGGGATCACCTGTACCACATGCCATTCCATCACACACGTGAACAGTACCAAGGGGAATGGAGACTATACGATCGAAAATCCAGAGCACTATCCGTTCGCATACAGTAAGAACGCGGTTTTGCAATGGGTGAACAATCAACTGGTAAAGGCCAAGCCGGAACTGCACAAGAAGACGTTTTTGAAAGATCTGCACAAGTCTGCCGAGTTCTGTTCGACCTGCCACAAAGTGCACCTTCCCTACGACCTGAATCATTACAAAGAGTTTCTGCGAGGCCAGAATCACTACGACCCCTATCTGCTCAGTGGTGTTTCTGGTCATGGCGCCCGCAGCTTCTACTATCCCGAAAAGGCCGTGCAGAACTGTGCGGGATGCCATATGCCGCTTCAGGAATCGACCGACTTCGGAGCACAGCTTTTCGCGGATGCAAAGAAGCCGAGTATTCACAATCATATGTTTCCCTCCGCAAATACCGGTCTGGCGTGGCTGAAAGAGTTCCCGGACACGGTTGCGGCTCACCAGGAATTCCTGAAGGGGAAACTGCGAGTCGACATCTTCGGTGTGAAAGAAGGGGGTGAGATCACTGGCAAGCTGCATGCCCCGATTCGTCCAGAAGTTCCTACCTTGAAGCCCGGCCAGACGTATCTGCTGGAAGCCGTCATTCGAACGCTGAAGATGGGACATCCGTTCACTCAGGGGACAGTCGACTCCAACGAAGTCTGGGTCGATGTCACCGTGTCCAGCGGCGGGAAAGTCATTGGTCGTAGTGGCGGGATTGATGAAAACCGCTCGGTCGATCCGTGGTCGCACTTTGTCAATGTTTTCATGCTGGACAAAGATGGCAATCGCATCGATCGCCGCAATCCGCAGGATATTTTCGTCCCTCTTTACAACAACCAGATTCCACCGGGAGCTGCCGGAACGCTGCACTACAGTCTGGCTGTTCCGCCCGATGTCACAGAACCCGTCACGGTGGAGGTCAAGCTGCAGTACCGCAAGTTCGACAAGATTTATACGGACTTCTACACCAGCAAAGCCCGACCGGGTGACGCTCCGATCCGTGGGCATCGGCCGGGTGAACCTTATTCCAATGATTTGCCAATCACGACCTTATGTTCTGACAAAGTGACGTTTCCCGTCGAAGGAAATCCAGCCGTTGTTGAGAATCCTAAGGTTGAAATCCCTGCCTGGCAGCGCTGGAACGATTATGGCATTGGATTATTCCTGAAGGGGAAGGCAGAACTACGGCAAGCGGCCGAGGCTTTTACGGTTCTGGAACAACTGAAAGAACCAGTTCGCTACGATGGGGCTCTGAATCTTGCTCGCGTTCTGCACCGTGAAGGTCGACTGGATGAAGCGACGGCAGCGATCAGTCGAGCCAGTGAATACAAAGAGCCTGCTGCCCCCGAATGGACAATTGCCTGGCTGAGCGGCGTGATCACGCGCGAGCAGGGCAGACTCGAAGAAGCCGAAAAGAATTTTCGGAAGGTACTGGAAGACAAAACGCCAGAACGAACTGCACGCGGCTTTGACTTCAGTCTCGATTACGAAGTGATCGAATTGCTGGGACAGACTCTGTTTGAACGAGCCAAGCAGGTGCGTGATCCGGTTCGTAAGGAAGAGCGAACGGTCTTGTTGAAACAGGCTGTGGAAGCGTACGAAAAGGTATTGAAGATTGATTCCGAAAGCGTAGGGGCTCATTACGGCCTGCAACTGCTGTATCAGGAATTGGGCGACGAAGCCAAGGCCGCTGAACACGCCAAACTGCACGCTCGCTACAAACCCGATGACAATGCTCGCGATGTCGCGTATGAGAAAGCTCGGCGGAAATATCCCGCTGCAGCGAAGGCCTCCGAACCGATCGTGATTTACTCACTGAATCGACCGGGAGCCCCGGAGTTGGGTGTCGTGAATCGCGCCGTTGAGCCAACAAAAACTGGGGATGACTGACCACTTCGACCTCATTCGCATTACGTGACTCAGACGAACGACTCAGGAATAGTTCATGAATCAGATTCAGGGTGAAGAGGAACGGGACGATGCAATTGTCGGTCGGGCATTCGTCTGGTCGGGGATACTGATCGTGCTGGCAGCGACAGCGTGTGCGATCGTCTACTGGCGGATGTCGATCAAGCCTCCTCCGGTCGTTAAGAAGTCAGAGCTGATCGTTCCCGAAGTTCGCGAACGCTCGAAGATCGAGATTCCAGCGATGCCGTTTGTCGACATCACAGAATCGGCCGGGATCAAATTCGCCCATGAAAACGGTGCAGCGGGCGAAAAGCTGCTTCCTGAATCGATGGGGGGAGGCGTGGCATTTCTGGATTACGATGGCGACGGCGACCCTGATATCCTGTTCGTCAATTCGTGTCGCTGGCCGTGGGACGAACGACCGGCCGAAGCCGCTCCGACGATGACGCTCTATCGAAACGACGGCGATTGCAAGTTCACGGATGTTACTCAGGCGGCTGGCCTGGATGTGACGTTCTATGGTCAGGGAGTGGCTGTCGGGGATTACGACAGCGATGGAGATGTCGATCTCTACTTGACTGCGGTCGGGCAGAATCATCTCTTCCGGAACGATGCTGGCCGGTTTGTTGATGTCACAGAATCGGCAGGCGTTGGTGGGACTGCCGATCAATGGAGTACCAGTACCGGATTCCTGGATTACGACAACGACGGGGATCTCGATCTGTTCGTCTGCAACTACGTAAAGTGGACGCGTGAGTTCGATAAGGCTCAACCGTTCACACTCACGGGGGGCGAACGGGCCTATGGCCGTCCTCAAGAGTTTCCTGGGACCTATCCATATCTGTATCGCAACGATGGGGAAGGGAAATTCACGGAAGTCAGTGAAACAGCCGGTTTGCGTATCCGAAATCCGGCTCGTAATGAAGTCTTCGCGGGGAAATCCCTGGGAACCACCTTCGGAGACTTCGACAACGATGGCTGGATCGACATCGCGGTGGCGAATGACACTGTGCAGAATTTCCTGCTGCACAACCAGAAAAACGGCACTTTTGTTGAAAAAGCGGTGGAACGGGGCATGGCGTTCGACCAGCAGGGACAGGCCCGAGGCGCGATGGGTATCGACTGGGCACGCATCCGCGGCGGTGATCAGATCGCTATCGCGATCGGAAACTTTGCCAATGAAATGAGTGCCCTGTATGTCTCGCGCGGCGACGCGATGCAATTCAATGACGAAGCGATCGCCACCGGGATTGGTCCCCAGTCACGTCTGGAACTGACCTTCGGCACGTTGTTCCTTGATGTGGACCTGGATGGCCGCTTCGACATCGTCGCTGCAAATGGTCATCTGGAGAACGAGATCAATAAGGTTCAGGCCAGCCAGTTCTACGAACAGCCTCCTCATTTCTTCTGGAACTGCGGCCCCGAATCACCGACAGAATTTATCCCGGTCTCCTCCGACAAATGCGGTTCCGATTTTCTAAAACGGATGGTGGGACGTGGAGCAGCGTTCGCCGATATCGATGGCGACGGCGACTTGGACGTGTTGTTTGGTGCGACAGGTTCGAAGCCACGTCTGATTCGGAACGATCAGAAGTTGGGACACCACTGGCTACGCGTCGAAGTCGCTGGAGTGAAGGGGAACCGATTCGCGATTGGAGCCCGGATTGATGTGGAAACTGCAGACGGAACCCTTCGCAGCCTGATCATGCCCACGCGAGGCTATTTGTCGCAGAGTGAATCCGTCGCAACATTCGGCTTGGGGAACCAGCAGAAGATCCGCAAAGTCACAGTCCAGTGGCCCACCGGAGAACGCAAAGTCGTAGAAACACCGAGTATTGATCAGGTGCTCAAGGTCGCTCTGTGACAGGCATTTTTCCAGTCTGAGTACCAATCGCAATTTGAAACCGCTGACGAGGGTGTTATGCAGGACGTTGGCAGTTCATCGACCGTTAGTCGCAGCGACTGGTCTATTCCCGATGGAGTCACCTACCTCAATCATGGATCGTTCGGCCCGACACCGCGTGTCGTCCAGGCGGCTCGTGAAGAATGGTCTCGTCGATTGAGTGCCGATCCGATGGGGTTTTTCCTGCGTGAACTCGACGGTGCACTGGATACTGCGGCCGCTCGACTGGGGAAATGGATTGGAGCCGATCCCCGCGATCTGGTCTTTGTCGACAATGCCACGGTCGGAATGAATGTCGTTGCCGAGTCCGTGAAGCTTGAGGCAGGCGACGAAGTTCTGCTGAATGACCACGAATACGGAGCCGTATTCCGGATCTGGCGAGCGGCGTGTGATCGTGTCGGGGCAAAAATTGTTTCGCCTGCCATCGGAACTGGCGACGACAGTCAGCCACGACGATTTCACGACGTTTCTGAAATCGTTCAGCCGATTGTGAATGCGATAACGCCGCGTACAAAACTGATTGTCATCAGTCACGTCACATCACCAACGGCGATGGTGTTTCCGGTCGAAGAAATCTGCAGCATCGCACGGGCACGTGGAGTTCCGGTTTGTATTGATGGTCCCCATGCCATCGCGATGCGGCCATTGAATCTGCAGAAACTTGAGTGCGACTATTATTGTGCGAGTCTGCACAAATGGCTTTCAGCACCACTCGGGTCGGGATTCCTGTATGTCCGCCGGAAATGGCAGCAGAAGTTGAAGCCTCATTTGACCAGTTGGGGACGGAGCTTGGGCGGCTGTCCACCTCGATGGCAAGACGACTTGAACTGGCTGGGGACTCGCGACCCCGCGCCATTTCTGGCTGTTCCGGCAGCGATCGACTTTCTCGAGCGAACCGGAGTTGAAGAATTTCGACAGCAGACCCATGCGTTGGCTCAGTACGCACGGGGGCGGCTTGAGCAGATCCTCGGGAAGACGGCGACGATCCCTGACTCCGTCGACTGGTACGCATCGATGATCGCCGTACCACTTCCGCCGGATTCGAATAAGAAATCACGTCCGAATGCGATTCACCCGCTTCAGCAGGAACTGTGGGATCAGCATCAGATAGAGATTCTGGTCACGGAATGCCACGGGCACCGGTACCTGCGTGTCTCATGCCACCTGTACAACACGTCTGCCGAAATCGACCAGTTGTGTGAGGCGCTGCAGAAATGGTTGAAGGATTCGACGGAACGTCACTAGATTCTGTTTCAGTTCAGGTTATTGATTCGTTCCGTTTTTACGGACCTTCGATTGCAGAGGCAGCCGAATCGACCTGCGGTTGCTGGTGTGTGGGCTGTTGATACCAAATTTGGCTTTTTGAGCGGGCAAGTAATGAAATGGCAGAACCTCAGGACATTATTATCTCTTGTGAACATCCCGACCGCATCATGGGGACGATTGATAACGTAATGCCGGAATTGAATGATGGCGTGCGTCGAAAACTGAGCATCGTCAAGCTCGTGTACTGGCAGCGATATGGCTTAACAGGATTGTTCGAGCGAACCAACGATCGAAGTGTTGCGACAATTCTTTCTAATTTCGATTCAATGGAAATGCCGTCGATGATTGCGTCGGGGGAACTGAATGGTATCCGATATCAATTGTTTAACGCACCTCCCGTTGATTGAGACGCACAAGAACGAGATTCACCAGTATGCTGCAGATACCTTGTCGACAAATCGTGAATTGCCCACGGACTCACTAACTCGTCGCCGTACTGTCAGACATTGATTTGACCGGCCAGAACCTCTGCCGGAGTGAATACACGGATCGCGTTAAACCTTATGAAATCAGGCTTGTTGAAACTAAGGAGATTTGTCACGCCGTGGCGTTGCATGGCGGCGATCAGTCGCGCATCGTGGGCCGTCTTTCCTTTCACGTCGTTGCTGGTAACCAAGTCGCGCCATATCGGAAATATGTCGCGTTCGTCGAGCAATAAGTGAAACAACGTGATCCACTTTGAGATTGCAAGATCGGTGTTGGTCGTTGTCATTCCAAGGCCGTTATTCTCAATCGGGCGCGTGGCGACAACCCAATACTCGTAAAGCACCTGAGGAACGATCACGCATTCATGTTGGTTGGAATCCAGAAATTCAATTGCTGAAAGGGCTTGACCATGCATGGGGTGACCTTTGTCGGCCATTCGCAGGACTACGTTCGTATCAACGAGAATTCTCATTCACCGCGCCCTGCATAGATCGACTCCCGGCTATCATCGACCGAGCCCTTCGATACTGGGTGCAATTGAACGATTTCACGCACTTTCACCATGAACTCCTCGTGGGACGTGGTTCCCGAATCGACGGATGCCACTTCGGCTAGCCGTTCAGAGACGATTTCCTGAACAAACGTTGCCACGTCCTTGCCAACGGCAGCCGCCCGGCGACGCAAGGTCGTTTCAATCTCGGTGGGAAAGCTGATGTTTACGTTCATACCGCTCGATTCTCCTTCGCATCACATTTTACCACGCAGTTATCGGGAAGTCATTGACTTTCTTGCAGCTGTTTTTCATGAACTGCGGTAATGCCGAGTTTGCGATACGTGCATCCCGTGTGCGGAATATTCGAAAACGAAAGATGGTGTCTGGGCGATAGAACGTTGGGGGGCTTTCGCAACGCACCTGCATCGGCACGGTAATCAAAACGCTGGTGCATACGAAAAAAACAGGCCACTGAGTTAAACTCGGTGGCCTGTCGAAAAGTCGCGGATGACGGGCAGACTAATTGGCTGCCGCGCGCCCGTGCTTGTCTTGAACCAGAAACTTCTTGCGAAGGACAGGTTGGCCAGCCGTCTCCACGACGAGGGTGTATTCACCCGGAGGAGTACTTTCTGTCAGCGTGTAATTGAAATTCGTCCGGAAGAGTTCGCGAGTAGCAATGTTTCCCTGACGACTGACGATGCGATTTTCACTGTCGTGCAGTTTGAATTCCACGTACATGTCTTCGTGTGGCGGAATCAGATTGCATTGGGCGATGACCGTTTCGCCTTGACGGAATTGAGTCCGGCGGTTTGCGAGTCGATCACCGACCAGTATGGTACCCGTGTCAACGGCGAGGAACCGATCCTTCACGCGGAATGGTTCAGTCGGTGCCATCAGCTTTGCAACTTCTTCGGGTTCGATCTGTGTCAGGGTATATTTCCCCTCAGCGCGACGCTCACCATACAGATCCAGCCAGTGTTCTACTTCCACATTCGCGACGGCGAAGAGTGCCATCGAAAACACGAATGCCGCCCGGGCGTTTGTTTGCCATCCCACGGGATTGCCGATTCGTTCACGCCAGGCAGTGACTTGCGTCATGGCTGATTTCATCCAGGCAGATCGTCGACAAACTCGACGGAAACCCGCTGCGATCTGGCGGTAGTCGTCCTCATCCATGAACGAAAGATACGTGCAGTAGCAGACCATCGGAAACATCAGCAGGCCGAGTGTCAGCGTCGTCATGAAGTGAAACAGAATCCCGACAGGCAGGATCAGCGTTCGCCAGTTACCCTTCCAGCACAGGAAAATGAACATGATTTCCCAAACGATTGTCACATACGCAAATGCCACCAGCAGAATTGGGTACAGGCTGATGTATTCACCGATCGGGTGCTTGAAGTTGATGTGCGTCTGCATCCAGTACTGGAGCATGTCGCCGGTAAAGAACAAGGGCGTGTGCATCTTGGTAATCGCAGCGCCAAAGTAGACGACCCCGATGAAGAGTTGAATCAGGCGTCTTGGCCAGGCGGGAAACTTTTCGTAGGCGATCGAAGGTTCACCGGGCCACGACTGACGTTTTCGTCCGGCAAGCCAGGAATCTACTGACCAGAGAGAACCGCATTGCGAGAGAGACAAGATCGTCAGGAGATGAGTTGCGATGACGGTGTACTTCGTCATCGAGCTGACATAGTCCATCATCGTAAAGTAGGTGAACAAGACGGCCGAGATGATCAGGGAAGGTCGAGTGCACCATCCGATCGAAGTACAGATCAGCGCGAAGATCATGATAGCGTAAAGGGCGACTGCAATCGTTCCCGAGAATTCAGGCAGTATGTCCATATAGCCATAGCCGACAGAAAGTTGCGCGGGGGCACCATCCGTGGAATAGAGCTCGCGTGCAACGTGCCAGCGTGGCAGGACCATTCCCATCAGCACGATCGGAAAGGCAATTCGCAGTAACGCCAGTCCGTAGGGAACTTCGGGGGCGAAGAAGAAATTGTCGAGTCGCTTGGAGAATCGTTCGGTTTCAACAGTCATGCCTCGGCCTCCCTGCCGGATGTGATGTCGGCTCGTGGCGGGAACATCTGTCCCTCGCCGAATATTGAAAGCAATCTACTTGCGTCAGGACCAACTCTGTTGGAATGCACCTTCAGTTGGCACTGGGACGGTTCCACTGGGGTTCGCTGCTGGCGCTACTTTCGGGCGGCGACACGGATTGCGGTTCCATCACGTAAGCCCCACGATGTGCCGGGTCGACTGCAAAGAACGGTCGGCCACGCAGAGAATCCGCTCGCAGCCGGGGATTGTTCGTAATCGCCAGTTGCTGCAATGTGGTGACGTAATCGGGATTGAATTGAATGAGTCCCCCTTCACCGTCATAAATCGACTTCAGGTGGAAGTAACTGTGGGCATCTTTCGGTTCATCAAACCGCGCCGCCCACAGGTTCTCTGGCAGGTTGTATTTCTTCGGCCAGGCCTCTTCGATCACGAAAATTCGGGCGATCGGCTCATGGTCCGTGTGCCGTAACGTGTTTAATGCAATCTTGATGTACGAATTCCCCAAGGCATCGTACTGGGCTCGTTCCAGGTCCCCGTAAGGAGCGAACGTCGACCATGGGGCAGGCGACAGCCTGTAATGCTGACCGCTTTCGCCCTCTCCGACGATGTGGTACCGAACTTCGTGGGCTGACCACCCACAAAACATGTCCCAGATGAAGTAGTACATGGCCGGATGAGCCCCCGTACCAAAGTTCATCGCATGGGAACCAATGCCCAGCGCCAATGCCGTCAGGTACGTCCCAATCGTCAGCTTCGCCAACCAGCGTTTCATGAGTGCTCCTTCCCTGGAACAACCGCGGTCACAATCTGAAACCGTCAATTTCTGCCGATCCGCAGTGTGAGGGAGCTTATTGATCCTGAAAAACCGGTCAAGGCCAAAAAAGTAGACAAGTAGACAGAATTGTCTGATTTGAGAATCAGCTGTGTCGTGACAGCCCTCTTGACCGACTTGGCAAATTGAACTTAAATCCGCCCCCGCCAACGAGTCCTGTCGCGGGTTGAACACGGGATCGTGTCGCCATCAGAATCGCATTCGCCGCGGTGCGGAACCTCATGACATTTGATCGCTACTTGCTGCGCAGTTTTTTCCACACGTTTGGGGTGTGCTTCATCACCACGTTCGGTCTGGTGATCATCATCGACTTGCTGGAAAACCTGGACGAATTCCTGACCAGGAACGGCGACCGCGGAACGGCCGCACTGATGCAGTCAATTGTCGAATGTTACGCGTACCAGTCGGTCTTTTTTCTTGATCGTGCCGGTCCGGCCCTGACAATCATTTCACTCATGGTCCTGCTGGTTCTGCTTCAACGGAGTGGCGAACTGCATCCACTGCTGGCAGCCGGGATACCGATGTACCGGGTTCTGACTCCTTTGATCCTGGCCAGTTCCGGGGTTTACCTGCTGCTGGCGCTGAATCAGGAATTTGTCGTTCCCCGGATCGCACATGCCGCCTACGAAACTCGCGGCGGTGGAGATGCGACGCGACATGACGTGGAATCATTTACGGACCATTCCACGCGGATCTCGATCGACGGGGAATCGATTCGTTTGTCAAACCGGACCATTGAAAACGCAGCATTCGTGCTGCCTGCGCCGTCGCTCGTCAATGAAATCACAATTCTGGAAGCCCCCACGGCAAAATTCCTCCCTGCAAAAGGTGATCGTCCTGCAGGGTGGCTGCTGCGGGATGTCACGCCGACTCCTGAGGAACTGCGGAAACGACTGACAGAAAGTGGTCAAAAAGTGATTTGGCTCCCTTCAAGCGGACAAAAGGTGTTTGTCGCTTCGTCGGTCACCAGTGATCAGTTGTGCCAGCGCAGTTCGAGTTACTCGCTGCTGTCAACGACCGAGTTATTACAACGGATTCGCTGCCCGGCGTTTGGCCTGGTATCGGTCCATCGATTGGTCCTGCATTTTCATGCAAGGCTGATGCAACCGCTGTTGAACGTGATCGCGGTGCTGATTGTCGTTCCATTGATGGTGCGGCGTGAAAGTCCAGGAATTGTGGCCGATTCAGCACTTTGCGGCTTTGTGCTCGCATCTCTTTTTGGAATCACTCAGGGATGCCAGGTCCTTGGACTGAGCCAGATCGTGCCAGCAGACCTTGCGGCGTGGATTCCTGTCGTCATCGGTGGTGCGGTTTCGGCCTGGCTTTCAGGTGTGATCAGAACCTGAGTCAGTCGGTGGGCTGGTTGATTGGTTTGACTCGAGTCGTGAAGGCGAACGTGGTGACTGGTATCGAAACATGCGTGACGACGGAGACTACTCCAGGAGCGTCACGAGTATTTTTCGATCCAGGGCGTGTACGTCTCCTTGCGGGACTGCTGGGATTGATGATACTGCGGATCTGGTATCTATTGATCTGCCCGATGGAATTGATACCAGACGAAGCATATTACTGGGACTGGTCCCGACAACTTGACTGGAGCTACTACAGCAAGCCGCCAATGATCGCCGGGCTGATTGCATTTTCGACGATGCTGCTGGGAACTTCAGAGTTTACCGTCCGACTTCCCGCGACAATCCTGGGAACGCTCGGTTTATGGGGCGTCTACGAGTTGGGGCGACGTCTGTATGGGCATCGTACCGGAATCTGGTCAGTGGTGATTGCGGGTGTGACACCAGGATCAACGGCACTCTGTCTGTTGATGACGATTGACGCTCCGTTTTTGTTCGCATGGACACTGGCGGTGTACTTTCTGTGGCGGATGCTGGAAGGCGAATCAGAAGCGAGGATTTGGGTCCTTCCGACTATCCTGGCCACAGGTGCGGGACTGCTGTCGAAGCAGACAACTCTGGGGCTGTTTCCACTGGTGGCGCTTTTCCTCATCACGACACCTTCACAGCGATCGAAGTTAACAAGTCCGTGGATCTGGATCTGGGCCATAGGCAGTCTGGCGTTCCTGATCCCAGTCGCGTTCTGGAATTCGCGTCACGCCTGGATCACGGTTGAGCATACGCGTGACCACTTTCCACTGGAGTCTCATTCGATACTTCGGCACATGACGTGGTGTGTGGAGTTCCTGAGTTCGCAGTTCGGAATACTGTCCCCATTGGTTTGTGGACTGATGGGGATGGTGACAATCGTCCTGATGATGCGCTATAAACGGCTAGGCGATCGCGAACGATTCCTTATCTGTTTTGGTGGCATTCCATTTGTTGCGATCACAGTGCTCAGCCTGGTACAGCGGGTCCAGCCAAACTGGCCAGCGGCATTGCATCTGACATGTGTGGTGACGATGGCGGCATGGAACTGCGGTGAGATCACGTTGTCTGCGCGCCTGGATCGATGTCGCGCGGCCATGTTTCCGGCGGTTTGCCTCGGGGGAGCAATGGCGTTTGCCGTGACGTTCGTCCCATTCGTCCTGCCATCATCAGAGTTTGCCGGAACTCGTCTTGATCCGACTGGTCGATTGCGAGGCTGGAAAACTGCATCACGACTCATTGCCGAAAAGTTCGGGAAATTGGATTCCGCTCGCGAGGTTTTGCTGGTTGCAGCGACTTCGCGTGCTCCTGTCAGTGAATTCGCCTACTACCTGCCGGGCCAGCCACGTGTCTATCGATGGAACGTCGGCGAGGTGATTGATTCTCAGCATGATGTCTGGGGCGGGCCCGAAAATGCCAGTGGTAAGGACGCTTTGATTGTGACGGAAGGGGATGCTGTCGTCCCGCTTCGGCTGGCAAAGGCATTCGCAGACATTGAAGATCTTGGTACAGTCAGCGTACCGCTCGGTCCGACGAAGTCACGTCAGTTTCGGATCTGGCGGGGGGAGACTCTGTCCGAATGGCCTGCAAGACGCTCTCAGGATTCAATTGCTGTTCAAATGGACGAATCAACACTCATACCGAGTAGAAAATGACCACGGGGAGTTTTGTCACACCATTGGAATTGTCAGCCTTGCCCTCGACGGGTGCCGCTGATCGTCCCGATGAACCGCGCGAAACCGGGCAGGTGGCATCTGAACGCGACTGCTTTTTCCAACGTCAATGGCCGATTGTTTGCCCCGTAATGGGTCTGATCGTGCTTAGCTTCCTGATCCGTTGGACAGATCTGGATCTGCGGGTAGCTGGGATGTTCTATGATCGGTCCCAGAAAATCTGGACCTACGAACTGGCCGAACCCTGGCTGACGATCTATCGACAAGGGACGTTGCCATCGTTTGTCGTTGGAATCATGGGAGCCATCGTTGCACTCTTTGGACCGTGGATCCTGCCACGGCCTGAATGGCGACAGTCAACACGAATTCGTCGAGCCGGCCTGTTTCTGTTTCTGATGTTGCTCATTGGGCCAGGATTGATCGTCAACGTCGGATTCAAGCATCTGTGGGGCCGTCCGCGACCGCTGCAGTGTTCGGTATTTGATGGCGAAAAAGAATTTCTTCCTGTGGGAACCTGGGCCACGGAACCGAGTCGGAATTCGTCGTTTCCGTCAGGCCACGCGGCGGTGGCGTTTTACTTGATCGCGCCCGCCTTTATTGTGGGGTGCCATCGTCCTCGTTGGAAAGCCGCGTGGCTGATCGGTGGTTTCCTGTTTGGCTGTGGCATGGGATTAACTCGCGTGGTCCAGGGAGGCCACTTCATTTCCGATGTTGTCTGGGCCGGCGGAATGGTCTATTTCACTGGGGTGGCCTTATCGTGGTTGATACTTCGTTCAGGCAGTGACGAAAAAGCGAATGTGACCGGGTTCTGACAGGCCCGAACGTTTGAAGGGCAGCAATGGGCGGCGCGCTTCCAATCCATCAGATCGTGGCTCAACTCGGGCTGTCGACAAATGATGTCGAGCCGATTGGCTGGTACAAGGGAAAGCTCGCCGCAGGATTATCTCAGCGCCTGCCAGAACGGAACCCAGGTAAATACATCGGCGTCACCGCCATTAACCCGACACCGCTGGGTGAAGGGAAAACTGTCATTGCGATCGGGCTCGCCATGGCCTTGGCTCGTGATGGCCGAAAGAGCATCGTGACACTGCGACAGCCATCGCAGGGGCCCGTCTTTGGTGTGAAAGGTGGCGGAGCAGGCGGCGGTGCCGCGTCACTTGTTCCGTCTGATGAAATTAACCTGCACTTCACGGGCGACATCCACGCGGTCACCTCAGCCCATAACCTGCTGGCAGCCATGCTGGATAACCACGTGAGTCGCGGACGAAATCCAGTGATCAATCCGTCGACAATGACATGGCGACGTGTGATCGACCTGAACGATAAGGGACTCGCCCACATCATTACGGGGCTCGACAATGTTCCTCAAGCTCCGTTGCGTGAAACGGGCTTCGACCTGACTGCAGCCTCGGAAATCATGGCCATCCTGGCACTCTCAGACAGCCTGCCTGACCTTCGTAAGCGGGTTGCGAAAATTGTTGTTGCGGAAACGAAAACAGGCGAGCCCGTGAGCGCGAACGACATTGGTGCAACAGGAGCGATGTTGGCACTGTTGCGTGACGCAGTTCGGCCCAATCTGGTCCAGACATGCGAGGGAACTCCGGCGATTGTGCACGCCGGACCATTTGCCAATATCGCGCATGGCAACAGTTCTGTCCTCGCGGATCTTACTGCCATTCAGCTCGCCGATTTTGTGGTGACAGAGAGTGGATTTGGAAGCGATTGCGGTGCCGAAAAATTTTTCAACATCAAGTGTCGCTCCAGCGGTTTACGACCGAATGCCGAGGTCGTGGTCTGTACTGTCCGGGCACTGAAATATCACTGCGGCAAATTCCCGATGAGACCCGGAGAGTCGATTCCCCAGGAACTGCTGGTAGAAAACCTTGAAGACTTACGAACGGGTTCTGTCAATTTGCAGGCACATCTGGCTGCCCTGCAAAAATTTGGAATTCCGATTGTCGTGGCACTGAATCGATTTCCAGCCGACACTGATCGAGAGATCGAGTTGGTGCGTCAGCTTTCGATGGATTACGGAGCCAAAGCGTTTGCTGTCGCCGAATCATTCAAATATGGCAGCAAAGGGACAATGGAACTTGCTCAAGCCGTTGAGAAGGCTTGTGAACAACCTGCCAGTTTTGATTTCCTGTATCCACTGGACATGCCTGTTGCCGACAAACTGGAGACGATCGTTCGCGAAGTCTATGGAGGAGATGGAATTGAATTGTTGCCACTGGCCAAACGCCGGATTGAACAGTTCGAACGTTGGGGATTCAAGGACTTACCAGTCTGCATTGCGAAGACACAGTATTCACTTTCTCATGACCCAAACCTGCTCGGACGCCCCCGTGGGTTCCGGTTGCCGATTCGCGATGTTCGACTCGCTGCTGGAGCTGGATATCTCTACGCACTGGCGGGTGACATCAGCACCTTGCCCGGACTACCAAGGGAACCTGCGGCCCTTCGTATTGATGTCAAAGACGATGGTACGATCGTCGGAATGTGATTGAGAATAAGCGGTCATTTGAGGCCGCTGTCGTTTTACAGGATCTCAGATTGCCGTCATCATACTTTTTGCAAACCCCGCGATGACCGCTTTAAGAAACGCATGCTCCAGACTTTGCGTACGCCGAGCGACCAAGCCGTACGCACATTGATAATCAACGAATGAGCCCCGTATTGGCGATACCAATCTTTGACTCTACTTGAGCGGCACGAAGTAATCGAGATAAAGTGAGCGATTTGGCATGCCGACGACTGTCTCTTCCGAGGCAACCCAACTGACGACAGATTTATCGGCCGGGTCTGTATCGGAATGCTTTAAATCGTGATCTGGCCTCAAAATACGTCCTTGTGTTCGCGACTTCGGCTCTTTCAACATCGGAGAAAAAGGCATGTCATTCCAGTGCTTCTTCTCATGAGCAACTTTTTCATCAACCGGCAGCAGAGCGGTTAAGTCAGGGTCGTCCATCATCATCAGGCCCTTGTCGCGGAGCGTTGCGTTATGACTTCCGTGATGCCCAACCTTGTACACAATGGTTTTTTGCAGCAGGTGTTGCGCTTCAACATCTTGTGCACCCCACTTGTATTTGCGCGAATGCCAAGACTCCCAATTGCCAACCTGGGCATCGCCGGGAAACAGCAAGACCTTATCCGACGGCAGACGGATTGCCATAACAAGACTGGTATTGTTGGTATCGGCATCGAGTTGCAAGGCGAATTCACTCGCCGAGAACATCCAAAGGTCATCGATTCGTTGCCATTCAGCGGGGTGTGGTTCGTCGGTTCCATCATCGTACATTTGCCGATAGAACGGGTCGTCCAGCGCCTGCTCCAGCGAAACTCCATATTGCGAAGCAAACGGCAAATGCGCTCCATCTGCCTGATCGGCGTCGTCTGGCAAATCGAGAGCAGCAAGTGCCTCAAGTCCATGTTCGCTCGCGGCATGAGCGTCGCGGAAGACTTCGTCTCCTTTCTTGGTTGGCTTATCCTTCTTGATGGCTTTGTCATCGAGGGGGGGGCCCAATACAAAGAATTCGATTCCTTTCAGACCATCGATCGTGAACGGCTCAGATCCGGGTTCCAGGAACCAACGGTCGTCCGTGGTCTGATTGACAAAGTTCAGGGCAGCCCCCGTCCGACCGCGATCCATTCCTTCGCCGTCGTCGCTCATTGACTTCACCGCTGTTCCCGGTTCCAGCCCGAAGAATACCGCGAGTCCGGCGAACCTTTCAGCATCGGGTTGCTTGCCTTCAACTCCCAGGCGAATCTGGTCTCGATCCAGCGCCATGGCAAGTTTCTGCTTTTTGGCATCGCGTTCTGCCTGCAGCGTAACCGCCACCGGCTCTTCGGGGTTTTCCATCCACGACAACCAGACCTGATCAAATTTAATTTTTTCGAAATCCTCTTTCGCATCAACAAAGCCTGAAAGATGATCCCAGTGCTCGTGCGTGACAGCGAGGACGTCAATATGTGCATTCGTCGTCTCGGCGAGGTGTGCTGCCACCTGCCTGATCTTAGCCGGACCATCGGGTTGTCCGACGATGACGCCACAATCGATCAACACATGGAATTCTTTACGACCTGACCCGGTCCGGGGGAACGTCAACAGGAAGCAATCACCCAGCCCCTGACAATACATGCGAATGCGTAGTTTGTTGGTCTGGGAGGGTTTGGCAACGGGTTGTTTCTTAGCCATGGCAAGATCCTTATGGGTTGGATCGATAAAGTTCTCAAAGTATGAATGCGCTGGACTATTGATGGCGATTCACCGCCGAATACCTGGCAAAACAATCAGTGTTCCGAATGCATCAGCCTGAAAGGGCTTTCTTTGCCCGATCCCGTAAAGTAATTTGCGGCCAGTGCGTGTGAACCGATTCCGCGAAAATCGCGCTCTGCCTGCAATCGTGTGACACTATCGATCCGCTTGCTGATCAAGTATCGAATTTGGCCCGAGCGAGCATCGACGATGAGCGTACATCCACCGCGAAAATCAAAATCCGGCTTGATCGTCTTGGGATCGATCGCTCCGGAATCAACGCCTTGCTGGACGGCATCATCGAAGTACGCCTTCCGTTTTTGAACGATTTCGATCACGAGATCACGTCGCACCCCACCATCTGGACTGACGCGACGACAGGGGCGAACCGAATGCACTTCGAACTTTGGGATTCCTAGTTTGTTGCGTTCGATTGATTGGTTTTGTCCGTGCGGATCGAGATTCAATCCAAATTCGCGATGGAAATCCACCGTAAATTTCGGGGCGAACTCGAGAATCAAGTCGTGGAGGCTGGCTGCCAGTCTTTGACTTTCTTCAAAGATTTCGGCGCGATCCATTCCCATTCCCCAGTCTCCGAGGGAGTTCTTGCTGAGCCAATCGTGAAGACTGCCAGTGATCTTTTCGCTCGGTGGTTCCCAGCACAGACTGTCGGGAATCAACGTCTGTCGATCAGTCGGATAAATACCCCACTCACTAAAGGCTTTCACGATCGAAGCTCGATAGTGAAATTTGTCGTCGGCCACGAGTTCGAAATCGGCCGTGATCAACCCTCTCAGGAAGTCTCCGAACCCGATATCGACCGGGGGAACATAGTCGAGCGCACGAATCGACATTTCCAACAGATGTCGGGCTGCGTCCGCAGCTTCTCGTGCCAGGCGATTTTCCAATTCACGTGTAAAGACAACTTCTCCATCGTCCCGGCGGGCAACGTCCAGCAAGTCATTCGAACGCTGCTCATACATGCTATTCAGTGCCTGAAACATGGCGGCAACGAGCAGTGCACCGCGTTTGTGCGGCTCGGCTTCCTTGGACATGTCTTCTAGCCGTGGCGGATTGTTTTTCCACTGTCCATTTTCAAACTGACCCAGATACTGTCGCAGTCCGCCTCGACCTCCAGAGGCTTCGCCGAATTGCCAGGCCATCTGACCGATCAGGCTTTCGTTTGTCAGTTTCCCCTTTGCCTTCCGCAATTGCCGACGCATCAAGTCCTGGTTCGAAAATCGCTGAAGAAGAGCCACGATATCTGAAAACGCTTCATGAAACGCGAAGACGTCACGATTGCTCGGAGTATTGAAATAC
>JBAWWJ010000082.1:0-29974 GCA_037146815.1 Planctomycetota bacterium
CTACGAAACGACGTGTACCAGCATCATGTCGTGCCATTCGAGTGACCAGTCGCTGCTTCCCACCAGTACCAGCTTACTGCCGGAATCGAGCATCTTCTGTTCGCGGCCAAGTGCAGTGACAAACGCCAATAGTTCTTTCGGAGGATTGGCAACAGCATCGGTTTCGATGGGGGCCACACCCCAGAACAGGCACATGCGTCGTGCCACTTCTGGTCTGTCTGTCAGAGCGATAATGGGGACGTGAGGACGCTGTTTCGAAATTGCCATCGCCGTCTTGCCTCCCGCCGTCGCAGCAACGATCAGGTCTGCACCGAGATGAGCTGCCGCGGTCGCGGCGCCGTGAGTAACCGCTTCGGTGATTGCCGTGGCTCGATTTCGAGGGAGGCTGCGCGAATCGGTCCCCGCTTTTCGCGGCTCCAGCAACCGCTCGGCTTCACGAGCGATCCTGCTCATCATGGCGACTGCTTCAACTGGAAAATCACCCGCCGCCGTTTCACCTGACAGCATGACGGCGTCGGTTCCATCCAGCACAGCGTTGAACACGTCACTCGCTTCGGCTCGCGTTGGAATTTCGCTCTTTTGCATGGAGTCGAGCATCTGCGTCGCTGTGATCACCGGTGTTCGGTGTTCGTTACAGAGTTGAATAATTTTCTTCTGCAGGCCGGGGACGCGGTAGATATCGGTTTCAACCCCTAGATCTCCGCGAGCCACCATCACGGCATCCGCCTCGGCAATGATCGCATCGAGATCCGAGATTGCTTCGGCCTTTTCAATCTTTGCAACGATCCACGGTGGCGTCTTCGTTGGATGTTCTGCAATCACCGCACGCAGTTGTTTCAAGTCCTCCACGCGTCGGACGAAGCTTAAGCCGATGAAATCGATGCCATGGTCCAGGGCCCACTGCAAATCGATGCGATCTTTGTCGGTCAGGCTCGGTGTACTCAGGGCTACTCCCGGAAGATTGACTCCCTGTCGACTGCGAATCAGGCCCGGTTGCACGACCTGGCACAAGACCCGGCCGGCGACTGCGTCCTGAGTGACAACGCGAAGCGAGACAATCCCATCGGCAAGTAGTACGCGATCACCCGGCCGCAGATCGTCGATCAATGGTTCATACGTGCAGGTGAGTTGGGGAATCGCAGAAGCGGAACAATCTGCGGCCCCGGAACGAACAAACTCGACTTCGGTGGCGTGTCGCAGTCGAAGCCCTTCTTCGGGCAACATTCCCAGGCGAATCTTGGGTCCGGACAAGTCACCCAGAATACCGATGGGCCTCCGCCGCTCCGCCGAAAGCTCACGAATCCATGTCACGATCTGAGCAAACCAGTCATGGCTGCCATGGGCGAAATTTAATCGAACGACATCGACGCCAGCATCAAACAGTTGCGCGAGTTTTTCACGACTTCCCGATGCCGGGCCGACGGTTGCGACGATCTTGGTCTTGACCAGCGGGCCTTCCCGATATTGCGGTTGTCCCGACTCCATAAACCGAATCCTTCTCGTATGGCTCAGATCATTTGCTCGGATCGAGCTTGGTGTTGAACAGCGTCGGGTTGATTGGCTTGACGACTTCGCCCGGTTTGGCAATGGGAAGTTTACCAGTCAGCTTGATCGATTTCGGTGGCAAACAACCTTTTTCATTACAGGCCTGATAGTTGATTGTGATTTCCATGTCTTCGGTCAGGCCACCCGCTTCCTTGGGAATCTTTAAGGTCCCGCGGATCTGGACTTCACCCTCATACACCATGACTTCGTCGTCTGAACCATCAAACTTGAAGCCAGATCCTTTCGGGTACTTCACGTCAACCAGTTCCAATCCGTTCTTTGATTTCCAGGTGACCTTGGTCGGGATCTGAAACTCTTCCGTCGGCGGATTCGCATTGACGTGCCAGCCCTTGGCAACTTCCAGAACAACCACAACCTGACAGGCGCTGCCAGCCGGAAGTTTGTCCACGGAAAGGAACGCCTTGGCTTTGACGTGTTCCGGCTTTTTGGGTGCTTCTTCCTTTTGCGTTGTCGGGACGACTTCACCGGGAGCGTCGACAGCATCCGCCTGGACGACAGCATTGTTTTTGGGAGGTACAGCAACACCTGACGTTTTCTTCGGCGCATCCGCCAGCAGTTCCGAAATTGCCAGGGCCAGAACGGTCAATCCTCGCGGCGACTGTTCGAGATTTGACGCAAACAAATCGACGATTGTCTGAGCTTCTTCGCGGTATCTTTTGTCATCGGTCAGCTTCGCCAGTTTCGTGAGGTTTCGGGCACTGACGCTGTTTCCAGCGGGAAGTACGCCGTCATAGCAATTCTTGGTGCGAGCCAGCAGTTCCTCGTGCTGATGCGACGTGAAGAAGAATCCACCCCCCGCTTCATCGCGAAACATCTTTAATTGATCGTCCTGCAGTTTTCTGGCCGCTGTCAGCCACTTGGCATCATTCGTCACGGAATGCAATGCCAGCAATCCATCAATTACGAAAGCGTAGTCATCCAGATAGGCATTGAGCTTGGCAACTCCAGCCGTGTGAGTATGCAACAGGCGTCCCTGCTGATCCCGCATGTTCGTCAGTAGAAATTGCGCGGCCTTTTCGGCGATCCGAACGAATTCAGGCTGGTTCAATGTCCCTCCGGCTCGAGCAAACGCACCAATCATCAGACCATTCCAGCCCGCGAGGATCTTTTCGTCGCGTAGCAGCTTTTGTCGCTGATTTCGGACATCCAGTAACTTCTGTCGAGAAACGGTGAATTCGTCCATGACGGCGCCTGAACGAATTCCCCCCAACGGCACGTCTTTCGCCGGCCCAGGCAACTGGTCGACGGAAAGTCGCAAGACGTTCCCATGTTCGAAGTCTGACAATTCCTTGACGTGATACGCATCCTTGAATGCATCGGAGTTTTTGCCGAGGACCTTGTCGATATCACGGGATTCCCAGACATAGAATTCCCCTTCCACACCGTTTGTTTCGGCATCCAGAGCCGAAAAGAAGGCACCTTCACTGCTGGTCAACTCACGTTCGACGAATCCCAGCAGTTCCTCGGCGACTTGCTTGTACAGCGGATTTTTGGTCGCGGCAAAAGCGTTCGCATACAGATCTGCGAGCTGTGCCTGGTCGTAAAGCATCTTTTCGAAATGGGGAACCAGCCACTGTCGATCGACTGAGTAACGATGGAACCCGCCGCCAAGATGATCTCGAATGCCACCACAGGCCATGTTCATCAAAGTGAGATCCAGCAACTTTGCCGCTTCGGGATTTGGCTGATGTTTCAGCGATTCCTGAACAAACAGCAGTTTGGCAGGGGTCGGAAACTTCGGGCTGCGAACTCGCTGTGGTGTAAAATCGACACCGCCGTACTCTGGATCAAAACTGGCAACAACGGCGTCAAACGATTTCTGAACCAAGGCCTGGTTCGCTTCGACAGGTTTCAGCGAGAGTTTCGGGCGCATCACGCGACGAGTTTCATTGGCGAGAATCTCGGCGTTTCCTTCCATCTGCTCCTTCTTGGTGCCCCACAAATCGATCAAGCGTTCCAGGACAGTCGGAAACCCGGTGGCACCATCGGTGTCTTCGGGAGGAAAATAGGTCCCCCCTGCGACAGGCTTTCCTTCCGGAGTCATGAACATCGACAACGGCCAGCCTCCCCCGGAAGCGGTGCCGATGGCCTGGTAGTAGACTTGCAGTGCCGTCATGTAAACATCGTCGACATCCGGTCGCTCTTCGCGATCGACCTTAATGCAGACAAAGTGCTTGTTCAGTGTCTTGGCAATCGCCTCGTTCACGAAGACCTTTCGCTCCATCACGTGGCACCAGTAACAACTGCTGTATCCGACCGAGAGGAAAATCAGCTTCCCCTCTTTCTTGGCCTTCTCAAACGCCTCAGGCCCCCAAGGGTACCAGTCGACGGGATTGTGAGCGTGCAGCAATAGATAAGGGCTTGTTTCACGAACGAGTCGATTCGGCTTTCCCTTGGCTTTCGGTGCCCCCTTGGCGTCATCCACAGCAGCCCCTTGCTTCGATGCGCACCCGAGCAGAATGAGGCCAGCCAGGCCAAGCAGAAGTCCGTAAGATCGTGCCAGTCGTTTCATGTCGCAGCTCCATCTGTCGAGCGTTCGGCGGTCAGCAATCGGCAAAGGGGATTCACCGAGATCCATGCCCACGTCATCTCAGTTGAGAGACGAACATCCATGAGGTCAGCAGACACCTTCCCCACGTGTGGCACAGCCCGCATCATTCTAAGTTCAAACAGACGATGGGGGAAGTCCGCGCTGATTCAATGCCATGTGACTTCGAAAATGTCAGATTCCGGGCGTTCAGAGGCACTCAACGCGGGGAGATCACGCAGCCATTAAGTTGGCACGACCGGTTTCACCCGAATCACATCACTGCTGACGCCGATGGTTTCGGTAGTAGTCGAGTGAAACGATCAGCAAGACACACCTGAGTTCGCCGCTCTCAATCAGTCTGTCAGGACTGCCTGGCTTCGAGTCCAGCACTCGACGTCATCGTGAAGCTCGTGTCGGCGTCCAAATTCCGCCAGCTTTTGATACCGAGTTCGTAGTGAACAACTACAGGTCCAACTGATCTTGGCTTGGCATTCCGGGCAGAACTCAAGTGGCTGGCGATCGCTTTCCGAGAGATTGTTTGAGCCGTTCATTCCGCACTCGAACGCAACACAGTGCGGGATTCCGAGCATATGGCCGGTCTCGTGGGCGGCGGTCTTCAGCGTTCTCCGCAGAAACAGTCGTTTCTCGTCGAACGAACCATCAACATTACCATTACGGTGCAATGACCAGACTCCAACGCGATCTGAGAGCGATGCCTGGCCAAACACGAAATTCCAGTTTTGTCCGGGCCAGAGATCCTCAGCCGTGAGTCCAAGAACGGCGACGGCATCCTTTGGACGGAGTGGCTTGAGGACGTGATCGAGCAAATGCGTCGAGAGAACCTGCGAAACGTTCCAGGTGGGATGAACACGCCGCGCCTGTTCTGGTAAATCCGCCAGAGACTTATCGGGCAACAGTTCGACAGGCATTCCAAAAAAGCGAGCCATGAAATCTTCTGTCTGGACAACGACCGCTCGTTGAGATTTGGAAAACTCGCCCAGCGGCTGAATGTAAATCGCCCGATACTGCTGGCACACACGCCCCTTCTTGCGGGCCATGAATTCGTCGAACGATTGCCCCGTCTCCTTGTGCTGTTCGAGCCAGTCTCCCGGCTGGTTCGGCTTCTTCTTTTCGTGCAACGGCAGTATCTGGGACTTCGCTTTGAGGACCGCCTGCAAGCTGACGAGTCCAGTCTCATGCTTGGGATTCGCAATGCTTTCGAATGACCTCCCCAGGCATTGGGCGACGCCGAACGAGGTGAAAGTGAGAAAAGTGCGGCGGCGCATGGTTGCTTTCTTTGACGCGACTACTCAAATCGAAAAAGGCAATTGCGTGGACGAAACGTATGGCCCGTCCAGGAACATCGCATTCAACGAACCGACTGATAACCGCTCTCTTGCGACTTGATGCACAGGCTTACGGGCGAACTACAATTGTAAGTTGCCCCCGTTTCCTTTTCCGATGAGCAAAATCGGTTTCTGATGATGTGACAGATGAGACGACGGCTCTTCAATGCACTCACTGCGTGGTGCGACTACGAGAAATGCCACGCCCCAGCAGCACGATCAACCCTGCAGAAACGACCAGCAGGCCGATCCCCAGCAGTGGGCGGTAGACGATCCATCCAATCGCAATCGTGCTCAGTGATAACGGCAACGCCAGAAGAAATGCCAGCAAACCAGTGCCGTATCCGACCAGCGTTCCGAAGAACGGAACGATATCCGCCAGGACCGACATCGGACGAAACAACAGCATCAGGCCGAAGTACATCAGCCCAAAACCAACCAGTCTCAGAATCCACGTCATAAAATCGTTATCAGCATTGAGCTTCCGGAAGAAATCTTCCTTGGTGGTCTGGCCTGAGCGGAGTTCGAAGAGGCGTCCACCACGGCGAGTTGTAAACGGTGCAAACGTCGCCCCCGTTTGCACTCCGACGAGACCGCACGGTCCGCTGGGGACGTGTTGAAAGTGAACCCGTGTGTCGCCAATAGCGGGATTTTCAGCGTCCTGACCTGAATAGATTTGGCCGCTTGAGACTCGCCATTTCGTCGACTGATCCTCTGCGATGTCAATCTGTTCACTGGTGACGGTCAGTGGCTGAAAATCATGAAGTGACGACTTCAAATCTTCAGGAATCTGGAATGCCCCCAGTTGAATGACTCCTGCCACGAACTCGGCCGATGTACAGGGAAATTGCCGCGGATTTTGATGCCCCTGAGGCTGATGAAAATGCGACGAGTCAATCACATCCGGCGTCCAAGTCTTGGAGTAACTGTAGGTCTTCGTCGTTGTTTCGCCACCTCCGAGGTTTTTCTTCGTTTCGGTGTGCTCACTTTCCTTCCACTGATACATTTCGACACTTCGCTTCAGCCAGAGCGAGTCCTTCGTCGTGATCCCAAAGATGGGATCACGCAACGATTCACTCGTCGTCGCTGGTCCGGACGCAAAGACCACCTTCCCTTCTCGAGAGGGATCGACCGCCTGAACCTCAATAGTTTCCGCACTTTTCTGACCTTCATCGAGGTCTTGGGCGCGATGGACGGCTCGGCCTTCATTCCAGAACAGAACGGGAAAGGCAACGACAAACAGAAGCAATCCGAAAATCATCCCGCCAAAAGCGCTTGCGATCCGGCTAAACCACGATTGATACGAGACTTCACTTGTTCCACCAGAAAATCCGTCGGCAGAACCGCTTGAGCCGAAATCACCGCCGCCGAAATCTTCGTTATTCATCGGTTCGTATTCCTTATGCCACGGGATGAGTTGAACCCGCCAGTGTGCTGAACGGATTCTCATCACGAACGCAAACAGGGACTATGCAGATCAAAAAATCTGACTTCCGTATGAACGGGCCGCAAGATGCTATCGCACAACCACTTCGCCGTACATCAACTCTCCTGAGGCAATCGTTGTTTCAATCGCCAACCGCTTTCCTTCTGCAGGAATCCGGAACAGCATCAGATCCGCCAGTGATCCACGCCGCAGACGTACAACTTCGTGGCCCAGCAACCTGGCGGGATTTTTGCTCGCCATATCAATAGCGTCCTTGAGCGAAACTCCGGCAAAGTCAATCACGTTCGCGACACACGTATCCGTTTCTTGAGCCGAGCCTGCGAGTAATTCACGCTGACCTGCAACGACCAGCTTTCCGTTGTCCAGAATTTCACTCCGCCCCAGCTTACTTTCATAAACACCCGGTGGACAGCCTGCCCACCCCGCCGCATCGCAGGTCAAGATGGTTCGCTTGGAAGATTTCACTTTGATAAATGTCTGCACGAGATTGGGGGGCAAGTGGTGCCCGTCCACAATCAGGCTGGCCGTGAGACGGTTCTCAGCCAGTTGTTCGAAAATGTAATTGCGATGGCGATGGATCATGGCATGCGCGCCATTGCCAAGGTGAGTACTTAACCTGGCTCCTGCATCGACCGCACCACGAATCTGTTCGGGGGTTGCCGCAGTGTGTCCAATCGCAATGACAACTCCGCTGGCAACCGCGCGGCGAATGAAATCCAAGGCACCTTCGACTTCAGGCGCGATGGTGACCAGCTTGATGCGGTTTCCCGAGATCTGTTGCAACTTCTGGAATTCGGACCAGTCCGCGGGCCGAACGTGTTCGCGAGGATGGGCACCGCGTGGACCATCTTCTGTCGAGATGTAGGGGCCTTCCAGATGACATCCACAGACCATTCGGTCAGCCGTCGACTTGTATTCACAAGCTTCACGAATCGCCGCAAATCCAGCCGCCAGTCCCTCAAACGAATTCGTAATCAATGTCGGGCAAAGACGCGTCACGCCATATCGATAGTGCGGCTCCAGCGCCTGCAGAACATCGCTTCGCGTCAGCGAGTCGCTGCTGAACCAGATACCGCCATGCCCGTTAATCTGCAGGTCAAACAACGCAGGAGCGATGTACGGCCAGTCCGCCACCGATTCACTGGGCCAGGCAGGTTCAATTGATCGAATCCGATTCCCGGCAATGGTGACTTTGATCGGTTCACCATTTTCGTAACTGCGTGCTTTGAGTGTGACCATATTCTCTTTCGCTGTCGAGTTGATCGCAGTGACTACCAGCCCTCACGGAAATCGCTCCTTCGTCGCACCGTGACCAACCAGCATTGTATCCCGTGGACGGCGTATGGGGAGTCTCAGCCGCAACGACTGCCGATGTCAGTCTGGGTCAATGTCTCGTGCAAAATGAATTTCGGCCCATCAAGCGAGTGCCACGGTTGCGGAATCATCGAAGCCATGGCTTTGTCGCAGAATCCAAAACCGTGGTACCAAATTCGCTATGATTGGACTTGATAATTGAGAGTTGCGGCATAGAGACCCCCAAAGGGGGGGCAGATAGTCGTGGTTCGGTTCGCGAACCAACGCTTCTTGTTTGACAAGACTTCTGACGACGAGGCGAATATTTGAGTCGCCATAAGAACAATGCGACGTTGGTTCGCAGAGCGAACCACGACTATCTGGCATCTCGCCTTGCATCGTACCGGCAGCCTGTCACTGCATCGTTGGCCTTCTGGCTATCACGAAGTCGTACAACGTGCCCTGGCTTCAATGCAATGGACTTGGTTGAATCCGGCAGGCTTCAATAGGATTAGGGCAGTTGCAGGTGACGAACCGGGATTCGTCAGTGTATCCTGCAGGGGCAAATCTCACTTCAAGGATCGGTTATGGGTCTTGCCACCGTCTTCAAACTGAGTATCTACATTTTGACGGGATTCGTCGGCGTGATACTTGGCGCTGCCGAATATGGCTTCATTCCGTTCATTTCAATCCCCGTGACGATTTTTGCCTACTGGTGGTGTGAAACCGGACTCGATCGCGCCGGGAATCGTCGGGGACTGAGCGAATCCCTGGCACTGATTCTCGGATTCCTTGCGCTATTGGCGGCATCGTTCGAATTCTTCTCGGAAAACTACGAAGGACGCTTGCTGGCCGGAATCCACATGGTGGTCTATTTGACATGGGTTGTTCTGTTACAGCAGAAATCGAACTACCGGTATTGGCTGTTGATGACGTTGGGGATGATGCACGTCGCCGTTGGTGCGGTCTTGACGAGTGCCACCTGGTACGGTGCCTGTATGGTGGTCTATCTGTTTGGGGCGATCTGGACGCTATCGGTCTTCTCGCTGTACCGCGTGGCTCAGGAATTTGCTGCGATCGAACCAGACTCACCGAACGGGGGCGTTAAACCGGCAAGTACAAAGTCTACGGCACGTGGCGAAGTCTTTGATGACATTCGTCTGGAGAACAATGCGTCGTGGATTTCGCTGCGCCTGGTCAGTGGAGTCGCATTCACATCGTTTGCCGGTCTGATGGTTGGCGCGGCGTTTTTCGTACTGGTTCCTCGTGTCTGGGTCGGCTCTGCACTGGGAATTTCCGACGATGCTTTGCCAGCATCAATGAAGCGAGTTACTGGTCAGGCCTCGGAGGTTCGACTGGGGGATCTTGGGCAGATCCTGGTCAGCAATGATCCGGTTCTGAATCTGAAAATTTATGATATCCGGTCAGAAGAACAGATCAGTGTCCACAAGTACGCAGAATCACTGGGGATGTCGGAACCCCTGTTTCGTGGCGCTGTCTTAATAAACTATGCCGCTGGAAACTGGAAGCCGATTTCTTCCGGTAACATGATCATTTCGATCATCCCCAGGAAATATGATCCAGATTCTCAAAACGCAACTCAGCCCGCGTTTCGCCATGAAACCCATCTCGAGCGGATTGGCACGAATGTTCTTTATTGTCTCGGTCGACCGCTAGCCATGCGAGACCGTGACTGGACACGAGTCGCCAATACCGAGGTTTCGAGCCAGTTGGCAATTCGTCGCGACTGGTTTGAAAGCTTGCCTGGGGCCGTTGATTACACCGTAATCACCGGACAGCCCACGAACGAAGATCGGCTGCAGCCTGACGGCGTTCCAAACCCGAAGGAAGCCTCCTATTTTCAGCGAAGCGGGAAGAAGTACATGACAATTTGCCTGGAGGTCTCCAATGATCTCGGCCGATTGACGTCGTTAGCAGAAAGAGTTCGCGATGATGAGGCCCGGAAAATTGGTCGCAAGCTGACTCAAATCGAAACCGCCAAGGCCATTGAATCGTATCTGCGAGATTCCGGTGAGTTTGCCTATTCGTTGTCGACGCCTGTTGTTGACTCGAATATCGATCCCGTCGAAGATTTTCTGTTCAATCGGCGCACCGGGCACTGCCAGTACTTCGCCACGGCTTTGGCATTGATGCTGCGTGCTGTGCAAATTCCTTCGCGAGTTGTCACGGGATTTAAGGGGGGAGTCGAACAGGCAGACGGAACGCTTGAGGTCGAAAAGCGATTTGCCCATGCCTGGGTTGAAGCCTGGCTTGATGACCGACGCTGGGTGGCGTTTGATGCCACGCCTGAAGATGGTCGCGCCGAAAGTGTGACCGAAATTGGCGCCAATAAGAATCTGTTTGCACTGCTCTCGTCGAGGCTGGCCGTAATGTGGGAGTCGAACATTCTCGATGTTTCCCTGGAACGGCAAGAGGTCTTGATCTATGAGCCACTGCGCGAGTGGCTCAATTCCGTCATCGAATTTCAGCGAACTTTTGTGAAGTCGCCTGGAGAAGCGTTGCGGTTGCTCGTCGCGAATATTCTTGACGTGAGAACATGGATGTCACTTCCGAGAATACTGGTCCTGACATTGTTGATCTCATCGGCATGGTTGATTCGTCGGAAAAGTGCCTGGCTGCGAGGGATATTTAAGCGACGGGCAAAGGATACGTCCGATCCAAGCCGCCGGATCGAGTTTTACGAGCGATTTGTCAAACTGATGAAGTCAAGTGGCCGCGTTCGGCAACTGGGACAAACACATCAGGAGTTCACCAGCGAAGTGGCACCGGAACTAGCCAGGCGTCTGGGCGATGTTGGGATCGAGCCGGACGTTCAGGCGATTGCCGGTTTGTTCTACCGCGTCCGGTTCGGTGAAAGCGAATTAACTGACGGCGAGTCCACGGAGTTGAACGAACTTCTTGGTCGACTTGAAATTGGACTCGACCCAAAATCTCAGCGGCACGTGACAAAAGCGTGATCAGTCACTCAATTCCGTGCATCGTTCCGGTAATTGTCAGCCGCGCGCCAGTTTGGACATGCAGACTCCGGCCGCGACCGAAACGTTGAGCGATTCGATTGGACCGCGCGGTGCCAATCGCACAAGCTCATCAACGTTTTCAGTCGTCACTCGCCTAAGCCCAAATTCTTCGTTCCCAAAAATCAGCAGGTGCGAACGATCCGACGGGAGATCATTCAATTCGCGCGAGGCATGTTCGGAGGTTCCAATCACTGTCAGCCCCGCATCGCGTGCCAGCGTGATCGTTCGACTCAGGCTGGGCACAATCGCAAACGGAACAAATTCCAATCCCCCTGAGGAAACATCATAAACCGTCGCCGTCAGCGGCGCAGAACGTTCGCGTGTCAGAATGATTCCACGAACACCGAAGAACGCGGCCGTCCGAAAGATGGCACCAACATTGTGCGGGTCTTGGAGTTGTTCCAGGGCCAGCCAGAGTCCGGGGGGATCGGCTGGGACGGCAAACAGTTCATCTACCAGGCGGTCGGCCCGTTCTCGCACCAGGGCCACGGCGGCGCCCGTCCGTTCACTCTTTCCTTCATTAGCATGTCGCTTGTCGACGGGAGCCAGGTTTGTACGGATCGGGATGGAATGCTGCCTTGCCAGTTCCGCGACATCGGCCCATTTGGGGGACGGAGTTCCCGGAGCCAGGCGAACTTCAAACACATCTTCCGGACGCATCTGCAGGGCAGCGAGAACACTGTGAGGATTGCGAAGAACCAGAGACATAAATGACTTTCGAAAAGGCTGATAAACCGGCAGGCGGTCCGTTCCTGAATCTGACGGACGCGCATTTCTGCGGACATTACGGCGATGGTGACAGGCTCCGTTGCCGACTCAATTCGTAAAACAGGATTCCCGCAGCAACGGCGGCATTCAACGAACCGACCTGGCCTGTCATCGGGATACGGACCGACAGGTCACAGAGCGACAACAACTCGGGACTGATTCCGCGCCCTTCATTTCCAATCACGATGGCAGTCGGACCACTGAAACCAGCCTGATAAAGCGGAATCGAAGATTTCTCGGATGCGGCAACGACTTGGAACCCGAACCGAAGTAACTGCTGGGCAACCTGGGGCAGGTTCTCAGTACGAGCAATCGGCAAGTGGTTGATCGCCCCGACGGAACTTCGTGCGACCTGACTGTTGATGTCAGACTGCTCTCGATCACCGATAATGATTCCATGAATTCCCAGCGTGGAAGCCGAACGGATAATGGCACCGAAATTGAACGGATCCTGCAATCGATCGAGGATTGCAATGGCAGGCGTTCGCGGCATCGCTTTCATGAATTCATCGAACGTGAGACAGGGAAACGGTGCCATCCGGGCGGCAAATCCCTGATGTTCTGCAGTGCGGCAGTGCCGTGTCAATTCCGTTTCAGATTCCGAGTAGATCGGAACTTGCCGCTGTTCCGCCAGACGTGCGCACTCCTGCGCGGCCGAACCGTCGACCCAATCGCCGATCAACAATTCAAGGACAGGCCAACGACCTGCGCGAACCGTTTCCTGGACAACATTGCGCCCCCAGATCCAACAACGATTGTGGTTACCCATCACTTCGCGTCGACCGCGTCGGCGGGAGGAATCCACCATCAGTTCTTTCCCGCTTTTTCCATGATTACCAGCTTGGCAACCAGTGGATCAATCTGCAGTTCGTACGAAATTCCTTCCTCGGTTTCGCTGGCAGGGGTGCGGTTGTCAAACCGCTTGGCGAGGTCTCCCTGTTGGTTATAGACATAAACTGCGGGGATCGAATCGAGATCGATCTTCTGGAACAGTTCGTCTGCGGCCAGCGTCGACATGACATTAATGACGGTTTCTGCCTTCATCTCGGTCAGAGCCTTCATCACGCGCTCACGGTAATAACCGACGGGTTTATTTTTGACTCCCGCAAAATCGCAATCGAAGGAAATGCAGACGACGTCGTTCGGATGCCGCTTCTGGAGTTCGACCAGTCGCGGAAACTCACGCAAACAAGGCTCGCACGCCGTGGACCAGACATCGACGACAACGACTTTTCCTTTGTGTGACGCAACCAATTCCTGAAGTTGCTCCCATCCCATGTCTTTCAAGTCCAGCTTCGTGGTCGTCGCTTCTGGCGACTCGGCTTTATCCGGAGCAGCAGGGGTCACAGGTTTAACCGTGGTATCGGGCTGCGGAGTCGGCTTCTCGCTGGCATGAGCCGCACCTGGTCCGGCTGTAGTTGACGCGGGATTCGTGGTGACGGACTTTGACTGTTCGGCCGGCTGATCACATCCCCCGAGACAGATGACGAGGGTCAACGCCAGTTGCCAGCAGCGATATTTGTTCATTTCAAGTCCGTCCGTCATGGTGGTCAGGGCCATCGTATTTTGCAAAATGTGGTGAGTCAGACCGGGAGCCCGGGGCGGGAGCGTCTTCGCGAAGCCCCGGAAAACAAAGTCCTGCTGAAGCTCGAGCCCCTTCGGTTCAGCCCCCCACCAGCCACTGCCCAATGAAACAGCCGACGACCCTGTCGCTGTGACGCAGTGAGGATTTTACCGATTGATTGTTCCGGCTCACTGTCAGTCTCGCAAGGCTCTCTGCCGATAGATCGACTTTTTCCGCAAAACATCGTCGAATGCAAGAGAGTGTGCGCCGTTACTGTTGCCTCAGACAACTCCCTTGCGCAGACTGTCTGTTGGCTGAATTGGAATTCAAACCGCGGATCGAAATCGTTACTCAATCAAGGACTCTGGCATGGTGGCCTGTTCTTTTGCTTTGCAACTTTCTTGGCAGCGTGACGTTGTCTCGAAAAAAAAACGATCGATGTCGCGATGGAACATGTTTTGGATCTTGTTCACACTTCTGCCGATTTTCGCGATTGACCGAGTAACTCAAGCGGCAGAATCCAAACTTGCATTGCGTGCGGCGGCAGTGGCACAAGACATTACGCCTCGACAATTTCCGATTTCCGTGAACGGAAACATGGCGGATCTCCTGGCACAATCGGCACACGATCCGCTGCATGCCCGCTGCCTGGTCCTTGCCAACGGTGAAGCCTCGCTGGCGATTGTCGTGTGTGACAGTTGTATGCTCCCACGTGATCTGATTGATGCGGCACGAAAGCTGGCCAGTGAAAAGTCCGGGATACCCGCATCAAATATTCTGATTTCTGCAACTCACGCACATTCCTGTCCGACGGCGAGCGGTGTGTTTCAGAGTGAGCCGGACGTTAAGTACACTCAATTTCTGGTCGAACAGATCGCTACCGGAATCGATGCAGCGTCTCGTCGCATGGAGCCAGCACGCGTCGGCTGGAACGCCATTGATGAACCTTCACAGATTTTCAATCGACGCTGGATCTTGAAGCCCGGTGAAACGGTCGAAGATCCTTTTGGTGGTCGAACGGATCGAGTCAAGATGAATCCAGGGTACAGTAATCCGCAGGTCGATCGTCCCGCCGGCTCGATCGATCCTCAAGTCTCGATCCTGTCAGTGCAGTCACGCGATGGCCGGCCGATCGCCTTGCTGGCCAATTACTCGTTGCACTATGTCGGCGGCGTCTCCGGGCCGGTGGTGTCTGCAGACTATTTTGGCGAGTTTGCCACGCGGATTTCTCGCCACGTGAATGCCGACAAGGGACAACCATCGTTCGTCGGGATCATGTCGAATGGGACCAGCGCTGATGTCAATAACGTGAATTTCAGCTTGAAAGCCGGCCCGAAACGAGAACCGTACGAGCAGATGGGATATGTCGCGGAAGTCGTAGCCCAGGCCGCAGCCAAGGCATACGCCCGGATCAAGTATCACGATGCTTTGCCACTCCGCGTCAAAGACACCGAAATTGAACTTGGTGTCAGACTCCCCGCGCCCGAAGACCTGGCCAAAGCAGAAAGTCAGCTCAGCACGGCGACGGAACGTCCCCTGAAAGGGATGCCGCTGATTTATGCACGTGAGACGACACTGATGGCAAAATACCCCGCTCAGGTGAAGGTCCGTCTACAGGCCATTCGGATCGGTGATCTCGGAATTGTCTCGAGTCCGTGCGAAACATTCACCGAAACAGGCTTGGCGATCAAGCAGAGAAGCCCGCTGAAGCAGACGTTTACGATCGAGTTAGCCAATGGATACAACGGATATCTGCCGACCCCAGAGCAGCATAAGCTGGGGGGATACGAAACATGGCGTGCTCGTTCCAGCTACCTCGCCGCTGACGCAGAACCAAAGGTTCGTGAAACGTTGCTGGAGCTCTTGAAGTCGATTACGGATTGATTGGCTGAAGAATTGATGATGAGAATGGAAGCGGTGGGTAATAGCCGCTGGACTGAAAAGGAGTACTGGTGATGCGGAGTGTACTGGCACTGATTCTAGCCGGAGGAAAAGGAACGCGACTGGAACCACTGACGCGAGATCGTGCAAAACCTGCGGTTCCCTTCGGCGGCGCCTATCGCATCATCGATTTCACGCTTTCGAATTGTATTAACAGCGGTTTGCGAAAGATTCTGGTACTGACGCAGTACAAGGCGGTCAGTCTCGATCGGCACATGAATCTTGGCTGGCGATTCCTGTGTCGTGAACTTGACGAATTTATCGACGTCCTGCCCCCCCAGCAGCGGCTCCATGAGGACTGGTACAAAGGAACGGCAGATGCTGTCTACCAGAACATCTATTCGATCGAGAAATGCCAGTCGGAATATCTGCTGATCCTGTCTGGTGATCACATTTACAAGATGGATTATGCCGAACTGATCCGGGATCACATCGATTCGGGGGCGGTTGCGACCGTGGCCTGCCTTCCCTGTACGCTGGAAGAGGGGACACAGTTCGGTGTCATGCAGATCGACAGCAACCGTCGCGTCGTCGAGTTTCAGGAAAAGCCCGAGCAACCCAAGCCGCTGCCGGATGATCCGACACGGTGTCTGGGGTCGATGGGTGTCTATGTCTTCAATACAAACTTCCTGTTCGATCGACTGATTGCAGATGCCTCTGATCCCAAGAGTGCTCACGATTTCGGGCGTAACATCATTCCATCGCTGATCGATTCACACGTCGTGCGAGCGTATCCGTTCCGCGACAAGAATACGGGAGACACATCGTATTGGCGGGATGTCGGAACATTGGATGCCATTTACGATGCGAATATGGATCTGATCAAGGTCGCCCCGGAGTTAAATCTCTACGACCGCTCATGGCCATTGCGAACTTATCAGCCACAACAACCACCACCGAAGTTTGTCTTCGCTCAGTACGACGAAACGAATCCTCGGGTCGGGCACGCGATGGACAGCCTGGTCTGTTCTGGAAGTATCATTTCGGGTGGAACCGTTCTGCGTTCGGTGCTGGGATACAACGCCCGGGTGAATAGCTGGGCGACCGTTGAAGATTCGATCCTGTTTGACGGAGTTGTCGTTGGCCGTAATGCTCGCATTCGCCGGGCAATCATCGACAAGCGAGTCCAGATTCCGGAAGGTGAAGAGATTGGCTACAACCTGCAGGCAGATCGTGACCGTGGTTATACGGTGACCGATTCCGGAATTGTGGTGATCGGTAAGGACGAGTAGCGGTCGTCCGATCGTTTTTAGGTTTCCCTACACATCTCCGTTGCTCCCGCAGATTATGCTAAATAGCCTTGCGTGAAGATGGGACACCTTCAGGCCGATTGCAGGTATTTGTGTTTTCCAGATCGGCGTCGTTGCTTCAAGTAATCGGTGACGCGACTCATTAATTCTTCAATTGATGGGCAGGTGTGGTTTCGTGTGACATTGTCGTGAAGATCTTTCCAGACCCGTTCGAGACGATTTGAGGTGCTGACGATTCCACGGACAGTCCAACTCCTTAAACTGGGATCCCCAGAAAGGAATCATGAATGTCCAAGAAGATTTCAAAAGTCAGCAGGCAGTCGTCGAACGTACGTGCGGTTCCACCCAACTCCAACGCGAGAAAATCTCACGCTCGGGGAGGAGTCGATCCAGTTTGTTGAGCCAAAGGCACTATCACTGGTTTGTATTCCGTGCGCCCTATTGGGGATTGTGCCGATTCGCTGAAGACGATAGATCGTAATTCTTCACATCCAAGTGAATCGGCAGAGTCGGATGTGACAGATCAGGTCGCACCGCCTCTTCCAACCCATACCGAGCGGGCATGCCATCCTTGAAGGACTGTTGCTCTCCCCAGCCCGGAAAATCTATAGCAACATCAAGCTCTGATTGACGTGGAGTGGGTCTCGCCGGCCCCGGTAACAGACGAGACGAATCAGTGATCCGATCTGGAGTGCCTGGAGCATGAACTGAGGCCACATTTGACTATGCAAGGACTCCCTTGACCACTTCGCCGTGGACATCCGTCAGGCGGTAGTCGCGGCCCTGGAATCGGTACGTCAGCTTGGTGTGATCGAAACCGAGCAGATGCATGATAGTCGCCTGCAGGTCGTGGACATGGACCTTGTCGCGGGCAATGGAAAAGCCGAGTTCGTCGGATTCACCATGCATGATGCCCCCTTTCACGCCACCGCCAGCCATCCACATCGAATAGCAATCCGGAAAGTGGTCGCGGCCCAGATTGGCACTTCCGGCAGTACGTCCTTCACGGAACGGGGTCCGTCCAAATTCACCGCCACAGATGATCAGCGTGTCTTTCAACATATCTCGCTGCTTCAGATCTTTGATCAGAGCGGCGATCGGCTTGTCGACGGTCGCGCACTTGTTTGTCAGACCATCCGTCAAGGCTTCGCCGGGACCGGTTCCATGGAAGTCCCAACCCCAGTCAAACAGTTGCACGTAGCGGACACCCTGCTCTACCAGACGGCGGGCGAGCAGACAATTGTTGGCGAAGCTCGCGGCACCTGGCATCGCACCGTAGGCCTCTTGCGTTTCCTTGGTTTCCTTCGTGATGTCCATCACTTCCGGAACCGACATCTGCATGCGGAATGCGAGTTCATACTGTGCAATGCGAGTTAGCGTTTCCGGATGTCCCAGCTCCTGAGCCTGCAACGAATTCAAATCATGCAGAGCGTCCAGGGTCTGACGGCGCAGGTCGCGATTCATCCCTGGTGGGTCCGAAGCATACAGCACTGGATCACCCTTGGAACGGCATTGCACACCCTGATAGACCGAAGGAAGGAAACCACTGCCGTACGAATTCTTGCCCCCATTCGGCTGCACGCCGCTGGAGATCAGGACAACAAAACCAGGCAGGTTTTCGTTTTCGGACCCCAGGCCATACGTCGCCCAGGAACCGATCGATGGCCGCCCGGATCGGGCCGAACCGGTATAGAGCAGCAGTTCCGCAGGAGCATGATTGAATTGCTCGGTAAACATCGACCGGATCACGCACATTTCATCGGCAACCGAGTGCAGGTGAGGAATCGCATCCGACAGCCAGACCCCTCCTTGTCCGTGCTGAGCGAACTTGCGAGGCGTCCCCAGCAGTTTCGGCGTTCCCGTCGTGAAGGCGAATCGCTTCCCCTTGATAAACGAATCTGGCGCATCCTGGCCGCTGAGCTTCACCAGTTCAGGCTTGTAGTCATACAGGTCCAGATGCGGAGGCGATCCCGTCAAATGCAGGTAGATCACCCGCTTGGCTTTTGCGGCAAAGTGCGGCGACTTGGGTGACAGCGGATTGATGACCGACGAATCGGCAGCTGTTACGGAATTCCCCAGCAGGGAACTGATCGCCAAGGCTCCGACGCCGACCTGAGAATTCTGCAGGAACTGACGACGCGTTTGCAGGTGGAGCGGGCTATTTGATGGATTCATGGTCTGGACTCCGATGTTTGCTGATTTCTTCTTTTAATCTTGAGCGTTCGGCCAATGGTGTCAAACGCGAATTCTGGCAAGTTCCGGGATGGCATCGCCATCCTCGACAATTTTAATCGGTCTCCCGGCGAAGTTGGGGATCGCTACATTTTTGTAATCGATGCCAAGGTGCTTATAGATCGTGGCCAGGAAGTCGCCGGGACCGACTCGACGGGCGATCGGATCTTCCCCTCGCTTGTCGGTCGCACCAATGACTTGGCCGGTCTGGATACCGCCCCCCGCGAAGAGCATCGAGTTCGCACGTGGCCAGTGATCGCGGCCCGGCTGGACGGTTCCCGCTGGGGCGCTGGCCACTCCGCCGCCGCTGCTGGCAACATAGGAAATCCGCGGCGTGCGACCAAACTCGCCCGTGACGATCACCAGCACGCGACGATCCAGTCCGCGTGCATAGACATCTTCGACGAGTGCTGAGACCGCTTGATCGAACGTCGGTGCACGAAATTTCATCGCGTCGAACACATGTTGATTGACGGCGTGGTCATCCCAGTTCGCAACGCGTCCGCAAAGTTCGCCGTCAAATTCTGTGGCGACAACATCAACCCCCGCTTCGACGAGACGGCGCGCCATCAGACACTGCTGTCCCCATTGGTTCCGGCCGTAGCGTTCTCGGATGGCATCGGATTCCTGAGTCAAATCAAAGGCACCGCGTGCCGTAGGACTCGTCAATAGATTCAATGCCTGTTCGTCGAAGCGATCAACCGCGTTCATCATTCCCGACTGGTCGGTGGCTCGCAGTAATCGATCCAGGCCGGTTTTGAGAGAAATGCGAGACGCCAGCACATCCAATTGTCGTCCGTCCTTGAGTCCGACATTGGGGACGCTGAACTGCGGTGAACTGGGGTCTCCGAAGATTCGGAACGGATCGCGAGAGGGGCCGAGGTATGTCGATCCGGCAATCGTGAAATTGTCATAGTTATCGACGGGATTGACCGCAACATAGCTGGGTATCGGTCGCCGTGAGTCTGTCAGCAGATGATTCGCAACCGACATCCAGTCGGGAAGAATCGGGTGGAGCTTGTCTTGAGGATCCCGATCTCCTGCCAGGATCTGCAATGAACCCGCAGGGTGACCTCCACCATCGTGAGCGATGGAGCGCAGTAACGCATATTTGTCGGCAATTTTCGCAAGTCGTGGCAGCAATTCCGAGATCTGAATTCCGGGAACGTTCGTGGAAATCGGGGCGTACGGGCCACGAAATTCCGAACCCGCTTCTGGCTTCGGATCAAACGTTTCCAGATGGCTGGCCCCGCCTCGCAACCAGACGAGAATGACTGCCGGTCGATCACTTTGGGCGACTCGTTCAGGTTCCGCCTGGGCACGTAGTCGCAGCACGTCGCTGAGTGCCAGTGTGCTGAATCCGGTCAACCCGGCGCGTAGGAACTCCCGTCGACTTGTGGTGTTCCAAGAAGCTCGGTGTGACGTCAAGAGTCGATCCTCAAAAGTGAAAATACCAGGCAGTTGTTGACGGGAAGCAGCATCCCGGTGGATGCCGCAGTCATTAGCGTTTCATCAAAGTCTCATCCAGGTTGAGCAGGACATTACTGACGACCGTCCATGCGGCCAGTTCTGCGACGTTGGCTCCAGCAGGTTCAGGCCCTAGCGGATCGGTTGCCAGTCGTTTTGCTTCTGCAGCGTTCTGGCTGAATTTTGCCAGTGACTGTTCGTACAGAGTAACCAGACGGGCCAGTTCCGCATCCTGAGGTGGCCGGGCAAGTGTCGTGCGGAAACCGTAGCGTGCACGGTCCGCCGATGTTGCTCCACCGCTGGCAACGATCTTTCGAGCCAGCGCCTGTGCCGCTTCGATATAGACGGGATCGTTGAGAGTCACCAGGGCCTGCAGCGGTGTGTTCGTGCGACCACGCCGGACCGTACAGACTTCGCGGTTAGGGGCATCGAATGTCGCCATCGACGGGTAAGGATTTGATCGCCGCCAGGTTGTGTAGAGACCGCGGCGGTACTTATCGTCTCCACCACTGGTCTGCCAGTCGATCCCCGATCCAAACGCGGCACTCAGTCCGATCGACGGCTGCATTGGCTTGACCGGTGGCCCATACATCCGGGGACTCAACAGTCCACTCACAACCATCGCCTGATCGCGCAGAGCTTCCGCAGACAGACGGAATCGAGGCCCGCGAGCCAGCAATCGATTTTCGGGATCTCGCTGCTGCAGTTCAGGCGTCACTTTTGACGACTGTCGATAGGCCGCCGACATCACCAGCGTTTTCAAAAAGGCCTTGGTATCCCAGTTCAATCGAACAATTTCCGTGGCCAGCCAGTCGAGCAATTCGGGATGAACAGGCTGGTCACCCTGCGTGCCGAATTCTTCGCTCGTCGCGACAATCCCGATTCCGAACAACTGTTCCCAATAGCGGTTGGTAATGACGCGAGCGGTCAGCGGGTTGTTTTCATCGACCAGCCACTTTGCCAACGCCAATCGATTCTTGGGGACATCCGCGGGGAGCGGCGGAAATACTGCTGGAGTCCCTTCCGTCACTTCAGCTCCCAGATCCTGGAAGTTTCCGCGATGTTGAATTTTGGAGACGCGACGATTCGCCATCAGTTCCTTCATGATTGGAACCGTTTCGGGTTTCAAATCGGCCAGTTGCTTTTGCAGGGCGGCGATCTGCTTGCGTGTCGGTTCTAGTTCTGCAGCGATCGCAAGGAAGTGCTGCGTGATCAGATCCGTCTGTGCGGCGGTCCGCGTCGCTACGGGGACTCGCAGGGCCTCAATCACCCCCGCAGGTGTCTTGGCCCATTCTTCGACCTGGGATTCATTCGTCACGGACAGTTTGAATTTTCCCAGTGTGTGATTGGGCTGAGAAAACTGCTGGTCAATTACCAGACTGAGCGTCGATCCCGCCGGGATTTCCAGCGGAGACTTCGTAATCAGAGTCAGCGAATGAGCCTGCCCCGTGGCACCGCCGACAGCCCATCCCTTGGCCTTCAGATCCTTACCATTAAGGACATTCGCCGCTTCGAAACTCGCCTGCGAGTAGCTTGCCAGAGCGACCTGGAATTCGACGGCGCGCTGACCGTTCAGCGGGAATTCGGAATTCGGCTTGGGGGCGGTGGCAATCTGCTGCTGCCAGATCGGTTCGTGTTTGTCGTTGAAAACGATCAGTTTGAAGTTGGCAAGCCGTTCGCCGGCACCGTCCGTCCGGTTCCAGATCGCAATGCGATCGATCTTCTGGACTGATTTCAGGTCAACTTCCCACCAGGGATTGTCGCCGGCTGCCGTGTGAGTGGTCGACTTGGCTTCGTGAAAGTGACCGTTGGTATTCCCATCGATGGCGAGTTTGGCAGGCCCCTCGAAATCAACGCTGATTTGTGAGGCTTCGCCCTTCACCGCAATGTTTTCGGCACCCTGGAAGACCTGAACTTCCGCCAGCGACAGGAATGTGGCTTTGCCCGGAAGTTCGACTCGGACAAATCGACCGAGCAGCGAGGCACCCGTGGGGGGCGTGACAACTGCCGAGACCTTCGAGACGACAAAGTTCCCTCCCATATGGCCTGGACCTTTTCCAGGGAGCGAATCGTCCGGCAGGGCTTCCAATCGCAGAGCTCGAATCGTAGATGCTTCGAGCGGAACGTCCACCGTATAGGCGTCATTCTTGGCTCCGGCGGCCACCTGCACAATTCCCGTGTCATCAATCTTCGTTGCCGAGCCCGCTTCCGACTTCACGGCGGATGGCTTCAGTCCTGACCAGGTCAGGTTCAATGGAAACGCCGATTCCCATTTCGTCTGTGCTGCTTTCAGTTCTGGTGTGGCCGTTTTCAGAATGGGCTCAAGCTTTGCGAACTCCGCTTTCCAATCGGCTTGCTGTTGCTTCTGGGAGTCCGTCAGGATCGACAGCAGCGGTGATTCGTCACGCCGATCTGCGTCGTCGGTGTTGTTGAAGAACGCGAACAGCTTGTAATACTCTTCCTGCGAAATCGGGTCGTACTTGTGATTGTGGCACTGGCAACAGGTAATCGTCGTTCCCATCCAGACCGCCATTGTGGTGTTGACGCGATCGACAATAGCGACGTTTCGGAATTCTTCATCGTTCGTTCCACCTTCATTGTTGGTGAGCGTGTTGCGATGAAACGCGGTAGCAATCAACTGATCTTCAGTCGGATTCGGAAGCAGGTCGCCAGCAATCTGTTCTATGGTGAACTGATTGAAGGGCTTGTTCTGGTTCAATGACCGGATGACATAGTCACGGAACAGCCAGATCGTTCGCGGAGGATCGTCGGCGTAACCGGCGGAGTCCGCATAGCGTGACAGATCGAGCCACATTTGAGCCCAGTGCTCGCCAAACGCAGGCTTTGCCAGCAGGCGGTCAACCAGCTTTTCATAGGCCTTGGGATCCGCATCGTTGACGAATGCCTCGACCTCTTCGATTGTTGGAGGCAAGCCAGTCAGATCGAGGGAAACCCGCCGAATTAATGCGTACTTGTCCGCTTCAACCGCAGGCCTCAGGCCTTCCTTGTCCAAGCGGGCCAGCAGGAAATGATCAATTTCGTTCTTTGGCCAAGCTGTGTCCTGAATCTTGGGGAGTGGTGAACGGACCGGCTTCACGTAGGACCAGTGTGCGGCGTATTTGCCCCCCTGCTTGATCCAGTCATTGAGCAATTCAATTTCATGAGGTGTCAGCTTCTTTCCGGAGGACTTGGGCGGCATCACTTCGTCAGCATTCACGGATCGGACGCGATGCATCAATTCGCTCTTTTCGGGCTGACCTGGTACGACGGCGCGTTTGCCATCTCCCAGGTCGGCAACGATCCCTTCGGCGGTATCAAATCGCAGTCCGTCGGTTCCCCCTTTGCGTTCCTTGGTATCCGGCCCATGACAGAAGAAGCAGTTGTTCGACAGTATTGTTCGGATGTCGCGTGTGAAGTCCACGGGACGGTCCGCTCCTTGTCCGGGGCGAGCCTGATTCAACGCCATCATCAACGTCACGGCAAACGAAAGCAGCCGGTTGAATTTCATCGCAGTCACCTCAAGTCGATTGGGCTCAATATTTATCGACACGCTTCGGGTCTGCTGCTCAAGCTGGGCTCAGCAACAAGAAAACGCGATCGTATCTGGCGGGACAAGTCTGGCAGGATACTCGGCAGGAAGATTATACGCTCAAAATCCAATCATAATCCTTACCACCCACCCATCAGAATCAACAGGGGCTGATCTGTCCAGTGGAAAACAGGATTGAAGGGCAGCGAAGGTGGAGAACGTCGTGGTTCTGCTCGAGATTTCGGGTGAATGCTGGGGAAAAATGACTTCTGGACGAAGAGGAAGAGGAGACCTGCGGTCGCGTATTTCGGCGGGGTCGGAGGCCCGCGCCGAACGGGACGGGGAATCGCGAGCACAGGAAGAGCGAACCTCACAGGGCGCGGCCGTCGAGATATTTCAGAAAAAAGTTGACAGTTTGACTCAAGATCTGCATTCTGAAGAGGCATTTCCGTTCGCGCTCAACTTCAATTGACTTCTCACAGGCGTCGTTCACGTTCCCCTCACAGTGACGGCGGTCTGGTGGTGTGGACTATTGGTAGCCTTGGTCTCGCAGGGGCATTAAGGAGTGATCGCATGGACACAAACGTACTTTACGATGACGACTCTGGGGCCATCACTTCCGTCGGTGATTCTGGACTTTTGTTTGAAAGTGCCTGCGGAACCGAAAATCTACGAGTTCTGCAAACGGGCGAAGTGACTGCGATCACATTTGGAGATCGCGGGGTCCGCGACGCCGCCTGCATCAATACGTTTTATGCCCAAATCCTGGATCTCATTGAACAGAATCGATGTCGCTCGCTGATTCTCGACATGCGTGGAGTCTGGTTCCTGCCGAGCCGAACATTGGGCGCATTTCTGTCGTTGCGTAAGTGTGTCGAACGAATAGAACTCCACAACGTTTCGGACGAACTTCACGAAAGCCTGCGAGTCGCACAACTTGATCAGATTCTCCACGTCACCACGACTGAAGTTGCGCCTGAACGAACGATTTAGGTCCCGCAAGAGCGGCCGAGGTTGAACGGATGGAACAGCAGGCACAGGTAACCAAGCTCCTGGATACTTCGGCCCTGTGAGTCGATCAACTGGAGTGGCGCGGCTGTTGGGTGCCACGGTCTTGGAGTCCGCGACAAGGCCGTGCGGATTTTAAAGACAATTCACAATTGGGCACGATCGACAAATAATTCCGTAGTGACGAAGTGAAAACGATTGTGAAATTACGTGTGCCGAAAGCCACGGCCTTGTCGCGGACTCCAAGACCGTGGCACCCCAAATTCGTTCCATCGTTTTGACCGCGCAGAGTGGCCCCTGGGCCACCCTGCGGACGATGTAATTCCCGCCAGAGCGACTGAGGTTAAACAGGTTGAACAGAAAGCAAAGGCAACAACGTTTCTTGGCACCTTCTGTTCGATCGTTGTTTCGTGTCTGACCACTTTTTCGAAGACATCAAAGATGTCCTGATCGTCCTGATCCCTTTGGTTTCTCGTGACGTTGGTTTCAGAAATCCGATGGCCACCGCCACTTCGGTGCATGACATGGTTCGTCCTCCCAATCACTTCGCGGCGAACCAATCCCGAATCGGAATGTGTCTCTCGACAATCGCGATTTGTCCGGCGTTTGAAACCTCCAGTATTTTTTCGTCGCAAAGCGATAGCGACCAAGCGTCTGACAGCCCCTCTTCCCGAGGCCAAGGCGCGACCGTAAGGACGCGGCCCCCGTCGAAACGCAGAGTTAATTGGCCGTCTTCGGAAACTTCAACTTCGTGAACAACTGCGTCAAGTAGCGACTGACATATGGACTCCAGGTGAATCCGTGTGTCGCGTTCCTGGTTTCCATTGACGATTCCTTCGACTGACCAAGTCGCGAAGTTTGTGTCGAGCTTGCAATGAGCTGCATCACTTTCAGGAAGGTCGCTTCGAGTTCTTGACGCCTTGACGAATTGAAGAAACAGCGGATCACCGAATCCAAGCCATGCGGAGACGACAGTGCTACTACGCAGCTCGCGTTCGACCAATTCGCAAACGTGTTTCATCGTCCACATTTCTACAACCGTGTGAGGACGAACGCCCAGGTTAACCCGCGTTGTGCCGCGTGAGTTGACAATGATTGCACCCCAAACCCGACCGCGGCACAATGTCGGGTTTAACAGTTTGTTAGGCAAAAGTTGGTGGACGATACTTTCCAGTAAGGGATCGTAAACTTTGTTGCGACCACAATGTTGAGCTCAGCGCTCGCGTCCAATACGTAGCAAAGTCCTTTGCAGAGATCAGAACGAGCGAGCGTCGGCCGTCCATCCATTTGGGCTGCTTACTGAATTTCGCCCCCATGAGGCGACCAAAGTCATCGATCCAGTGATCGCGATCATAGCGCAAACTCTGGCCAGTCTGGAAGAGCACCACGTGACGATTCGCATATTGATCGTCGAGGACTTCGACAACATCGGTGTACGGCCCAAATTCACAAGCAGCTTCCCATTTCTGGAATCCAAGGCCCGCCTGTTGGAAGTAGAACATCGGCCATGCACCTAAATTGGCTAACGACTAAGGTAACTTGCCCGCAGTAAACAACGGGCTTCCAATCAACACACCAACACTTTGAACCACCAGCGACTGCGGGTCAAGTTGACCGCCTTGATACTCATCATGGCCTCCCGGAAATGGGAGAGCTGTCCTAAAGTTGTGGCGATACCGGAAGGCTCGCAAGCTGGAACAGGTCCAGCCGGTTTTGACGGGCTCAGCCGCTCTTGCTTCCAGGAGACCGATGATGAGGTTCTACCAACAGCAACACGAATTCTACTGTGGCGTCGATTTGCATGCCAGAACAATGTACGCCTGTGTCGTTGATGCGGACGGACGAACACGCGAGCACGTCAACCTGCCATGCGATCCGGGGCGGTTTCTCAGCTTGATAAAGCCCTAACGTGATCAGGTCGTGGTGTCGTGCGAATGTCTGTTCGCGTGGTACTGGCTCGCCGAGTTGTGTCGCAACGAGCAGATTACGTTCGTGCTGGGGCACGCACTTTACATGAAGGCGATTCACGGCGGAAAAACCAAGAGCGACAAGATCGATTCCGAAAAGATCGCGCGATTGCTGCGGGGCGGGATGCTGCCTCAGGCTTACGTGTATCCACCGGAAATCCGTGCGACACGCGACTTACTGCGGCGACGGATGAAACTGGTTCGACTGCGAGGTCAGGCGACTGCGCATGTGACGAATACATTCACTCAGTACAACCTGACGGTACCGGGTAAAAAGCTATCGCGTGCCTCCAATCGTGTCGGTATCGCCGATCACTTCACGGATGAGATGCGCCACCACCGGTTGACGGGACGATGGAGAAATGCAAGTTCTGGACTGCGACGCCCTCACCCCGAGTGCAGACTAACTGGACACGATCCGAGTCGTGAGCCAATCACCTTTGAATCGCCGGACGGTGGGGTACGGATGAGCTTCCAGGAGGGTCTGAATCAGAAGCGGTGCCAATGAGCTCGGCGACTGATGGTTGAAACACCTGAGCGACGCGAGCCTCAAAACTCGCCAGTTTTTTCGGACAGCCGCCTTGATCGCCAGATCACTTCGGCCGAACCCTCGATAGATGTTTGGTGCGTCGTACCGGTCCCGACCGGACGAATTGACACTGCGTGCAGAATCACAACCGACGCCAGACGCAGACTGAACAGACGCAGAACTCCGTCAAAAGGTGTCTGTGAGGAAACGTTTTCAAAATTCCTCGCCACAATCAACGTGCGCTCTCTTGACTGAGGAGGCCATATAGATGTTCGGCTCTCCCAAGAGTTGATTCGGACTCGTCAGCGTATGCGAGGGGAAACATTCGCAGCCGTATCATCCCATGCTACCGCTTTCGGTCGTGAGAAGGACAAGAGTAATGGCCAGCGAGAAGAGCAGCAATATGGACGCGGATGCGATGACGGCAATCTTGCCGGCAGGCCGCCTCCATTGGGAAACGCCAAAAATTAGCCCTGCAATCGCTGCGAAGAATACGATCCCGACAACGAGAGTGAAAATCGGAATGCCAAACAACCGCAGTGTGTGTTGGTCGTAAGTGATCATAATGCTGTGCTGGCAGTTTGACTTGCCCGATCATGCCCTGTTCGATCCTGCATCGGCGGCGAGGCTGGAAACGCCGAACGACCAAAATCACCCGGTTGCCGCCAAGTGACTTTGACTTCAGGAAACGCCCGATCGGCAACTCGGGTGCATTTTTTTGTTCGTCGATTATTCGGTTGACAGTTCCAAACCCGACGACGCAAAAAAAACGACAATGTCCAGTCGCGAGAACGGCCATTTCGAATCATCGTCAGTATAGTCGTTCGTGAAATACGATGCGATCTCATCCGCAGGCCACGGCCCCAGCGATGCCATGTAATCCGGATACATTTCTTGCAGGATGCGCCAATCAAGATCAGGCCGCTTCAGGAGAACAAGGCGACCGGATCGACGGAATACCAAATGCGCCCGATCTGAAATCGTTCTTTGATCGTCAGTCAGTGGTTCAAGTTCATCTCCATGGAAATCGGCAAGCCACACCGCTGTTCCATTTGTTTCGCAGCATTCAACCACGTAGCGGTCGGGCAATCCGTCGGCATGTAAAATGTCGAGCAGTGTACCAATGTCGCCGATCCTTGGCGGGCGTTGATTGAGTCGCCAGCCATCGTAGTCAGATGACGGTTGGAACAGTTGCCGGATTCGAACGAGCTGATACTACTCCAACTTGGTCATGTTTTCGAACGCTGTAGCCGACGAACAAGTATTCAACCGAAAAAACACGGTAAAACATTACCGAAATTTTACGGTATATCATGAATTTGTCAACATGGATGGGTCATGCGAGGCAATCACTTACGACGAATCGCTGCCCGCGTTTCCACGGTATACCGCATCCGGTGTCCCTGATATGCCGCAGTATGCCCCCTCCCCAGAACACTTGTCTTTGTCCCCTGCTTTCAGCAATGGATGGTTAGCTTTCCGCGGTGGCTTCATGACGCTTCGGTCCGCCAAACGTGTGTCGGACCGAAGCGTTGACGATTCCATGCTACACCGCCAAACTGCGGCAAGGTTACTGCAGTTCGGCGGTCGAACACCTGTTCGACCGCAAGGCACCAAAGGAGATCGTGCGATGTCCCTCCCCTGCTCACGCTCCAACCTGTCGTTGCTCATCTGCACAGCAGTGGTTCTTGCAACGGGTCATTCGTCCGCCGACGAACCGAAACCCACCGTCTCCCTCATCCTGACCAAGGCATCCGCTGAGCGCTCCGGCCCTGATACGAAGCCACCAGACACGCTGTTCCGCTGCGAAGTCAGTCTCGACAACCAGATGGGCAGCGACTTGGTTGTCCGTTCCAACTTCAACTCGGCCTTCGATGGCTTGGAGTTGGTGGTGACGACCGTCGAAGGTAAGACTCTGGCCCAGCAATCACATGCCGTGCATCAATCGCCATTCGCCGAGCCGAGGGACTTCAAGCTGAAGAAGGGAGTCACGACGGCAACGATCGGGTTCCCAATCCAGGACTTTCCCGCCGATGCCAAGGTCGTCAAGGTGCGTGTGGTGGGGACGCTGCCGGGGAGCGGTTACCAACGGGTCCTTTCCACCGAAACGCTCGAGGTCAAGATCAAGTAGGGACGACTCCGCCGCCACACTCAATCGCCAAGCGGCAGCCGTCAGGTCCGGCGAAGAGTGCGATATTTCTACGAGCGCTCTCAATCGAATAGAGCTTGCAATCTGTCTGCTCTGTCTGTGTCCTTCTTGGCAGCATCTGATCGCCCTGCCGCTTGGTGCCACTTGGCACGCTGACGCAGGGTCTGCTCGAGTCTGCTATCGATTATTTTGGCGCGTTCGTAGTCTTCAATAGCACGATCCCACTCCTGCTGCTTCGCGAATACATCGCCACGAACTCCATAACTTGCACCCTCCGGTGATTTCAGCACGGCTGATTGTAACCGTTCACACCCCGAACTCGAGAATCGATCTTCGCGCACTTCGAGGAA
>JBAWWJ010000083.1:0-29921 GCA_037146815.1 Planctomycetota bacterium
AGGTTCCACTTATTGGCGAAGTAGTCAGCATAGGCTGGCGAATCCAGCAGTTTGTCGATCACCTTGGCTCGCTTGGCGGGGTCTTTGCTCGCCAGGAATTCTGCGTCTTCAGCTTCTGTGGGAAGTGTTCCGGTGATGTCGATGTAGATTCGTCGCAGGAACGTTCCATCATCACAGACCGGGGAAGCAGGGATCCCCAGGACATCGAGTTTGCCGACCACGGCTTCATCGATGAAGCTCTTGATCGCTGGTTTCTGAGCGATTTCAGCACCCAGTGGAATCGTCGATCGGAAGACGGCGACCTGACCTTGATATCGAGCCATGACGGCGACTTCACCAGCCAGGTCGAGGGTTTTCACCAATCCGGTCACGGTGACTTCGGCCATTTCTGGATCGTTGGCTTCGAACAGTGCCATCCGAGTGACGTCTTCTGTCGAACCATCGCTGTACGTTGCCATCACGGTGATCTGCTGATCGGTACCGCGATCCATCACGCGGCCTTCGGGGACACACTTGATGCCAACGACAACGGGATCCGTTGCGGCACCGTAAGGCATCCCTTGTTCGATCCAGCGGTAAATCAATCGGTATTCGTAGCTATCAACTTCCATTCGCTTACCACCGCCATGTGGCGACTTGCCGACAGGCTTCGTCAGCAGCAGGCTCTGGCTGGGTGATGGCGGGAAGACGCGACGACCACGACCTTCCTTGACGAGAAACTCATGATCTTCGTCCGGGTAAAAGCCCAGAAGCGACAGTTTGAAGCCGTTCTGGCCGCTCGCCTTGCCGTGACAGCCACCGCTGTTACAGTTCAATTTCGTAAAAATCGGCACGACTTGATTGGGGAAGTTGATGGGCACATCAACGGCCAGTCCAGTCACTTCGACGGGAAGCTGCGCCGAGATATTTCCGGAAGCAACAGCGGTCACGACCGTCTTGCCATCTTTCAGCGGGGTCATGTACCCGGTGCTGTCGATCTGAACGATACCGGCGGGTTCCGTCTTATACTGGACGGCACGGGTTTGGTCCCGGAACTGGCCACTGGAGTAGACGCCGGTTGCGAACAGTTGCTGACGACCGTCACGGCTGCGAAGCAGAACGCCCTTCCCGGCTGCGTTCGGTTCCAGACGCAACTGAGTGAGGTGGCCGGGGTCACCCAGTCCCTTTGGAGCGGCCGCAAACGCCGCAGATCCCATCAGCGCAGTGATGGCCAGTGCCATCGCGCCGCCCGAGAATCGCCAAGATTGCAATATTCTCTTGAGCATCGTCAACTCCTCGTGCCGCAGGGCGTGGAACGAATTGGGGGTGTCGTTAAGGTCGTCCAACGGACATTCCTGTCCGCGTTTCTGTAATACGGGAGACCATGGGAACTCAATGAATTCGACCAGTTCGAGTCATCGAGATCGGTGGGGTCGGCAGTGGACTAAAGGCAGGTTCGTTGAGGCATCGCAAACACCAACATATCGGTATCGGCTTCTTTGTCAAGCTGTTGCGGTCAAGTCTGTCGCGCTGAAGGCGTCGACTTTTCCAGTTCAGGTGGGATTAAGGCGAGATCTTTCTGTCGTGGCGATTGTCCGATTTGGGCCGGATGTCAGGCTTTTTGCGGTTTGTCAGGGGCATTCAGTCTCGACTTTGCAGGAAATTGGCAGGGAAAGCCACCGAATCCTGCCGTAGATCCCCGGCCGCAGGTATCCCGCTGTAGCCGGGACGCCGCGTCCGTCGAATTTCTTTTTGCCCCTCTTCTCTTATTCGGCAGGCAGCCACCATCCTGAAGGCCGTCTGTCGAATTTCCCGGGCTGCGGCGGGCGACTTCATGGACGAATCGCGTACAATCGGATTGAACGTATCCGTTGGTCCAACTGACTCTCTTCACAGATTCCACCAAACAATGAGCCCTTCCGACACCAGTCCCGACTCGTTTCATCCGCTCGAAGAAGCCCTGGCGGCACTCAAGGCCGGGCGACTGGTCATCGTGGTCGATGCGGAAGAACGCGAAAATGAGGGAGACTTCATTTGCGCGGCAGAAAAGGCCACGCCTGAACTGGTTGACTTCATGCTGCGGCGTGGTGCCGGTGTCCTTTGTGCCCCGATGTTGGCCGAGGTCGCGGAACGCCTGTCGCTGGCCCCTATCGTTGACAGCATGCGCAATACCGCTCCGAATCAGACTCATTTTCTCACCCCGATTGACCACCGGGATGCCGGCAGCGGCGTCAGTGCGGACAATCGAACCAAGACGCTGCTGGGCCTCGCTCGCCCGAACAGCCGTGCCACAGAATTCGTCCGACCGGGACACATCAGCCCCTTGCTGGCCAAAGACGGGGGCGTGCTCAGACGAGCTGGTCACACCGAAGCGACCGTCGATCTGCTCCGGATGGCCGGGATGACGCCGGTCGGCGCCTTGATCGAAATTTGCAGCGATCAGGGAACCGGGATGGCCGACATGCCTGAACTGCGAGAACTTTCCAGTGAATTCGATATCCCGCTGATTTCCATCGAGCAGATCATCCGCTACCGCCGCCAGCGCGAACAACTGGTGAAGCGAGAAGTCGAAGTCCCGTTTGAAACACGCCAATACGGTAATTTCAAGGTGATTGCGTATTCTGTACAGCATGAAGAACAGCAACCGCTCGCGATTGTCTGGGGAGATCTTTCCAGCGTCCCTGCCCCGCTCGTTCGAGTCCACTCATCATGCTTTACCGGGGACGTTCTGGATTCGCTACGATGCGATTGCGGCGACCAGTTGCACATGGCCATGCAGATGATCAAGGCAGAAGGGACAGGCGCGGTCGTCTACCTTCCGCAGGAAGGCCGTGGTATCGGCCTGTTAGCCAAGTTAAAGGCGTACCAGCTACAGGACCAGGGGTATGACACGGTCGAAGCCAATCACAAGCTCGGCTACAAAGCCGACAGCCGCGACTACGGGATCGGCCTGCAAATCCTGAAAGACCTGGGCCTGACTGCGGTACGGCTGCTGACCAACAACCCCCAGAAGGTGAATGCATTCCCAGGCTTCGATCTGTCCCTGGTCGCACAAGTCCCAATCATCGCCCCTCATGAAACCCAGCGTGAAGGTTATCTGGCCACCAAGCGAGACAAGATGGGTCACATCCTGCCGGGTGGAGCGGCGGAATAGGAACAATGCTGGGAGGTCCCGACCGATCTGCCACTGTAGAAGTGTCTCCGATTTCTCCTCGCGTTATTTTGCTGCGCGAAGAAAGGGTAACGCGTCTCGGAAAAATGCTCCTCATCCGCAAGTTCTGAGATGGGAAAGCGGAGTCACCTGAGTATTTATTCAATTCCCTAAGGCGGGACATTTGAATCAGGAGGCAGTCGAATTCTTGTTGTTCTCAGAGTTCGGAGTCTCCGTGTGACAACGCGTTTCGGTCCAGATTCGATGCATCTCCGATGAGCTCCGATGAGCCGGTGAACTTGACCTGCAGCCGATGGCCGCTCAAAGTATGCTGCAGTGGCCGTTTGGCAGAAGGCATCTGGAATCTCGCAATAATCAAGTGACTGGTGAAGCCTGCAGTCTCCGAGGTATCCATGTTTTTCTACTTTAACGTCTCCACTACTGCATCGGTAATCCGAAGCAAGATCGTTTCCGTATCCTGCGAGAAATGCGGTTGCGCGTACTTTTACGAGCTGACACGCATTGGCACCGGAGTCAGCACTATGGAATTCCGTGGCACTCTCCGGGTTCTACGGCCGAAAGACAAGCGATGTCCGATGCCAAGAACCGCTTGATCAACGAAGCAGACCTAGTTCCGTGTCCAAAGTGTCGATGGATCAACGGCGATTTGGTCAGTCGCTATCGAAACGCTCGCTTTCGAGGACTGGAAGCACTCGCAATCTTGTTGGCGTTTGGTGGCATTGCAGTCACGCTCATTTGGGCTCTGCTGCTTTACATTGATTATCCGGCTGAACGTGGGAGCGTTCCATATGTCGTCGTGCGTGGGACGTTTGTCAGCATCATATCTGCGGTCGCACTTTCGGTCCTTCGTATCTGGCTTCGACATCGAATTCAGCCGAACCGCTTCTATCCGCAGGCACCTGATCTGCCTGCGGGAACTCCGCCGCCTCTCATTCTGAATGAACGAGAAGAACTCGTCATCGCTTTACCGGTCAAAAATCGGAACGGTTTAAGGCTTGATGCGACTTCGATCGAATTCCAAATTGGAAGGCATGCGTTTCCGGACTTGTGTTGTATATGCATGGACCGTGCCGACCCGAAATCCGCATTTTCGATCGAACCTATTCTGGGCATCTGTCTCCCGATTCCGATCTGCACTCGATGTGCCCGAATGGCATCGATCACGAAACTGATGCGCGGAGCGATAGCGGCAATATTTATAATACCTGTCATTTCGATGGTGCTTTTCATTAGCGGAGCAAACAATCCGGAAGCCTTTTTTATTTTCTGCAGCGCTTCGGTAGTCCTTGGTTGGTTTATCGGGAAAATGTCATTCCGTCCCATTCGGGCCAAAGTCATTGACGCATCGCGAGGTACTTTGCAGCTCTTTTTCGAAAACGCTGCTTTTTGTTCACGGATTTACAAGGTTGAGCCAATTCAAGAGGAGACTCCCGACTTTTCGTTCCTCAATCAACAAGACTTCAAATGACGGTGTTTGGCAGAACTGCTGTGGAAGGGTCGTGATTGATTCCCGAATCCCATGAGCGAGATCGCGGCGAGGAGGCAATGACGCCTGTGTTCATGATTAGAGAGGCAAGCACAAATAACGCCGCGTGACTACGAATCGCTTCTAATGGACGTCGGTCGCGCGAACCGTGGACAATGCGGTCGACGCGATCAATTTGCTGGGGCAATGGATTGACGACCCAACTGATGACCGCTTTGGTCAAATCTGCTCAATCATTTTTGAAGAAGACACTGCAGACCGCGACCCGTTCGACGGCTGGATGGCATTGCTTTCGCGCTCAATGTGACGTGAATGTGCCACTGCTTCAGAGTCCTCGGAGAAGCAGTGCCGTTTGCGGTACACGGCCGTCCGAAACTCTCTTCAAACGGACCGTGATAAGAAATCCTGCAGGTAACCTCAACTCGCACCCGCACTGCTTGACCCAAAGCGGTCAAGCAGTGGCACGTCAGTCGTAGATTGAAGCGTGATAGGGGAGCGACCACTATCCGTTGACTGGTTACTTTACAACCCCGCCGATGCCACAGACAACGTTGAACAAGCCGCCATCCGATTAGAAACGGAATCCGGCTCGAATCATTCCCGTGTTGCTGATATCGAAGTTGGGCGTTGGTCCGGCGAACTTCACCTGGCGGTTGAAGACGTAGCCCCCTTCGATAAAGATCGAATGGCGACCGGAATCCCAGCGCAGGCCCAGTGAGACTCGATCGTCAGTCAACTGGATTCGGTCTGCTACGACGGTTGGATCGCCGATATCGGCCTGCCATGCCTCAGCACAGTATTCGGCTGTTCCATAAACCCAGAAATCCGTCTTCCCTTTTCGTCCCAGGAAGTAGCTGATCCGCGATTTCGGATAGAGCAACCGCAGTTCCCAGTGAGTATCAGGGGTCCAGATCACTCCCGCATGCGGAACGACCATCAAGTCGACACGGTCCCAGATCCCTACCCCACCCACGAAGCTCCATTCGGGTGACGCCATGTAGGTCGCGATTGCCCGGCCATCGAAATTGAATGCATAGCTATTCAACCGCGATTCATACCCATCGACGATCTGGGGATGAAAGGCAACCTGGGCACTCCAGGGACCGTCATTGAAGAAACCGAGTTCCAGGTCGGTCGAAAGCTGGTCAACCTGTCCTCCCAGATCAATTCCTCCCGGACCGTCCCAGTAACGGGCGTTGAAATATCCCGTGATATTGAGCAGGACACCGGGAGCGATAAGTTCCGACAACTTCAGATTGGAATTCCATTCCGTGATCTGCATCTGGCCTGTTGTTCCGCCTGAAACTGGTGCCATGGGCAACACAGCGACTTCATGAAACAGACTCCAGCCCAGCCGCCATGATTGGTAACCATTCGTTCCGTAACTCGCCTGCCAGCCGAACGGATCGTAGTATCCTGGAAGGACTCGAACCGTGGCCTTGGACATGGGATTAAAAGTATCGAGCAGTTCGTAAGCCAGATCCCGATGGATACCACGTGGACACGGATCGGCGAGGATGAATTCCGGGGCCTCATCGAATCCCGGACCAGGCGACTGGGCTCGAATCAGTCCATCCCGGCGATGCATCGAGAAGTCGTTGTCCTGTCGCCCGAATGTGTCGACCTGAGGAGCGACCGAACGGACGGATTCGTCATACGCCGTCGCCAGTAGCGGCTGTCCAAAAACCGCACCAGAGGTGGGTTGGATCGATGGGCTCAGATCCGGCCCCGTCCCCAGAAGGGAGAGCCAGAACAGGAGTGGAGTGACGGACATCATGTCGGCGTTGTAATGAAAGTCTGGCATCATGCCGAGACGAATTTAAAGTGCGTGGGGACGGCACTTTCTGCCGATCTCCGAGCTCCATTAACGACACGTCAAATGGTGGTAAATCACGATCCTGGCAATGCCAGAATCCGAAGTTCGAGATAGCCCGAAACATCGTCGCGACGAATCGTGCTGGCTACTTTTGTCGGTTTCGCTGTTCTAACTCTTACCGGAAGCATCCATTTTCACAAATTTTGAAATTTGAGCCCAATTGGGATGCGGAACGATGTCGCTCGGGGTCCCTTCGGGGCTCCGAGTTCTCTTGGATCTTGTTCCCGGGGCGTTGCCGGCAACGCCCCCCGCCGAACAAAGGTGCGATTCGTGCATCAGCGCTCGGCTTGAGGTTTCTTGTGCTGCGCACCCAGCTTGAAGCAAACTGGGCCACCCCGCGTTTTCCCGTTCCTGGGGCGATAGCTGGGATTCAACCCTTTCGATCGGGGCAAGAATTTAACGCAGAGACGCCAAGGCGCAAGGACGCAAAGGTAAGAACGGAAGCGAGCAATTCCCCTGCGTCTCTGCGCCTTGGCGTCTCTGCGTTAAATTCCTTTTCAAAAACGGCGTGTTGCTCGGGTGCCGTCACGAGTCATTCGATATTCGTCATTCTGGTGCCACCTCAGATCTCGCAGCCCATTTCGTAAGAGCATCCCTATCTCTGAAAAAACCGGCGAATGAACGCTGACCACCGCATTCGCGATGCTCAGGTTTTCTTAAGGTACAACGATCCCGAACTGCACGAATTTCGGTATCATTTCGGCCCTGTCACCTTTGTTATAAGCTGTGGCCTTCATGTTCCACATTCTGTCCGGCTGCCTGGAGAAACCTACCGTGATGCGGAAAGCTCAAGAGCTGATTCGATTCTTCGTTCCGATGTTTTTGACAACCGTGGCGATTTCGGGGAGTACGTTCGCTCAAGAGAGCAAGGTCGCTTCCGCTGTCCGACCCTTTGTGGAAAAGAATGAACTGGCCGGGGCAGTCATGCTGGTCGCAGACAAGGAAAAAGTTCTGACCGCCGAGGTCGCGGGCTGGGCGGATATCGCGGCGAAGAAGCCAATGGCATTAAATTCGTTGTTCTGGATCGCCTCGCAGAGCAAGCCGATCACGGGGGCCGCCCTGATGATTCTGGTGGACGAAGGGAAAGTGAGCCTGGATGATCCTGTCGAAAAGTATCTGCCCGAATTTCGTGGGCAGATGGTTGCTGCTTTTCGATCGGACGATACGGTCCTGTTACGAAAGCCGAAGCACCCGATTACAGTTCGCAATGTCCTGGCTCATACCAGCGGACTTCCGTTTCAGTCAGCGATTGAATCACCGACGCTCGACATGTATCCGCTGCACATTCGCGTTCGCAGTTATGCAATGCCGCCGCTCGATTTTGAACCGGACAGCAACTACCAGTACAGCAATGCCGGAATCAACGTCGCCGCCCGCATCATCGAAGTGGTGGCAAAAACAACGTTCGAAAAGTTTCTGGATGAACGCTTCTTCCAACCGCTCGGGATGAAGGACACAACTTTCTGGCCGAACGAAGAACAAGCATCACGCATTGCGACTGCATACAAACCCGGCAAGGGGAACATGGGCCTTGAACCGACCACAATCGGACAGTTGTACTATCCTCTCACGGATCGGACTCAACGATTCCCGATGCCAGCCGGAGGCCTGTTTTCGACGGCTCACGACATGGCTCGTTTCTACCAGATGCTGCTCAATGACGGCCAGTTCGAAGGGAAGCGGTACCTATCAGTAGACGCGGTCAAGGCTCTGACCAGTCGACAGACCCCCGCAGCACTCAAGAACAGCTATGGCCTGGGCTTTTCCGTCAGCGACACGACGTTTGGGCACGGTGGTGCCTATTCCACCAACAGCAACGCCGACAAGCAACACGGTCTGATTGTGATCTGGCTCGTTCAGCATGCCGGATTTCCGGGTGAAGGTGGCAAAAGCCAGGAGGCTTTCAAAAAAGCAGCCTATGAAGCGTTTTCGAAGTCGAAGTAACTCTTTGCTATTGAGTCTGAGTGGTTTCGTTGGTTACGGATCGGCGTTGTGATTGACTGAGGTTCCTATGTCACCTCGCTTCATGCACGTGTTGCTTATCATCGCCTCATGTTTGCTCACGGCCGATGCTGCGGAACCTAAGTCGCGTCCATCGAACGGAAAAGGGGGAGCTACCGGAACTTTTCCCGATGAATCCATGGAGATTGCCGGGATCAAGCGAGAGTATCGACTGGTTGTTCCAAAATCCGCCGACAATCGTAAGCCTATCCCCATCCTGTTTGCGTTTCATGGGTTTCTGGTCGACAGCAAAGATCTGATGCCCAAGTATTCGCAACTGGATCAATTGGCGGAAAAGGAAGGGTTCGTCCTGGTCTATCCCAATGCGGTCGACAAGGCGTGGCGGATCGTTGCTTTCCTGGCGAAAGATGATTTCGCATTCTTCGACAAGCTGCTGGCACATCTCTGCGACCGTTACAACATCGATCGAAATCGCGTCTACCTGACGGGAATGTCCAACGGTGCGTTTTTCGCGCACCTGCTGGCATCGCAACGCAGTGACGTTGTCGCGGCGATCGCCTGCCATTCGGGAGGCCTCGGCGTCCTCGCTCGACGGCCGCCGCAAGTCAAGCACAAGTACGGAGTGATGATCATTCACGGTGATAAGGATTCAATCGTGAATGTTGACGAGGGACGTAAGGCACGCGATCAATATCAGTCGTGGGGTTTCCAGACGGAGTATCTGGAAGTCGCGGGGCTCAATCACCTGTGGGCCGTCAATGCGGACGTGAATACCCGCCTCTGGAAGTTTTTGAAGGAGCATCCGTTGAGTGCGGATTGACAGTCATGTTGCTCCCCTCGCTCTGTTTCAAGAGCAAATCGGTGGAAACGCAGAGGTCACAGAGATCGCAGAGGTAAAGCAGGAGGAAATTTAAACCCAATCCGGGTGACGAAACTACTTACAGCTCGAAGTCGCAATTGGCCGGGTGACAAAACTTCTTGTTATCCAGCCGCTACTTGTCTGAACTCAGCGACCTCCGCGATCTCTGCGTTTCAAAATGAAGATCGAATGGGGCTAAGAGGGTTCCCTGCCCTGCGATGCACGCTTGATCTCTCGATCTGAACAGGTTCTGATTCCTGCAGTTACGCCATTGGCAATCTCATCGCTCTTGTCTGAAGGATCACCCGTGCAACTCGGTTTTGTCACTGCCATTCTCCCGGAATTGTCTCTGGCTGAGGTCGCTCAAGTTGCCAAGGCCTCGGGGTACTCGTGCATCGAAGTCATGTGCTGGCCTGTGACCAAGGCCGAACGTCGTTATGCCGGAATCACGCATATCGATGTGACTGACTTCACGCCGACTCAGGCTGATGATGTTCGAGCCATCATGGCTCAGACAGGCGTTGCCATCAGTTCACTCGGATACTATCCAAACCCACTCGCACCGGATCTGGCGGAAGCTCAACGGTATGTTGAACATATTCGCAAGGTGATCCGGGCCTCATCGCTGCTGGGCCTGGGCCGGATGACGACGTTTATTGGACGCGACTGGACGAAATCGGTCGACGACAATTGGCCTCGCTTCTGCGAAACCTGGAAGCCGCTGGTTCAATTTGCTGAGGATCACGGTGTGCGGATCGGGATCGAGAACTGTCCGATGCTGTTCACAAAGGACGAATGGCCCGGGGGAAAGAACCTGGCGACCTCGCCTGCGATCTGGCGGCGGATGTTTGAGGAGATTCCCAGCACTCATCTGGGACTGAACTATGACCCGTCACACATGATCTGGCAGCAGATGGACTACCTGCAGCCGATTCGTGAATTCGCATCGAGACTGGTCCATATCCATGCGAAGGACGTGCGGCTGGACCGTCACAAGTTGAATGATGTCGGGATTATGGCTCATCCGAATCTGTATCATACTCCTAAATTGCCAGGCTTGGGGGATGTCAACTGGGGGCAATTCTTCAGTGTGCTGACGGATGTCGGGTATCGCGGTCCCGTCTGTGTTGAAGTCGAAGACCGGGCCTATGAAGCGACACTCGATTTGCGGAAGGAATCATTGCGGCAGAGTGCTGCGTATTTGAAGCAATATGTCGTGGGGTAATTCGCAGATTACGGTAGCGTCATCGTGCCCCGAGGACGAGCATCACAAAGGAATCATGAGATGTCGCGTGAATTGCTGGCAATGGTGATTGTACTTGGTACTTCAGTGGCTGTTGGTGCCGAGCCACCACAGGTCGAAACACCGAAGAAGTCAGACAATGCTGTTGCCAGTAGCGGTCTGTTCAAAAATGTGATTTCGCCAGAAATTGCGTATGCGTGGCAGTCCACTGAGAAATACCTTGCACCCGACTCTGAGAAATTCTTTCCCGTGAACGCCGAAGCGGGAACGGAACTGGACCGGATCTTTTTGCAGCGTGGCCCGGAATTTAAGCCGGACGATGCCGTTCTGAAACTGATCCGCCAGGGTCTGCGAAGTACGCGAGCACACCGCACAGTCATCGTGAGATGGGTTGGGAATACCTACATCTGGGGAAAAGACGAGCAGAACGCCGATGCCATCGAACTGATGTATCACGCCTCCGATTTTCGAGGCCCCACCGCCGATCCGTTTGGAACACGTCACTACGCCGTGTACTTCGGACTTTCAGTCGTCCAGAAAAAGAGCCCGGCAATTTTGCGAACGCTGGTTGATCTGTCACTCGCGGTCGATGACCCGAATGACCTCGACCGAATTGCCTGGGGGAGCAAGACTCAGCGCGATGAACTCCTGGCGTTCGTTGAGCCTCATTTGAAATCAGATGACGCTGCCATCCGTGCGAAAGCCGACGTCTTGCAGCAAATCTTTCAGGGAAAGCTCAAGGCTTTTGCCTGGGCGGCAGAGCAAGCCCGCCTGCGTGCACTCGCAAAATATGGTGAGCAACTCCCGAAGTTCAAGACGATTCTGAGTGAAGGAACATCCGAGGAGAGGCTTCAACTCCTGGTGAAAATCGTCGGGGAACAGATCTTCAGAATCATGGACGATTCATTCCTGCCAGCCTTTGCAAAATGCGCTGAAGACCCTGACGAGCAGGTTCGAAATCAGGTTGTCATAGTTTCCGGGGGACATTGGGTCTGGTGGCGGGAAAAACAACATCCAGATGCGATTCAATTGATGCTGAAGATGTCGCATGATCAGGACGATCAAGTACGGTACAACGCCGTGTACTACGGGCTGTCGACTGTTCGCAACAAGAAGGATGACGTGATAAGCAGGCTGCTGGAAATGGCCTTCGATGCTCCCCTGTCTGATCTTCCCGGTCGCATCACCTGGGGACTGAGTACTGACAAGCCACGAACGAAAGTCCTGTTAACGGACATGATCACCGGAAAAGATGAGGATCTGGCCCACAAGGCTCGCCAGCGATTCAAAGAACTGACAGGTGAAGAGTTGCCCGCGAAGTAGTTCTCCTCGCATCAGTCGAATCGCTACTCGGGCGTCACCGGGATCTCTTCTGGAGGCGGGTCTGTCTCCGCAATCTCGTTGGCTTCCTGAGCGAATTGCTTCAAATATCGCTGTGGATCGCGGAAGAATTGCGGTGTCCAGCAGCGAGTCAGATGCCAGCCCTGATCTTCCAGGATTGATGTCCGGAACAGATCCCACGCCACGGGATCGTCCGCATATTGAAACCGCGTTCCATCGCACAGCAATCCCAGCGTACGATCTTCGGGAAACTTGGGGTGGTGGAAGGCGATATCGACGCAGAACCCATCGTTTCCCCAATGAACGTCGCTGCCAACATTTTGCTGGGTTTCCATCAATTGCGCCAACTTCCCAGCGAAACGAGATGGCGAACGGGACGGTCGCTGGATGACACAAGTTTGAGTTACCCCATCCGTCGGATCACTACGCCAGTCGTTGTAGACTTGCGACAGCTTTTCGGCATAGGCCAGATACGCGAAGAGTAACCAGCCTCCCCCCGGTTGCTGTCCATCAGGGACCGCAGGAAGATTGCGGTAGTATACTGAGGGGATGGATGTCACCAGGTGAACTTCTTCGCGTGCCCGGGTCACCAGCACATTCAGTCGCCTCCCACCACCCACCTGCCCCAGCGGTCCGAACCGGCGATAGAACCGCCCCTGAGGATCGGGGCCGTACGTGGTGCTGATGATCATGTGATCACGTTCATCACCCTGAACGTTCTCCAGATTCTTGACGAACAACCCTTCAAACGCCCCCGCTCCAATTCGTGAACGAGCCACCGCCAGTCGCGCCGCGAAATCCGGATCTTCCGTCGCCATTTCATCGAGTGTTTCCAGGATCTTATCGCGTTGAGTCAGATTGAAGCAGGCAATTCCAATTGAAGGAGGTTCCGCTCGTTTCAGCAGATCAGCCACGATCTTGCAGACCTGTGTCGCTTCGATCGCGTTGGCACGGTCTTCATAGACCCCGTTGGCCGAATAAACAGTAATAGGTGCAAATCGAATCCTGTTGCGGGGATGCCCCGGAATTGCCTGCAACCGTGATCCATAAAACTGCTGATTGCTGAATTCGACCAGGTCGGCATTGCGCGAACGGTAATGAACGTCCAGATGGCTTTCCTGGATGTCCAGCGACAGTGCTGCCGTTAACAGATCTTCGACTTCACTCTGATGAGCTTCAAACAGTTCCTGTTCGGTTTCGACATCGGCATTGTCGCTCGTGATCACTGCCGTCTCGAAAAATCGCGTGGGAGGCAATTGTTTCGGATCACCCGCAATGACGACTCGCTTGGCACGCGTCAGTACAGGGAGTGCTTCTTCAAGCCGGCATTGCGAGGCTTCGTCGAAGATGACGACATCAAACAGGGCTTCACGCGGGAAGATCTGCGCGACGGTTTCCGGGCTGGCCATCCAGACGGGGCGCAAATCGAACAATGGATCGCCATCAGGAATTCGGCCACCGACCGAGACCACTTGTCGCAATCTCATCGCTTTTTCACCACGCGTTGTCAGACGCCGACGCAGATCCGCCCCCATGCTGCTCAATCGCGAACCGGTGGACGCCAATAACCGCTGTCTCTGACGATCCGTCCAGAGATCCAGAATCATGTCGCGCGTTGAAACTCGCCGCTCGGCCTCAAGTCGCTGAACTTCACGATGCAGGTTGGAAAGCTGGTTACCATCCAGTCCCTGCAACCTGGGATCAGACTTCAGCCATTGATCGATATCCGCCGTCAGAACCTGATAACGGACATGGTTCAGGATCTCATCGACACCGTCAACAGTCTCGACCGCCGTGACAATCGCTTGAGCCAATGGAGCGGGAAGTTGACTGAGCAGTGATTGAATGCGCAAGACTTCTTCGAGAGCATTCAGGCTTTTTTCAAGGTGCTGCAAATCGCCGACGATGGACACGCCGATGCAAAGTCGTTGAAACCGATCACGAAGCCAGTCGCGGTGAAAGATCTCAGATTCCACCATTTGTGAGCGTAGCGATTCTAAAGCTTCGGCACGCCTTGAGGACGCTTCCAGCGCTGCTGCAAATTCCTGATCCCCTTTCGCCATGGCTTGACGAACTTTGTCATTCCAGCTTCCCGGCTGAGTTGGTGACGCAAACTTCTGCGCGTCATTCAACAGAGAACACGAGGAAAGGTCGATCAGCAGATCAAGGCGTTCCAGGTCCTGACTCAGCGTTGCGTCGTCAAAGTTTTTCCATTCCGGTTTCTTCTCTTCCGTAACATCTTCCAGAACGGTGACGATCAAAGATCTCGCATTGACGCCGATCAGGAATGATCTCAAACGGACTGCGGATTCCTTTCCGGGTTTCAGGCCGTATGTCTGCAGCAAGGCCGCCGCCTTGTTACGAACGCCAAACGCAAACCACCCGTACCAGGCATCGCAGATATCCAGGTAAGCTTCGACGATCCCCAGTTGCAGTGCCAGATCCGCAACTGATGGCTGGCTCGCCCGGACGATCATGCGCAAGGCAGAGTCCAATGACCCGGATGCCATGGTTGTTCGAGCATCAGCGGCTTCACTGATTCGTTGGCGAGCCAAAGCGATGGTAGCGTCGGTTGCTTTCGACCACCGCTTTCGCCACACAGGACTGACACTCGCCAGGCATTTCTGTAACTGGATGGCGATTTTGTGCCGTTCTGCGGCCTGGTGAACAAAGCCGCCAATTGCATCGTCGCCTGACAAACGTCCTTCCAGATTGTTGGATAGATCGAAGGGAAAAAGAGGATTGAATGGGGCGGCATCAACGTCTTTTGCCTGCTGAATGATCGACAGCAGTTCCTGTTGAATTTCAGATTGGGGCCGCTGCAAATAGGCAGCCAGAGGCATGCCAATGCAACCGCGCCAAGGCTGTCTGGCAAATCCAGACTTCGCTGCACGGGCAATGGCCTCGCGTACTACTGAGGCATGGGTTTCAAGGAGTTCGACACTCAGTGTTCCAGAAGTTCCCTGGCTGGAAGTCTTGCGTGACTTCGAGGCCTGGGGGACGGGTGTGGGCGAGGCAAGGTATGGCCCTGCCGATTCAAGCCATTCACCCATTCGTTCGTGCAATGAGACCTTGTGATCAGGATGAGGAGCCATCACCAGCGACCATGCCTGAGCCAGTGGTGCAATCGTCGTTTCCCACTGCCGTTCCAGTGACTTTACCTGCGCTGCAGCACGAATGCCGACGGAGGTACTCGTCAACTCTTCCAACTGTTCCCGAACACTCATGTACAGGTTGCGTTGATCATGTTGCGGATCATGAATCAACGCGCAGAGGTGCCCCAATCCGAGATGTTCCAGGCGACGGGCCACGACATCCAGGGCTGTCCGCTTGTCGCAGACCAGCAGAACTCGTTCGCCTCGAGCAAGGTGGTCGCCGATGATATTCGTAATTGTCTGGCTCTTTCCCGTACCTGGCGGGCCATGAATGACGAGTCCTTGACAGTCGCGTGCGAGGCGAACGGCTCGCGATTGACACGGATCTGCCATTGTGACCAGTCGCACATGTTCGGGTAGCGGCGGGGCAACCGGAGTCGGTTCAGGCGGCGGCGCAGCAGTTTCGGATTCGATGTTCAACGATTCATCGACATCGGTTGTGGAAGATTCGTCGAGCGAATCATCAAGCTCGATGTTTGTCCTCAGAAAGTTCTTGACGGGCCCGGTCAACGCTTCGGGAGCGGCGGTCATTTCCTGCATATCACGCAAGAGCGACTGATTATTCATCGGAAACAGCCCCAGCACCGCTGCGGGGACAATATCGGCACGCGAGTTTTCATCATCGGCACGAGGTGCAGAGCGAAGTTCCGTCAGCGACTCGGGCGAAAACGTCATTGACGGCAAGTGAAGGATTTTGGCAATCCGTGCGACGAGGTCATTCACTTCCTGCCAGGGATCATGTGCTGCGGGATTGGTCGATCGATCTTCATTGTCGGAGGACGTGTCAGATGAGGCGTCAGGTAACGTGGAACTTGATTCCGGGCGGATTACCTGGCCTGTCTGTCGTTCGAGCCAGGCAAAAAGTGCTTCGTTGGGAACGAGGAAATCCGCCCCATCATTTAATCCTGCAATTCCGACAACGGGCTGAGGACCAGATCGCATCTCCAGTGATACGGGAATAAAGGCGATCGGGGCCAGCAGTCGTTTCGTCGCTCCCGGCGACGATTTCAAAGCCCCTGCCACACCGGGCGGAAGACTCAGCAAGGGAAAACCGACATGCAGGACATGAACCCCCGTATCCTGCTCATAATCGCGGGCGTCTTCGGCAAGCGCACGCAGTTTTGTCAGCAATGTCTGTTGCGATGTCCAACTGCTGCGGTGCTGACGCGCTTCCGGCGTCAACGTTTCTTCGGTCGTGTCCGCAGATTCAGATGCGGTAGCGCTCTCGTTGACTCCGGCAATATCACCTGACGCTTTTTTCCCTTTGGGTTTGCCCGGCTTGGGTGGTGCAGTCACTCGCGGCAGCAGTTGTGTCGTACGGTCCGAAAGAAGCTGACGCAACGCTTCGGCCGGATTGCGATCCTGCAGGTTGGCAAACTGTGACCAGTCGACACGTTGGCGACTGGAATGAGGCCGACAATTGAGGTTCGGTCCGCTTGCCAGGCCAGCAAACAGTCGGTCCAGCATTTTTGACAGGATTGTGTTCTGCGACATGACGCCGATTGTGATACCAGTTTCAGGGAGTTGCGATTGCGCGAAAAAGATTGAAGTACAAGAAGTCAGACTGCCTGAAATTTCATTTTGGTTGCGTTCCTTTCTTATTCCCAGTCCCCTTCACTGCGGGTGTCGTCAATTGAGTCAACCCGGCAGGACCACACAATTCAGGCCGCCCTCCACAACAGTCTTCCAGCAGGAACCCGACCAGCGACCCCATTCCGGCAGCATTGAGCGAATAGAAAATGGACCGCCCTTCCCTGCGGTCCTGAATCAAACCAGCACCCACGAGTTCTTTCAGGTGAAATGACAGAGTGGCCGCAGGCAGTTCGAGTTGCTCCGCGATCTGTCCCGCTGGCATTCCCGCTCCACCGCACTTCGTCAATAACCGAAAGACTCGCAGACGAGATTCGTGAGCGAGGGCAGCGAGAGCGCGTATGGCTTGAGGTTCCTGCATATTTCCATTATTCTCGAAATATCGAATCGTGTGGGGTACGTTTCCAACGCCCGCTCTCTTCCTGGAAGATCGGGCCTTCTGGAATCAGGCTCCACAAGGTTGTCCCTGGAGATCGATTTCAACAAGCGTTGCGTAGGAATTGTAGTGTGCGACCTGCCTGACGGGCAGTCCGCCCGCGAATGTCGACCGAACCGGTCATCAGCAATGACTACTCAGGACTCATCAGTCGGAACGCGCTAGCGTCCGGTTGCGGATTTCCACGAGCACCGGAGCGATCGCGTTCCGGCTGATTTTTGACAAGCAGACTTAAACGACCGATTGCACCAAATTCCGGTGTTGAAGGAGCGGATTGTGCCCGCAGAGTTATTTTCCTCCATCCGTCGCTACGTCGATGATCGGATCGCGGAATTCCACCTGGTTCCGTCTGAACGTCAGCAGGAACTGCTGGAAATTGCCCGCTATGTCACAGCCAGTCGGCAAGCCGCAAAACCGGCGCGGTTGACGTTCATTTGCACTCACAATTCCCGGCGCAGTCATCTCTCCCAGATCTGGGCAGCGATTGCCGCCGACTTCTATGGAATTGCAGGCGTGGAGACGTATTCGGGTGGGACCGAGGCGACGGCGTTTGCCAAGCCGGCTCTGGCTGCGCTGCGTCGAGTCGGCTTTGTCATCAATTCCCCCGAGGCGAAAAATCCACATCACGTGCTGCAGTACCAGTTGATGGGACGATCACTGATCTGCTTTTCAAAGGTCTACAACGAAACTCCGAATCCCGATTCGGGGTACTGTGCCGTGATGACCTGTCATCACGCGGATGTAAATTGTCCGGTGGTATTCGGTGCCGCGAGTCGCATCAAAGTTCAATACGAAGATCCCAAGGTTTCGGATGGGACCCCTGCGGAAGCCGCGACATATGACGAACGGTGCCGCCAGATTGCCCGTGAAATGCTGTTCGCGTTTTCACAAGTGGAAAGGTAACGGATGTCTGCACCGTGTCGTCGACAGTTGTCATTTCTGGATCGATACCTGACCGTCTGGATTTTCGGTGCCATGCTGGTGGGAGTCTCTGCCGGGTACTGCATTCCCGGCCTGGATGGGGCGATCAATTCACTCAATTGGGGAACAACGAACGTCCCCATCGCGTTTGGTCTGATCCTGATGATGTATCCGCCGCTCGCCAAAGTTCGGTATGAAGAGTTGGGCCAGGTCTTTCGGAACTGGAAGATTCTGGCGCTTTCGCTCGTCCAGAACTGGCTGATCGGCCCGGTCCTGATGTTTGGACTGGCGATTCTGTTTCTGAGTGATTCGCCCGGGTACATGACCGGACTGATTATGATTGGCCTGGCACGCTGCATCGCGATGGTGATCGTCTGGAACGAACTCGCAGACGGTGACCGCGAGTACGCCGCGGGGTTGGTCGCATTCAACAGTTTGTTCCAGGTGCTGTTTTACAGCTTGTATGCGTGGATTTTCATCACGCTGCTGCCACCCCTCTTCGGATTGAAGGGAAGCCTGGTCTCAATCACGATCAGTGAAATCGCGATCAGTGTCTTCATTTACCTGGGAATTCCATTTCTCGCCGGGATTCTCAGTCGAATGATCCTGATCAAAACAGCCGGACGAGACTGGTACGAGACCACTTTCATTCCGCGTATCAGCCCGATTACGCTTGTTGCACTGCTGTTCACAATCGTGGTGATGTTCGGGCTGAAAGGAAATCTGATTGTCCAGATTCCGCTGGACGTACTGCGAATTGCGGTCCCGTTATTGATCTACTTCGTGGTGATGTTCCTCATCAGTTTCTGGATGGGTTGGCTCGTCGGCGCTGATTACTCGAAGACGGCAACGATTGCCTTCACGGCATCGAGCAACAACTTCGAACTGGCAATCGCCGTCGCAGTTGCGGTATTCGGCATCAATTCCCAAGCCGCCTTTGCCGCCGTTATCGGCCCGCTCGTCGAAGTCCCCGTCCTGATCGGCCTGGTCAACGTCTCACTGCGGCTCCAAAAACGCTTTTTTCCTGCCAACTGATCCCACATAGCTTCAAATGCGAATTCCGAGTCTTCTTCAATTTCTCACGTTTTCAGTATTGAACGTGCCGAAAGACATTTGCCCTTTCAACTGCCGTTGCCGTATACATCGCCTGCACTTCTGGTCTCCCTCGTGGACACAACCGCGATGTCAATTGCCGCTCTCTGCATTTCGCATCCGCATGATTGGCGTTTATCAGCGTTCATAAGCGGTCCACAAACTCCGAAAGAATAAACCTCTCGTACTGCAGCTTTCCAATGGGACCAAAGTTCACCAGGTAACCAATCGGGCTGTGAGTAATCCGCATGTAGTTCATCAACTGTGCCTCGTGCTCCGGGCACAGCGTGGCCACGGATTTTAATTCAACGACGATTTTTTCAAACACGAACAGATCAGGAGTGCATCTCCTCTCGAGTTCACGCCCCTTGTAGTGCACCTTTAATTCGTGCTTTCGCACGAACGGAATTTGGCGAAGCGCCAATTCCACTTCGAGGCTTTGTTGGTAAATCTCTTCCAGCATTCCACCGCCCATCACGTTGTGGACTTCAAACGCGGCACCCATGAACGCGTATCCTTCTGCGGCGAATGGATGTTCTGGCATGGTCACTCCTGTCGGTTACCGATGATGAACACTGATGAACGCTGATATGAAGAGGATCGACGTAGACTTTTCACCAGCTTTGACAAAATAATCACCGGAGAAGAAGACATTAATATTCAATCCGGCAGATTTATTTTTCAGCAGACCACAGGGAAATTCAACACAAATCAACTTACGCCGCATGCATGGTGAAGTCAGACGAGATTTCCGCGGCAACGATTTGTAGTTTTCAAGTTCCTACTGCTCGCGTTGAACGAAAGGACGCGAGCCATGACAGTCAGACTCCGACAGCACCGACACCTAAAGCATTTCGATTTCTTTCTGATCAGCGTTCATCAGCGGTTCTTACCTCCGCGGACCAGCAGGAAATCCTCCGATTACGGAAGTTGCGGGAGACTACACGTTGGCGGTTGAGATTTGTTAGACTGTCGGCAGGTTTTTGGCCAACTTTTCGTGCCGTCAACAAGGAGTCTGCGACGATGATCCGTGCCGTTGGTCTGTGTTTGATGATGAGTGGCGTTTTTGTGTCGATAGGTTTTTCACAAGAGAAGCCCGCACCGACGGATGCCGAGAAAGCGGCCATGGCCGAGATCCGCAAGGTTGGTGGGCAGGTCATGGAATTGGCCCAGAACGATGCCCGGCTGGATGTTGCCTATCACCTCGCCGACGGAAAGATTGAAGACGCTCAACTCGCTTCGCTCAAGAATCTGCCAAAGCTGGCACAGTTGAATGTCCGCGGCAAAGACATCACGGACGCAGGACTGGTCCACATCAAGGATTCCAAGGGACTCGTTCGTCTGCATCTGGAACGCACGAAGGTCACCGATGCAGGCATGGAGCACTTGAAAGGACTTGAGAATCTGGAATACCTGAATCTGTACGGGACGGTTGTCACAGATGCCGGCCTGAAACATCTGGAAGGACTGAAGAAGCTCAAGCGATTGTACCTTTGGGAAACGAAGGTCACCGATGCAGGTGTCACAGCAATTAAGGCTGCCATTCCTGGACTGCAAGTGATTCGCGGAGTGGAACCTGCCAAACCCGCTGAAGCGAAACCTGAGGAAAAGAAGCCTGAAGAAAAGAAGTAGTCCCTTCAAGGCAGGGAGCAGAAGCGGGAGAGCAATCCATGTTGATCGCAGTCGGTCGATTCATGGTTCTAGCCGTTGCAGCGATGATCGTCGCAAGCATCAGTACGATCTTGTGGCCGCTGGACACTCCTGAGCAAAAGCTGATTTCCGCCAGGGCCAAGCTCTGTTACGCCCTGAACGAAACTCTGCTGGTTGGAGCGAAGCTCGAAGGGGACGATTTCGGCGATGAGCAGGTCATCATCGCCGCGTCAATCCCTTCGATGCAGCGCCTCTCGCTGGCCGGATCACTCGTGACCGTGCGTGGAATTCGAGCCCTGCAGTCGTTATCAAAACTTTCATCGCTCGATCTCAGCGACACAAATCTCGCGGACGACGATTTTTCAGAATTGTGCACCCTGCCCGGCGTGAGAGAACTGGAACTCAACCGCTGCCGCTGGCTCAAGGATGAGGACCTGTCGCGACTGTCGGGGCTGAGGTCTCTGGAATTCCTGAGTCTGAACGAAACGTCAATCACGGCGGCAGGCATCGAACAACTGCAGCGTGCCCCTGGACTCAGGCTTGTCCGACTGGAAAACTGCCGGAAGATCGACGATTCGGCAATCGACGCAATCGTCAGACTTTGTGAGGGTGGCAAGATCAACCTCGACATCTCGGGGACGGAAGTTACTCACGAAGGCTTCATACGCTTGAATGCACTCGTTCCACACGGACGAATTCAACTGCACCCAGATACGCTTGTCGGGTTTCGCGAGATTTCTCAACGAGGTCAATGCTTTCTCGGGTTGGACGGCAAAGTGACCGGATTTCGTTGTAAGCGGGATTTGGACGGTTTGACAATTCCACTCATTCCAGGCGACCTCACGACGATTGGCAGCAATTCCGAAATTCGCGATTTGTTTCTGGAACAGTCAGGCATCACTGACGCGATGTTGAATGAACTTCCTCCACTGACTCGCCTGGAAACACTTCGGCTTACGGGAACTCGGATCACGGACGACGGACTCAAGGTTCTTTCGAGTTTCCCAAACTTGAAGACATTGTGGTTGATGGAGGCCGAAATTCAGGGACCTGGCCTGTCGAATCTCAGCCACACCAGACACTTGACGAATTTGAAAATTCAGGCTCCCCAAGGGGATGAGATTCTTCAGTATCTGGTTCCGCTGGAAGAATTGAAGTATCTCGCGATTAACGCACCGCTAACAGATCATGGCATGGAGATCCTGGCGACTCTTCCAAAACTGGAGTCTCTGTCACTCGTGGATATGGAACTTCCTCGGTCAGCAATCGCCAGGTTGTCAGCAAGCTCCAGCTTGACCAGCCTTCGTTTTGACGGAGGGTCGATTGGCGATGCAGATATTGATTCGATTGCGGGACTCACCAGGGTCACTGAGGTCACGCTGTCACAGACTAGCGTCAGCCAATCGGGACGGGATCGACTGGCTAAACGACGGCCCGATATTGTTTTGATCTGGCCAAGAGAATCCATGATGACTCGGTCAATGATGGGGCGCTGAAGATTAACGTCCAAGGTGCTTGACGTTGCAACGATGTGGCGACAAGGGTTGAAAGATGGAAGACCTGCCGGTCATTCCGACATCTTGTGAAGGATGCGGAGTTTGCTGTATGGGTATCGGATCACCGGTCGTTTTATATGCGTCGCGACCGCATTACGCGACACCGCATCCCTTTCGTCCGAAGGACCTTCCCGAAGATTTGGTAGACGAAATCAATGTCCATTTTTCGGGACTTCTACGTGGTCAGGAACCGCAGGAGACATGTCTCTGGTTCGATCTTCAGACTCGCCTGTGCAAGCACCACGAATACCGTCCGCAGGTATGCCGCGACTATGAGATTGGCGGACGGGAATGCCTGCGCGAAAGGCGAGAAGCCGTCCTGGCAGGCGACCAATACCCGCTACGCAACCGTGGCGAGACTCTCTGTCAGCAGGCAACAACGGACGCGTCAACCGGGACCGATGATTTCTCGTCCCGATTTTCAGGTGGATCGGGATCAGGTTCTGCGTCGTGAGCGAATTCGACGCAATTACTCGGGTTCGCCGTTAATAAATGTCTTCGCGTAGCCCTCTGCTGGATTCGAACCGGAGTCCGAGACCACTGACGGTGATGGCGAAACATGGCTCCGTTCATGACGCCCCCACCAGGCGTCGGCCTCTTCCAACGACCAGCTATTTGCGGCGGGACAGCGTGACAGCAACAGAATCAGATCACGCGTCGTCTGCGGGCGTTTGGATCGCGATTTTTCCAGGCAGGCCATCAACGCACTTTCCAACTCGGTCGAAACCGGTTTGCCAAGTCGACTCGAAGGCGTTTCTGGATGGCGCGTCACATGCATCTGACAGAGTTCCACAATGTTCGCCGCATTAAACACAGGTTGACCCGTCAGCAGGAAATACCCCACTGCTCCCACTGCGTAGATGTCGCTGCGAGCATCCACCGATTGGGGAGTTTGAATGGCTTCGGGAGACATATACAGCGGCGTCCCCGTCAGGCCATTTGCAGCCGTCAAACCCGATTGCTTCTCGTCGTCGACTGCCTTCACCAGCCCGAAATCGAGAACCTTCACCACATCTGGCTCACTGCCACGACGATTGAACATAATATTGGCGGGCTTGATGTCACGATGGACAAGACCCAGTGAATGAGCTTCGTAAAGCGAACCACAAATCTGGCGCAGAATATGAATCACACGATCTTCAGGTTGTGGACCATACCGTTCGACCAGAGTCTGCAGGTCGATCCCGTCGAGGTATTCCATCGCATAATAGAAGACCCCTTCAGCCGTCCGACCGTAATCATAGATGGCCACCGTATTGGGGTGGTTGAGCTGGCAGGTGATCTGGACTTCACGCTCAAACCGCTTGATTGAGCCGTCGTTGACTTTGTCCACGTTCAGCAGTTTGATCGCAGTCGGACGGCGCAACACTGCGTGAACCCCCTTGTAGACAACCCCCATCGCTCCCGTGCCAAGTTTCTTTTCCAACGTATATTGCCCCAGTTTCTGGGACTCGATCGCCGATTTCTGCGCCTGCCGTTGCAGTCGCGCGACGATCACCGTGAAGACGAAAATGGCAACGGAACAAATCCCCAGCAGCAGATACAGTCCCCAGAATGTCCACTGCAAGATCGAAAGTGGACGGAACGCTTCATCAGCATCGATCTCGGTGGCGACTCCCAATCCATACTTTGGCAGCCATTTCCAGGCACCAATGACTGGCACGCCACGGTAATCGCGATACCCGTTGACGTCGACGCCGGACGATCCAGAAATAGCCGCAGCGGCCATCTTGGTCATCGGCAATTCACCTCGACGTACCGCAGGTCGATACCCCAGCAGCAGATTACCGCCGGGATCCTTTACTTGAAGATTCAGCAGAGATTGCACGTGCTCGGTATCAGGCAGTAGACCAAGCAAGATGAGCGAATCGTCGAACCGGCTGTTGGAAACCATCCTGCCAGATTTGTCGAAGGCATAAGTCTCGCCACTCTCTCCAATGCGCCCCAATTGAAGAATCCGCGTGAATTCCAGATCGGGCCGCATGCGGAACGCAAGCACACCGACAACTTGAAATCGAGCGTCGCGAATCGGTGCCGCAACGAACATCGTAGGAACGCCGGTTCGCATCCGACCGTGCTGGTCCTTCATGATCGTCAAGCTGGGAAACGGAGGGCTGATCGCCGCATGACCTTCAAGTGCGGGCAAGACGAACTGTTCGTACTCTGGAATGTCCTTTCGCCCCACGAGATCTTCCTGACTCGCAGCAATGATTCGCTTGGTCTTGTCGAAGACCAGGTACCCCAGATACTGATGAGACGACATGGCCGGTTCGAGTTCGGTCTTCAACTTTCGCAGTGATTCTGCCGTCGTCGGAAGTTTCGTCGCCTCGGCACCGGGAGTTGCTTCCGTCTGTTCCAACTCGGCCAGCAAGTGGTAAATCGCTTCCCGTACCTGGAAGTCATTGGCCGAGGCTTCTGCATTCGATGATTGAACCCCAAACCACGTTTCAAGCATTTCAGTTTCGACATTCAGCAGCGTCTGCAATTGGGATTGCAGATTCGATTTCATGGTCGATTCGATGGCGCGACGGACCCCGAAAGCGAGCGTCGCCAGGACGAGGATTGCCAGGATCGGGAAGATCCACGTCTGGCGTTTCAAGAGGACACCGGTTCGCGTTGCAGTTCGAACAATGCTGGATTGTGCCCACGTCATATGAATCCCTTCCGGGTGAGCGCTCTTTCGCGACATCCTTCGGAAAAGATTCAGTGGATTCATGGCAGATCGCTTTCGGAACCGGTTGGGACAGTGAGCTGGAATGACTCGGTCAGTGATTTTCAGCGGTGGGCTGAAGCCCCCAACACATCTGCGAAATCTGTCAGTCTCGAAGTGCCGAGCCTTGCAGAAAATACAGTGAATCGTAGTTCCAGTCTGAAGAGATGGCGGGCTACATCACAATACTGGATTCGAAATTACCAAATCTCGGCAATGGCCGAGTGACCGAGTTTTCCGAATATGCCGAAGATTCTGGTTGACGCTTCCTCAATCCGACTGACTTCGGTACGTTTCCGTTCCGTGTGGCGCGGTCCCCGAGGACGTTCGATTGGGCGCTTCCGTATCCGGTCGAGTTCCCACCTGCCAATTCAGAACGGAAGCGTGAACAGGATATTACTTCGGAACAGGAAACATGACAGATATTCCACGCTCTGAACCTGGGCGTACGCCCATGCCGCTGCATACCAAGATATTGATCGGCCTGTTGATTGGAGTCGCCCTTGGACTGCTGGCCAACTGGGGTGGCTCGTGCGAAAAAGGAATCCACACGGATTCCAACGAAAATGGAATCGTTGATGGTTACACCGAACACCTCTGGTCAGACGCCGACAGGAATGGAATCGCGGGCTGGTTGGACCTGACGATTTATTGGGCACGTCCCGTGGGAGATCTGTTCCTGCGAATGATGTTCATGGTCGTCGTGCCCATGGTCTTTTCGGCACTGACTTTGGCCGTAGTTGAGATTGGTGACCTGAGCAAACTCGGTTGGATGGGACTGAAGACGCTGGCCTTCACAGCAATCCTATCGAGCGCGGCGGTTCTGATCGGTGTTGGTCTTGTGAACGGCTTCAAGCCGGGTCAAACACTGGACCCGGAACAGCGTCAGGCGCTTCTGGACGAGTACTCCAAAGATGCCGCCAAGAGTATGGACAAAGCGAAACAAGCCAAGCCAATCCGTGAAGTGCTGGTCAATCTCCTGCCTGAAAATCCGTTGCAGGAAATGGTTGGAGCTGTCGATGGCAGCTCCAAGGGGAACGGCATGCTGGCGGTGATGGTTTTCTCGCTGATTTGCGGAATTGCCATTACGACGCGGCCCGAGGAAACAAAAACATTTGTCGGCTGGCTGGAAGGCCTGCTGGCGATTTCCATGGCGGTCATCACATTTGCGATGAAACTCGCCCCCTACGGCGCCGGTTGCCTCGTGTTTTCATTGGCGGCCCAACTGGGTCTGGGCATACTTCAGACATTGCTATGGTTCGTTTTGACGGCGCTGCTCGGATTGGCGTTGCAACTCTTCGTGGTCTATTCAATCGTCATCGTGATATTTGCGAGGCGGTCACCTCTGGCGTTCTTTCGTGATGTCTCCGAAGCAATGCTGGTCGCGTTTGGAACGTCGTCGTCAAGTGCCACGCTCCCAACGGCAATTGAGGTCGCCCATGAACAATTGAAGCTGCCAACTCGAATTGCCAATTTCGTTCTGACAGTCGGAGCAACCGGAAACCAGAACGGAACGGCCCTCTATGAAGGCGTGGTCATTCTGTTCCTGGCACAGGTTATGGGTGTGGAACTGAGTGCGACGCAACAGTTCACCGTGGTGTTAATGGCAATCCTGGCAGGAGTTGGCACAGCCGGAGTTCCAGGCGGATCGTTGCCGCTGATCATTGTCGTGATGCAGTCCGTCGGCATTCCTGGAGCCGCAATCGGGATTATTCTGGGCGTCGACCGGATCCTCGATATGTGCCGAACCGTGGTCAACGTCACGGGAGATCTGGTGATCGCCGCCTGCGTTGCCAATGGCGAAATTGAAACACCGCCTATGGCATTCGGAGAACAAACTAAGCCAGCCTAAACAAGCTGCACACGAGTGCCATGTACCGACAGGTCGTCCACACGGGATTGATCTGACTCGGACTTACTCACAAGTCGACAGGAGGTGAACATGTCAGGCACCCCGGCGATGTCGCAATCGTCGGCCTCTTGTGGGCTGAAGGCCCACAAGCACGAAGCACAGGGCTTCCAGCCCTGTGACCGCGGACAGAACAGGAAGTGCGACCTGAAAGGTCGCAAGAAATTCAGTCATAGCGATCAACTCCGATCGATGACCTCTCGCGACCCTTCAGGTCGCACATTCTGCTTTGCTTCCCGTTCACAGGGCTGGAAGCCCTGTGCTTTGTGCTCGCGAGCCTTCAGCCCGCAAGGATTGACACGTTTCGACAAGTCGACTCGCCAATAACTTCGGAAGTTGTTGGCAAACCACGTACTTCCTGAGCCGAAAAACGTTAGGAACGACAACAATGCATTTCAAAGACTGAGCTGACTGGGGCAGCAGGTTCCTCAGGCAACACGTCGTTCCTGAGCGGCCTCAGTCTGGCTTCCAACTTCGCTGGTGAAGTTTTCAACTCCCGACTTCGAGTAGGACTGGTTTGTCCCGCCTGCATTCACGCCGACGCCGGGGTTTCGCCAAAGACAGGGAATCGTGTGCAAGACTGCGGCCAGATACGTCGGAAAAATCGGAATGACCGCTTCTGGATGCTTCCGTTGATAGTCTGCCAGCTTGGATTCCAGCTCAAAGTGTGGTGCTCTGGGAAATCGATGGTGCGGCCCGTGGACATCCAGATTGAAGTTAAAATAGGAACAAACGCGCGACAACCAGTTGTTTCCCATGACAGTCCGCGTCCCGAGGATCGGATCGGTGCTGGCCATTCCCACATGTTCCGTGAATTTGCGGAACCCATTGAATGCCGCCGCGATCGGCATTGGCAGCAGCCACATCGGATCGAATCGCTGCAAGTCTACGATTCCATTCAGGCTCAGCGCTGTGACAACCGCAGCGACGCTCCCCCAGAATACAGCAATCGCAATGTACTCACGCGTGATCGAGGTGCGGGCCTGTCGGCTTAATGGGGAGTTGCGCACGAAGTAGATTCGGCCATAAACAATCGGATTGGCAAGAATCGCTCCCACGATATCGAACACAACAAAGGCACGACGGAATGCGAGTGATGCCCCTGGTTTGGAGTACGGCCAGAGCTCGAAGTCCTCCGACGTATTCATGTACGCGTGATGGCGGATGTGTGTTTCGCGGTAGGCCGTGTAAGGAATCCCGAGAAATGTTCCGACAACTCGACCAAACCAGACGTTAGCATTCCGCCATGTTCCCATGGTCTGGTGAACCGCTTCATGAAACGATCCCGAGACACAGAACCAGCAGTAGCCCAGGAAGACGGACCACATCAGTTTGACAAATAGACTATCCCCGCCCAGTCCGGTTATGAAACCGACATAGCCGATGATCGCGATACTTGGAAAGACGAGAAACCTTGGCCAGAGGACACCTTCGCCCAGCACACGAAATTCTTCCGGTGTAAATTCCGTTTGTGACACAGATACGTCCTTGATTATGCGGCTCGTCGCTCAGCAGCAATATCTGCCGGAATCATTTGTTTCAGACGCTCTACGAAGAGGTCCGCAATATCTTCGGACTGCTCACGCGTGAAACTTAAGGGATCGCAATGCATGTTGATGTACAAGTTGCCTGCATACGTCCCCACGGATGTCGACAGTCGCGTATTCGGCCTGACGGGGACAGCCCCCGTCAAAACGTCGAGCGTGACATTACCGGCCACACATCGCCCCTGTTTGAGGGGAAACCGGGACGTAAATTGGCGCCGAATATCACCGACATTGGTCAAAATCACTGATGTAAAACAGCGATTCAGCCGCAACAGACACCACAACAGCCCTGGAACTTTCAAAACGTACTTCAGGCCAGTGGCAATAAATCGTCCTTGGCGTTCATTGACGATTGTCGACGTGCGGCGATGAATGTCCGCCAGCGTTTCTTCAGGTCTTTCGCAGTCACCAGCCAATCGCGTCAAAAACATGTAGCTGACAACATTGGCGGCCGGCATTTGATCATGCAATGGTGTTCGCAGACTCGTTGGCATGCCAATCCGTAGCCACTGGCGATCATTTCCCTTGCCATGTCGCCGGTTCCATTCCCGAATGGTCTGGAACATTTCCATCAGATAAAGGTCGTTCAGCTCGACACCTTTGCGGGCGGCCACAACTTTCATCTGCTGTACGACGGGTCGTTCGATGACGCGACTGACGATCGCCGGAAACGTCAGGAATGTTCCGATCGGATTTGCCGTCCGGCTCGCGGCCAGAGGAACCGGTTGGCGACGCAGAAGTTTGAATAACTTCTGGCTCAGCATCAGCGGGCAACTGACTTTTTTTGACGGCTGCTCGCAGGCTTCGGATGCAAAATTTGATCGAGATTTCAGTCGATCAATCTGGATCGGCTCGATTTCTGGAAGCTCGGCCCCTTCCTCGGCGGTCTTCTGACCGTAATCGGCAAGAAGATCTCCGATGAACTGCACACCACCCAGGCCATCGGTGCAAGCATGATGAAACTGGAAAACCAGTTCTGCGGCGTTCTGGGTTTTGTTGACCCAGATCCTGAGTCCGATTTCGCGGGTCAGATCAATTCGCTCCTGATCTGGAGGTTGCAAGTCACCCGCGTCATCAACCCAAGTCATCTCTGGTGAAGGCTCATTGACGGGAATCCAGCACCATCCCTGGCCTCGAACCTTGCCGATGTGGCTCATCAGGAGTGGGTGCCGCCGCAGTGCAAATGCCACGGATTCCTCGAACACCGCCCGCTGAAGGTCTCCCTTCAGGCGGACGATCAGCACAAACGACATCGGGTAGGCATTTGAGTCGTCAAGAACCATATAGCGTTCAAATGGCGACAATGGCAGCGGGAAAACACCCTCATCGGTGGCCAACTTATTCGGGGACAACCCGGAATCGTCTTTGAATCCCGTCATGAGATCCCTTGGCAGGAGAAAATGGTGGCGAGTCTTTTTCCATCAAATCTTCTCAATG